>JBBRED010000350.1:0-9263 GCA_038203335.1 Haliangiales bacterium | reverse complement strand
CGGGAGGAGGGGGCTGAGATGGCGATGCTCTGTCGTGTTGCCGAGGATGTGTTCTGGATGAGTCGGTACATCGAGCGGGCCGCGGCGGTAGGGCGGCTGCTCGAGGTGACGGGGCATCTCGAGCTCGACGAGGGCGATGCGATCTCCCGGCGCGAGCTGTGGCAGCGGCTCGTCCAGCCGCGAGCCGGCGAAGGCGCGCTCCCCGAGGCGCTGACACCTGCGTCGGGCGGGCTCGAGCCGCTCGCGGTTCGCGAGATCGCGGCGCAGGTAGAACACGTGATTCGCACCGGTGGTCAGGCCGCGGCGCACCTCGGCGAGCTCGCGCAGCGGCACCACCGCATCGCCAGCGGCCGCGCGCCACGCGAACCACGCGGGTGGCGCACGCAACGCGGCGCCCCAGCCCGCAGGCGAGTCGGCGCGCCGTTCATCGGCATGCGCGGCGATCGCGTCCAATCCGGGCGTGCGCGCGGCGATCTCCGTCGGGGCGGTTAGCCGCAACAAGCGCGGCGCATGCGCGACCGCGGTCCCCGTGTGGCGCTCGGCGACGAGCAGCATCGGATTGACCGCCGCCTCGGCGAACCAGCGCTCGCCAGGGGCGGTGATCAACGCTCGCACGGCGGCGACGCGCTCGATCGCGCTCCACAGGGCGCTCGCCCCGTCGGCATCGAGCAGCGCGGTCGAGACGACGAGCGCGAGCGTTCCGCCCGGCCGCACGAAGCGCAGCGCGCGCAGCAAGCACGTCGCGGCCAGGTCGGCGTGCCGCGCGAGCACGTCGATCACATCGCGCGGCAGCTCGGGCCAGTCGTGTGCGATCGCCTTCGCCCGCGCGCGCCGCACCTCGGGATCCACGCGACCGGCCCGCACGTACGGTGGATTACCGATCACGAGGTCGAACGTTCCGAGCCGCTCGACCAGCTCTGGCGCCAGCGCATCGCCGCGCGTGATCGCGGCTCCTTCGATCGTGGCCGCGCGGTCGGCCGCCGCGGGATCGATCTCCACGCCGGTCAATGCCGTGAAGCCAGCCTCGCGCGCCGCCGCGAGAAACGCCCCGTCGCCGCACATCGGATCGAGCACGCGTGTCGTCGCGCCGGACACTCCCGCCGCTGCGAGCGCGAGCCGCGCGACGGGGGCCGCCGTGAACCACTGCCCGAGCTCGCGTCGCTCGACGGAGATTCGCGAGCTTGGCGATCGCACGTTGTCCAAGTTGAAAGCGTCCCCTTTGCCGGACACGCGGGCGTCACGCCTCGATGCGGCGGATCCGCAGGGCGGCGAGGGTGCCGTAGACCAGCGACAGGATGCCGAGGGCGAGCAGCGGCGTCGTGGTGCCGGCGTCGGTCGGGAACAGGCCGGAGAGGGCGCGGATCTGGTGGGTGACCGAGAGCTGGGCGAGGGTCGCGGGCAGGACGCCGAGGGGCGAGTCGAAGAACAGGATGTAGCAGATGGTCAGCGCCATGCCGTGGCGCGGGGCGAGGGCCGCGATGCCCGAGGACACGATCGAGAGCACGGCGACGCCCAGTGCGAGCGCGGCGCACGGGCGTAGCGGCGGCAGCGTGTGCCACGCGATCTGCGACGAGAGGGCCCAGCTCACCAGCACGATGGCGATCGTGATCGGGACGAGGGCGAGCAGCTTGCCGGCCACGATCGACCAGCGCGGGATCGGGCGCGACCAGAGGTAGGTGGTGGTCCGGTCTTCGATCTCCTCGCCGATCGAGGACGCCACGAACATCGGCGCGAGGACGGACGACACGAGGACCTCGAACACGAAGACCTCCTCGCCGGGTTGGTTGTGCACGCTGCCCGAGACCAGCACGTAGGCGACGGGCAGGAAGGCGATCACGAGGGCCACGTAGACGGCGCGGCCGCGCAGCAGGCGCTTGAGGGTCAGGCTCGCCATCGTGAGGGTGCTGCCCAGGGCCGTGGGGACCGCGTGGTCGCTCATCGCCGCCCCTGGTCGTTGCCGGTGAGGTAGTCGAACACGGCGCCGAGGTTGTTGTCGGGCGAGGTCAGCGCGGAGACGGCGATGTTGTTGTCGAGGACGGCCGCGGCGAGCTGGTCGTAGCAGCGGTCGGGATCGCGGGTCTCGATCAGGATGCCGTGGCGCTCGAACACGATGCGCGCCACGTGGTCCGCGGTGGCCAGGGCGGCCGCGACCTGGCGCGGCTGATCGCACTCGATGCGAATGCGGTGGGGGTGGCGATCGATCAGCTTCCGGATCTCGTAGACGTTGCCCTCGGCGAGGACCTGGCCGCGGTAGATGACGACGATCTCCGAGGTGAGGGCCTCGATCTCGTAGAGCACGTGGCTCGAGACCACGATGGTCTTGCCGGCGTCGGCGAGCTTGCGGATGCGCTCCACGATGTCGACGCGGGCGATCGGATCCACGCCGGTGAGGGGCTCGTCGAGCAGGATGAAGTCGGGATCGTGGGCGATCGCGGTCGCGAGCTTGGTGCGCTGCCGCATGCCCTTCGAGAAGCCCTTCACCCGACGGTTCATTGCCTCGGTCATGCCCATCTGCGCGATCGCGTCCTTCGCCTCCGTGGTCGCGCGGTTCGCGGGCACGCCGGCTAGCTTCGCCATCACGGTGACGAGCTCGAGCGCGGTCAGCTCGTCCCAGGTCTTCTCGTGCTCGGGCGCGTAGCCGATCCGCCGCCGCACCGCGACGTCCTCGAACGGGTTCTTGCCGTAGACGGCGAGGCTGCCGCGCGACGGACGGAGGAGGCCCGCCATCAGCTTCATCAGCGTGGACTTGCCGGCGCCGTTGGGGCCGAGCAGGCCGACGATGCCGCCGCGCAGGGTCCAGGTCACGTCGGAGATGCCGAGCACGTGGCCGTACCACTTGCTGCAGTTGTCGACCTGGACGACGTTCGTCGCCGTCATCCGGCACCTCCCACGCCCGAGCCGTAGGCGCGGCGGATCTGCCAGCCGAGGATGACGACCGCGCCGGCGGCGTGGATCAGCAGCGAGGCGAGAGCAGCGTCGTACGGAACGGTGCCGGCGCGCCCGCGGAACAGATGGAGATCGAACAGGTGCATGGCCACGGCCTCGAGCGCGGTCGCGAGATCGAGCGCGCCGATCCAGCTCCCGCTCGCGCGGCCGAGCAGGCTCACCATCAGGCCGAACACGAGGTAGTACGCGGCCCACAGCGCCATCGCGTAGCGCACGTTGTCGAACAGCGACGAGAACGCGAGGGGCACGCTCGCGAACACGATGGTGCCGAGCAGGCCGATCGAGATCGCCTTCGGGATCAGCGGCAGCGAGGCGACGAGCTGCTCGGTGTTCTCCGAGAGCCCGAGCCGCGCGAGCGCGAGGGTGAGCGGCCCGGCGAGCATGATGAACGACATCAGCACGACCATGCCGCCGAGCTTGCCGAGCACGTAGTCGCGCGGCCGGACCGAGCGCGCGAAGTAGAACGTGAACGCGCCGCTCTGGACGTCGCCCGCGATCACGCGCGCGCCCACGGTGAGCGACACGAGGAACGCCGCGCGCGTGTACCACTCGATCGATTTCGGCAGCGCCGCATCGGCCATGGTGGACGCGAACTGCCCCGCGAAGTCGCGGACCACCTTGTCGCGCAGGATGAACATCACGCCGCCCGCGATGAACGTGGTCAGCACCGCGAGGCCGAGGCTGGCCTTGAACCGCCACCAGGTCTTCCACCCGGCGGCGATCTGGTTGCGCATGATCACGAGCCATCGGGTCGCCGCGGACCGCCGCGCGCCGCCGTAGCGCTTGTAGCCGAGGTCGTGGATCGTGCCGGTCGCGGGCTCGCTCACGGCGCCACCACCGGCGCAGGCACTTCGCCGATCACGCGCAGGAACGCGGCCTCCACGGTCTCGCGCCGGACGCCGATCCCACGGATCTGTAGCCCGGCCTCGCGCGCGGTCCGGAACAGAAGGTCGTTGGTCGCGCTCTCGGGCAGGCTCACCGCGAGCGAGACGGGGGACACCACGTTGCACGTCGCTCCGGCCGCCGTCATCACCCGGGCGAGCTTCGCCGCATCGGCCTTCACCTCGACGAGGATCTCGGTATCGCGCCCGCGCGCGCCGCGGAGCTCGTCGATCGAGCCGACGAACCGGATCCGCCCCTGGTGCATGATCAC
This sequence comes from Haliangiales bacterium, assembly GCA_038203335.1. Taxonomy (GTDB): domain Bacteria; phylum Myxococcota_A; class Polyangia; order Haliangiales; family Haliangiaceae; genus JABFXX01. The sequence goes on along the minus strand of JBBRED010000350.1, from coordinate 5,164 downwards.
GGCGTGGTCGCAGACCCGCTCCACGTCGGGGAGCAGGTGCGTCGACAGCACGATCGCGCAGTTCCGCCGCCCGGGCAGGTCGGTGATCAGCTCGAGCATCTCGTCGCGCGATCGCGGATCGAGCCCGTTCGTCGGTTCGTCGAGGAACAGCAGCTCGGGATCGTGGACCAGCGCCTGCGCGAGCTTCACGCGCTGCTTCATGCCGGTCGAGTAGCCCTCGATCGGCTGGTAGCGCTTCTCCTCGAGGCCCGCGTAGTACAGCGCTGCGTGCGCGCGCTGCATCGCCTCGGTGCGTGGCAGGCCGGAGAGCTCGCCCGCGTACGTGCACAGCTCGACCGCGCTCATCCCCACGATGAACTGCTCCTGCTCCGGCATGTACCCGACGCGATCACGGATCTCCGCGCCCTTGGTCCCGGCATCGAGCCCGAGCACGGTCGCCTTGCCCGCGAACGGGATCAGGCCGAGCAGCGCCTTTAGCAGCGTCGACTTGCCGGCGCCGTTCGGCCCGAGCAACCCGATGATGTTTCCATCGATCGTCCCGTCGATCCCGGCGAGCGCCGTGATCGCGCCGTAGCGCTTCGTCAGCTTCTCGACCTCGATCAAGGTCACCGGATCACCTCGACGCGCACCGGCACTACGCCGGCCTCGATCATGTCGAGCCGCTTCGCCGCCGCCTCCGAGAGATCGATGATGCGGCCCTTGCCGTACGGGCCGCGATCGTTGATCCGCACCTCGACGGTGCGGCCGTTGCGCTTGCTGGTCACGCGTACGCGCGTGTTCATCGGCAGCGTGCGGTGCGCCGCGGTCATCGCGTTCTTGTCGAACCGCTCGCCTGACGCCGTGGGCCCACCATGCAGGCTGCCGCCGTACCAGCTCGCCATGCCGTCCTGGACGCCCGAACGCCCGCCCCCCGCCGCAGTGCGCTTGGGCGCCGCGCTGTGCGAGCACGCTGCGATCACCAGGAACAACCAGACGACGTACGCTGGTCTCAGCGCACGCACCCAGCCCCCAGACTCCGTCCCGCCTTGTCGAGCGCCACCTTGCGCAGCTGCGCACCGGTGGGGCCGTCGCCGACCGTCTTGCGCATGTCGGGGCCGTGACCGGGCCCGAGGATGTCGCGCAGATAGGCTTCGCGCTGGAACGTGTCGGAGTGCTCCTTGGTGTGGCACTGCGTGGCGCACAGGTTCTCGGGCGGATTGCGCACGATCGACGACGGCCGCTCCTCGCCGCCCTTCGCGACATGGATCGAGGCCGGCCCGTGGCAGGTCTCGCACTGCACGTCGCGCAGCTTGTCATTGTTCGCGAGGTTCGAGCCGCCCGGCTTCTCCCAGCCCGTGACGTGGCAACCGATGCAATCGAAGTCGAACTGCTGTCCGCGCTCGACGAGCGTCTGCCACGCGTGCGCGTGTCGCGTGCCCTTCCAGAACGTCACCGCATCGGAGTGGCAGTCGTCGCAGGTCTCGCTGCCCACGTACGTCGCGCCGCCCTTCGCATCCGGCGGCGGTCGACCGGCGGCCGCCTTCACGTTGACCTCGCCGGAGGCGCGGTAGTACCCGGTGACGAAGCTCTGCACCTCGACATCGCACGCGAGCGCCTTTCCGATCCTCACCTGCTCGAGCGTGAAGTAGCTCCCGCTCGCCGGTTTCTGCACCGGATTGGCGACGAGGTCCGCGCGCTGCTTCGCGTACTGGGCGTGCTCGTCGTGCTTCTGCTTCACGAACGCCTTGTCCGCGCTCGGGTCGGCATCCATCGCCTTGAGATCGACGTCGAGCTTCGCGATCTGCCGATCGAGGTACGCGATCTTCTCCTTCGCCGCCGCCGCGCCACCCGCATCGACGAGCGGGCCGGGCCCGCGGTACGCGACCTCGAGCCGCGAGATCACCTGGCCGCGGTTCGCGGGGATCACCATCCACGCATCGCCGACCTTCGTCGCCTCGGTCTCCACGCGCTCGGGCTCGGGTGCCTCGAGGCCGAGCCCCGCGACCGCCACGTCGACGCCCGGCAGGTCGCGCACGAGCTGCACGGCATCCTTCTTCGACGACGCCTGTACCAGCGCCACCACGACCTGTGCTCCATCGCCGCGCAGCTTCGCGATCGCGGCCTTCCCCGCCGCCGCCGGATCGGAGATCTTGATGACCGGCATCGCGTCGAGCGCGATCACGCCGAACACGCCGACCTTGGTCCCGCCGACCTCGATGATGTGCGGCGCCTCGACCGGATAGGTCGAATCGGCCGGCAGGTTCACCGCCTGCCGCGGCACCCTCACGTGGTCCGGGCCCTTCGGCAGGTCCGCGGGCCCGAGCCCGATCGCCCCGACCTGCAGCTTCTCCTTGTATGTCTTCAGGAGCAGGTCGGCCTTGAGCTCCTCCTGGGCCGCCAGGTGATCGGGCACCGGCGCCTTGGAGTAGAGGAGGGACCCGGCATCGACGACCAGCACCGGTCCCGCGGCCCGGGCGGCCTCGACCAGCTTCGCGGTCCGCGAGATATCCCCCAGCGGGTCGCTGGTGCAGCCGCAGGGCCCGATCTGGCCGCGCATCTCTGCCAGCGCGATCAGCGTGAACCCGGGTCCGTTGGGCCCCTGCGCCGTTCCGCCGCCTTTTACTTCAGATTTCGAGCAACAAGCCGTTGCCGCGAGCGCGGCCACGAGCCCAAGCCGGCGAGACATGGCAGCCCATATAGCACGTTGACAGGGGGGGGACGCCTGGGTAGATTGCCGCGCTCTTAGCTCCAAGGATCCCATGTCCGTTGCGATTCGCTTTTCACGCCAGGGTAAGAAGAAGTCCCCGTTCTATCGGATCGTTGCCGCTGACAAGCGCTGCGCTCGCGACGGTCGCTTCATCGAGCTCCTTGGCACTTATCACCCGATCACCAAGACCCTGAAGCTCGACAACGAGCGCTTCGACAAGTGGGTCAAGGTTGGCGCGCAGCCGAGCGGTACGCTCGCCGCGATCATCCGTCGCACCGCCCGTACGGCGGCGAAGCCGGCCTGAGATGGCCGACGAAAACGACGACGATCGCGACGACGATCGCGGCGGAAATCGGCCGCAGGCCGTCTCGCCCGACGTCGCCGAGCTGATCCGCTACATGGCGGTCAATCTCGTCGACAAGCCCGACGAGGTTCGCGTGGAGCTCGTCGAAGAGCGCCAGGCGAACGTGTACGAGCTCGAGGTCGCGGAAGTCGATCTCGGCAAGGTCATCGGCCGCGGCGGCAAGACCGCGCGCGCCCTGCGCACGGTCGTCCAGGCCTGCGCCCCGCGCTCGCGCAAGCGGACGCTGGTCGAGATCCTCGAATAAGCCGGCGCCCACGATGCGTGGGAACCCCCGGCTCGAGATCGGCGGAATCGCGCGTGCCCATGGCATTCGCGGTGAGGTCATCGTGCACACGCACGATCCCGACTCCGAGATCCTCGGCCAGGTGACGAAGATGTGGGTCGGTGGCGTCGAGAAGACGATCACGCTGGCCCGCGGCACGCCGCACCGCGGCTGGATCGTCGCGCTCGAGGGCGTGGCGACGCGCAACGACGCCGAGCTGCTCAAGGGGCAGATCGTCGAGGTCGACCGGGATGCGCTCGAGCTCGACGAGGACGAGGTCCTGCTCGACGATCTGATCGGCTGCAAGGTCGTGCTCCCCGACGGCCGCGAGTGGGGGACGATCGCCGCGATCGAGCTCGGCTCGGCGCAGGATCTCCTCGTCATCCACGACGGCGCGATCGAGCGCATGCTGCCGCTGGTCGACCAGTTCGTCACGAACATCGACATCGCCGGTGGAGTGGTCTCCATCGATCCACCCGAGGGCATCCCCGAGAACAAGGTCACGACGCGGTGAAGTTCACCGTCGTCACCATCTTGCCCGAGCTCATCGAGCCGGCGCTGACCGCCGGTGTGGTCGGTCGCGCGCGCGAGGCGGGCATCATCACGGTGGGGACCGTGAACCCGCGCGACTTCACGAGCGATCGCCATCGCACCGTCGACGACACGCCGTACGGCGGCGGGCCCGGCATGGTGATGAAGCCCGAGCCGCTGCTCGCCGCGATCGCCACCGCCGCCGGCGATCCCCCGGCGCGCCGGATCCTCCTGTCGCCCGCCGGCGCACCGTTGACCCAGGCGCGCGTGAAGGAGCTCGCGCAGCTGCCGCACCTCGTCCTCGTATGCGGTCGCTACGAGGGCATCGACGAGCGCGTGATCGAGGCCGCGATCGACGAGGAGGTCTCGCTCGGCGACTACGTACTCTCCGGCGGCGAGCTCGGCGCGCTCGTGATCATCGATGCGTGCGCGCGCCTCGTGCCCGGCGTGCTCGGCGAGCCGACCTCCGCCGACGAGGAATCGCACTCCGCCGGCCTCCTCGAGTACCCACACTACACGCGCCCCGCGAAGCTCGGCGAGCGCGAGGTCCCCGAGGTGTTGCAGTCCGGAAACCATGCGAAGATCGCCGCGTGGCGCCGCCAGCAGGCGCTCGTGCGCACCGCGCAGCGCCGGCCCGATCTGTTTCGCCGGGTCCGCCCGACCAAGGCTGACGCGAAGCTGATGCCTCCGGCGCTCGCGCAGCGCACGCACCTCGCGCTCGTGCATCACCCGGTCACCGATCGCACCGGCGCGCTGGTCACCACGTCGCTGACGAACTTCGACATCCACGATCTCGCGCGCTCGACGATGACCTACGGCCTCGCCGCGTATCACATCGTCACTCCGATCACGTCGCAGCGAGAGAAGGCCGAGCACATCGCGCACCTGTGGCTCGAGGATCAGGGCTCGCTCAAGCGTCGCCCGCCGCCCAGCGGTTCGCGCGAGGGCGCCATGGCGCTGATCCGCACCGCGGACGCGGTCGACACCGTGATCGCCGAGCTCACCGCGGAGTACGGCACCGCGCCGATCGTGGTCGCGACCAGCGCGCGCGCGGACTCGTTTCCGGCCGCCGAGCGCCGGACTCCGGAGCAGCTGCTCGCCGAGGCGTCACTTCGGCCCGAGCCCTTGCTGATTCTGCTCGGCACCGGTTGGGGCCTCGCGGATCACCTGATTCCCTCTGTATCTCGCCTGCTTGCGCCGATCGAGGGCGCCTCGGACTGGAACCATCTCTCGGTTCGCAGCGCCGGAGCGATCCTCCTCGATCGACTGTTCGGGCGCCCGGCTTGACGCCCAGGGGTGATCTCTGGCAGAACCCTGCGTC
>JBBRED010000349.1:0-9264 GCA_038203335.1 Haliangiales bacterium | reverse complement strand
ACCACCGCGGACAACTGCTCCTGGCGCTCCTTCATCGCCGTGAACGAGATGTCCTGCGGACCGTCGGTGCGCCCGATCAGCATGCCGGTGTCCTGCTGCGGGAACAGGCCGGAGGGAATCTGCGTGTACAGCCACACGGTGGTCGCCACGGTGGCGATCGTGACGAACCCGACGACGATGCGGTGCCGGAGGACGAGGTGGAGCACGCGGCCGTACCCGCGAACGAGCGCGCTGAGCCCGCCGTCGAGGATGCGACCGATCCGCCCCGGCGTTCCGGTGTGCGGGCGAAGCAGCTCCGAGCACATCATCGGGGTCAGGGTCAGCGAGATCACGGCGGAGATCGTGATCGACACGGCGAGCACGACCGCGAACTCCTTGAACACCTTGCCGACGACGCCGCCCATGAACAGCAGCGGGATGAACACCGCGAGCAGCGACGCGGTGATGCTGATGACCGTGAAGCCGATCTGCTTCGCGCCGAGCAACGCCGCCTCGCGCGGCGACTTCCCCTGCTCGAGGTAGCGCGTGATGTTCTCGGTCACCACGATCGCGTCGTCGACGACGAACCCGGTGGCGATGGTCAGCGCCATCAGCGACAGGTTGTCGATCGAGTAGTCGAGCAGGTACATCACACCGAACGTGGCGATCAGCGACAGCGGCACGGCGACCGCGGGGATCGCGGTGGCCCGCCCCGAGCGCAGGAACACGAACACCACCGCGGTGACGAGCAGGATCGAGATCAGGAGCGAGCGCTCCACGTCGTGTACGGAGGCGCGGATGGTGCCGGCGCGATCGAGCGCCACCTCGACCTCGATCGCGGGCGAGATCGACTTCGTCAGCTCCGGCAGCAGCGCCTTCACGTCGTTGATCACGTCGAGGATGTTCGCGCCCGGCTCGCGGCGCACGATGATCGAGACCACGCGCTCGCCGTCGTACCAGCCGGCGACGTTCTGGTTCTCGACGTCGTCGGTCACGGTCGCGATGTCGCCGAGCTTGATGCCGCCGCCCGCCCAGCCCTCGCCACCCGACCACCGCACGATCACGTCCTTCCACGCGTCGGCATCGAGGAGCTGATCGTCGACGGAGATCGCATGCCACTGCGCCTCGCCCACCCCGCCCTTCGGCGAGTTCGCGGTGGCGGCCGCCAGCGAGGTGCGAACGTCCTCCATGCTCATGCCGAGGCCGGCGAGGTTTGCGGGGTCCACGCGCACGCGCACCGCGGGCTGCACGCCGCCGCCGACGCCGACCTGGCCGACGCCGGGGACCTGGGAGATCTTCTGCGCGAGCACCGTGTTCGCGGCCTCGAACACCTGGGGCAGCGTGAGCGACTTCGAGCGCAGCGCGAGGATCAAGATCGGCGAGTCCGAGGGGTTGACCTTGCGGTAGCGCGGCCGGCTCGGCAGGTTCGCGGGGAGATCGCCGCCGGCGGCCTGGATCGCCGCCTGGATCTCGCGCGCCGCGGACTCCTGGTTACGATCGAGATCGAACTGCACGGTGATGCTCGTGGTGCCGAGCGAGCTCTGCGACGTGATCTCCGTGACGCCGGCGATCCGGCCGAACCTTCGCTCGAGCGGCATCGCGACCGCGGTGGCCATCGTGCTCGGGCTCCCGCCGGGAAGGCTCGCCGACACGTTGATGGTCGGGATGTCCACGCGCGGCAGCGGCGCCACCGGGAGGTTCATGAACGCGACCGCGCCCGCCATCAGGAGCGCCGCCGCGAGCAGCCAGGTGCCGATCGGGCGCTTGATGAACGGCGCCGAGATGTTCACGGCGCCGGTTCCTTCGCCGCCGTCTTGATCAGCCCGAGCTTGCGCCCGAGGCGCTCCATGTAGAGGTAGACGACGGGAGTCGTGTAGAGCGTGAGGAGCTGCGACAGCAGCAGACCGCCGACGATGGTCACGCCGAGCGGGAACCGCAGCTCGCTGCCGGTGCCGCTCCCCAGGGCGAGCGGCAGGCCGCCGAGCAGCGCGGCCATGGTGGTCATCATGATCGGCCGGAACCGCAGCTTCGCCGCCTTCGCGATCGACTCCTCCGGCGACAGCCCTTCGGTGCGCTCCGCCTCGAGAGCGAAGTCGATCATCATGATCGCGTTCTTCTGGACGATGCCGATCAGCAGCACGATGCCGATCAACGCGATCACGTCGAACGGCTTGCCCACGATGTACAGCGCGAGGATCGCACCGACGCCCGCCGACGGCAGCGTGGAGAGGATGGTGATCGGGTGAATGTAGCTCTCGTAGAGGACGCCGAGCACGATGTAGACGGTGATCAGCGCAGCGAGCACGAGGAACCACTGCGACGACAGCGACTCGCGGAACGCCTGCGCCGCACCGGTGAACTCGGCCCGCATCGCGGGCGGAGGATCGAGCCGCTTCGACGCGGCCTCGATCGCCGCGACCGCATCGCCGAGCGACACCCCCGCCGCGGTGTTGAACGACAGCGTGACCGCGGGGAACTGGCCCTGGTGGGCGATCGAGAGCGGTGCCGAGCGCGGCTCGAAGTGCGCGATCGAGGACAGCGCCACCGGCGCACCGGCGCTGGTGCGCACGTAGATCCGCTCGAGCGAGTCCGGCGAGTCGCGGTCCTCGGGACGAACCTCGAGGATCACGCGGTACTGGTTGAGCTGGGTGAACGTGGTCGAGACGATGCGCTGGCCGAACGCGTCGTACAGCGTGTCGTCGAGCACCTGTGTGGACACGCCGAGCCGGGCCGCGCTGTCGCGGTCGATCGTCAGGTGCATCTCGAGGCCCTTGGCCTGCTGATCGGAGGCTACGTCGCGTAGCTCCGGGAGCGCGCGCATCGCTTCGAGCAGGCGCGGCGTCCACTGCTCGAGCTCGTCAGCGTCGGGATCCTCGATCGTGTACTGGTACTGCGTGCGTGATAGCCGCGCGTCGACCTGCAGGTCCTGGATCGGCAGCAAGTAGAGGTCGATGCCGTGGACCTGGTCGAGCTTCGGCCGCAGGCGCTCGATGATCTCGGTGACGCTCGCGTCGCGATCATCGTGCGGGCGCAGCGCGATCTGGAACCGCCCCACGTTGAGCGACGGGTTCGTGCCATCGGCACCGATCGCGGACGACACGCTGGCGATGTCGGGATCCGAGAGCAGCACGTCTGCCAGCGCCTGCTGGCGCTCCATCATCTTCCCGAACGCGACATCCGGCGACGCCTCGGAGACGCCGACGATCATGCCGGTGTCCTCGAGGGGGAAGAACCCTTTGGGAACCGCGAGCGCGAGCACGCCGGTGATCACCGCGGTGCCGATCGTCACCATCAGTGTGGCGAACTTGTGGCGCAGGATCGTCGCGAGCGTCGCCGAGTAGAATCGGGTGACCGCAGAGAACCCGCGATCGAACGTGCGCGCGATGAGGCCCGGGGTGTGCTCCGACGCGGGCCTCAAGATCCAGGCGCACATCATCGCGGTCAGCGTCAGCGACAGCACGGCGGAGATGCCGATGGCGATCGCGAGCGTGACCGCGAACTCGCGGAACAACCGGCCGATCAAGCCGCCCATGAACAACAGCGGGATGAGCACCGCGATCAGCGACACGGTGAGCGACACGATCGTGAAGCCGATCTGCTTCGCGCCCTTGAGCGCCGCCTCGAACGGCTTCTCGCCTGCCTCGATGAAGCGCGACACGTTCTCGACCATGACGATCGCGTCGTCGACCACGAAGCCCGTGGAGATCGTGAGCGCCATCAACGACAGGTTGTTCAGCGAGTAGCCGAACAGCTTCATCACGGCGAACGTACCGATCAGGGCGAGCGGCACCGCGACGCCGGGGATGATGGTCGCGCGGATGCTGCCGAGAAACAGGTAGATCACCGCCACGACGAGGAGGATGGTCAGGATCAGCGTGAACTGGACGTCGTGCACCGAGGCGCGCACGGTCTCGGTGCGATCCGCGAGGATGTGCACATCGATCGCCTGCGGCATCGAGGCCTTGAGTTGCGGCAGCAGCGCCTTGATGTCGTCGGTGACGTCGATGATGTTCGCGCCCGGCTGGCGCTGGACGTTGAGGATGATCGCGCGCTTCGCGCCCGCCCACCCCGCGAGCTGCGAGTTCTCGACGCCGTCGATGACGTTCGCCACGTCGCCGAGGCGGACCGGCGCGCCGTTCTTGTACGCGATGATCAGTGGGTGGAACGTGGCGGCGTCGCCGAGCTGGTCGTTCGTGGCGAGCGCGTAGTCCTGCCGCGGGCCATCGAGGTTGCCCTTCGGCTGGTTGACGTTCGCGGCCGCGATCGCAAGGCGGACCTCCTCGAGCGTGAGCTCGGTGCCGGCGAGGGCGACCGGATCCACCTGCACGCGCACGGCGGGCTTCTGACCGCCGCCGATCGTGACGATTCCGACGCCGGAGACCTGGCTGATCTTCTGGGCGAGCACGGAGTCCGCGAAGTCCGTGACCGCGGGCAGCAGCAGCGTGTCGGAGCTGACCGCGAGCGTGAGGATCGGCTGGTCGGCGGGGTTCGACTTCGAGTACGTCGGCGGCGCGGGCAGCGTGCGCGGCAAGAGGTTCGTCGCGGCGTTGATCGCCGCCTGGATGTCCTGCTCGGCCGCATCGATGTCGCGATCCAGCGAGAACTGGATCGTGATCTGCGAGCTACCGAAGCTCGACACCGACGTCATCTGGGTGATCGACGGCACCTGACCGAGCTGGCGCTCGAGCGGCGTGGTCACCGCCGAGGCCATCGTCTCCGCGCTGGCCCCGGGGAGCTGCGTGGCGATCACGATGGTCGGATAGTCGACCTGCGGCAGGGCGGCGACCGGGAGCTGGCGATAGGCGGTGATGCCGGCGAGCAGGAGGCCCAGCATCAACAACGTCGTCGCCACCGGCCGTCGAATGAATGGCTCGGAGATGCTCGGCCCCGGCGACGAGCCGGGCGCCTCGGCACTCACGGCTTCGCGGGTGTGTTCGACGCGGTCGGCCCCGCTGCCGAGCCGCTGCGCGGTGCTTCCGACGCGTCGCCGTGCTTCTCGACGCGGGCGGGCTTCTGCTCGCCGGGCTTCGCCTTGTCATTCGGCTTGATCGGCTCGACCTTGCCGCCCGGCCGCAGCTGGTTCTGGCCCTCGGTCACGACCTGCTCGCCACCGTCGAGGCCCTTCTCGATCACGGCGCGCCCGCCGGTGATGAGGCCCACGGTGACCGGCTTCATCTGTGCGGTCTTGTCGGCGCCGACGATGTACACGAACGTGCCCTGTGGACCGCGCTGCACGGCGACCGCGGGGATCAGCAGCGCGCCCTGACGGATCTCCACGAGCATCTTCGCCTTCACGAATGCGTTGGGCCACAGCGCGCGCGTGGGGTTCGGCACGAGCGCCTTGAGGCGCAGCGTGGACGTGGTCTGGTTGATCTGATTGTCGAGCACTGCGAGCGTCCCGGTCGACAGCTTCTGCGAGCCATCGCGGTTCCACACCTCGACGACGACGTCGCCCTTCGCGGTCGCGGCGGCGATCGCGGGGAGCCGATCCTGCGGGATCGTGAATAGCACCGCGGCCGGATCGATCGCGGTGATCACGACCAGGCCGGTGGTGTCGCTCGCCTTCACGAGGTTCCCGGCATCCACGAGGCGCACGCCGGTGATGCCGGTGATCGGCGCCTTGACCTGCGCGTAGTCGAGCTGCAGCTGCGCGGCCTCGACCTGCGCGAGGTCCATCTTGATCGAGCCCTCGTACTGACCGACCTGCGCGCCGATCTCCTCGACCTGCTGTTGCGCGACGAGCTGCTGCCCCGCGAGGCCCTTGTAGCGCTCGAAGTTCTTGCGCGCCGCATCGGCCAGCGCCTTGTCTCGCGCGAGCGCGCCCTGCGCGGTGTGGAGCTGCACGAGGTACGGACGCGGATCGATCTGCGCGAGCAGCTCGCCGGCCTTCACCACCTTGCCTTCGGTGAACAGCACCTTGTCGAGCCGACCGTCGACCTGCGCGCGCACGGTGACCTGCTGAAACGCGGCGACCGTACCGAGCCCCTCGACCCACACCGGAAGGTCCGCACGCTCGGCGACCGCGACCTGGACCGGCACCGTGCGCTCGCTGTTGCCCTCGCCGCCGCCGCCGCCGCCGCGGCCGCGCCGCTCGATACCGCCGCTCGCGGTCGCGGGTGCGGTGGTCGTCGCTGCGGTGTCGCGTGACTTGAGATAGACGACCACACCGATCACCACGGCCGCCGCGATGGCGATCCGGAGAACGTTGGCCTTGGCGCGCGGACTCACAGATCTTCGAGTAGCACGGTGAGTGGCGCGCGAGGGTCGCCGCCGTATGAACCAGTGTTTACGCCGGCGTGGCACCACCGCACGACGTGCGGATTCAGCGCAGCTTCAGTGCCTGGACCTGCTTGGCGCGCACGCCGGCGGGCGCCCGGGCGTCGTACTCGGCGGGTGTAACCTTTCGCCCGATCACGTCCTCGATCGCGAACAGTCCCCACACGCGGAGGTGAGGCAGCGGATCGGCGAGCGCCTGGGTCAGCATCGGCAGGGAGAACGCGGCGAGCCGCGACCGCGCGTACGCGGCACCGGCGAGCAGGCGGATCGCCGGCTCCGTGCTGGCGAGCCAGACCTCACCGACCGGGCGCTCGAGATCGCCGTACGCGGTCCAGCCCCGCGTCGCGAGCTTGATCTCGTACCCGCGCCACAACTCGTCCGCGGTCCACGCGATCGAGCGATCGAGGTGACACAGGTTGCAGGCGTTCGGCGCGGCCGCCGACATCATCTCCGGGTCGCCGGGCGAGCCGATGCGGTGCGTGCGCACGATGCGATCGATCCCCATCACCACGCGTGGCATGTGGCACTCCAGACACGAGGTGTCGGAATGACCACTGTGTGCCCGCGCTGCGGCGGCCGGCGCGAACTGCGAGTGACAGTTCGTGCACGCGGCGATCGCGCGCGCCGCGTCGGATCCGCCGCGATGCGGATCGTGGCAGTCCACGCAGCGCGCGGTGGTGCACGGCGATGCGGCGAGATCGAGCGCCTCGCTCGAGTTGCGGAGCGCGGTGCCATCAGGCAACCGCGGCGACGGCCCCGAGTGACACTGCGCGCACACGGCGTTGACGATCGCCGGCGTGGCGCGCTCCGCCGCGAACGTGCTCGCGACCGGCGCCCCCGGCCGCGCGTCCGCGCCGAGCGGGACGAAGTGGATCGGCGCACCGTCCTGATGCGCCTTGCCGCCGAGGTGGCAGCTCTCGCACGAGATGCCGGTGGAGATCTGTTGTTCGAGCGCGAGGAGATCCGATCCGCCGGGCGCGGTGAAGAACTGCTCGAGCCCGTGACCGACCGCGCGCTGGGTGCCGCGCGCGATCCGCTGCGCGAACGGATACGTGCTGTGGCACCACGGACAGCGCTCCGCCCACGGCTCGGTGACCGGCGCGTACGCGTCGAAGTCAGTCTCCTTCGCGAACCACGGATCGAAGTACGGTTGCGGGAACCAGCCGCCGCGCCGTGGCCACCACGCGAACGGAAGTCGAACCTCGACGCCGCCCGGCTCCTGGGTGCCGACGTATTCTTGCAGTCCGCGGCGCCCGATCGTGCGCGTGATCCGATAGCGCACCGTGGTCCCCGCGCGCGCGAGCGTCATCGTATAGCCGGTGCGATCGTGATCGAACCGAGCCTCGCCGCCCGCGTACGGCACCACCGCGTGCGTGAAGTCGCCGACGATCGCATTCGCGGCGTCGGCCTGCTGGTTCATCACGCGATGCAGGCTCTGCGACCAGCGCGCGTGCTCGTCGGGGTGACACTCGCCGCACGCCGCGGGACCGATGTAGTCGGCGGCGGTCACCGACGAGAGCGCGCCCTTCGGCGACACGCGGATCGCCGGCGCGGGTGGCGGCGGCGGCTCCTCCGCCTTGCGCGAGGAGCACGCGACGAGCGCTATGACCAGGAGATGCCGCACAGCCGCTCGCTCAGCTCCCACAGCCGGCGAGCGCTCGCGTCGTCGCGGGCGCGGCCGGAGGGCTGCGTGACCTTGCACTTCGCGAAGTACTCACCGGTGACGCCCGCGACCTCGGGCGAGCTCGCGAGATAGACCGAGGTACGCGCGCCCTCGGATGCGGTGAGGAGGAACGGCCGCACGATCCGCGTGCCGTACTTGAACAGCCACGAGCCCGACTGGCCGAAGCTCGTCGCCACCGGCCCCGGGTGCAGCGAGTTGCTCGTGACGCTCGCGGCGGCGAACCGGCGCGAGGCCTCGCGCGCGAACCAGATGTTGCACAGCTTCGAGGCGCCGTAGACCCCGATCTCGCCCTTCCACGTGCGCATCGTCGCGAGATCATCCCAGTCGAAGCGCGCGTAGCGATGCCCCGCCGACGACACCGTCACCACGCGACCGATGATCTGCGCGCGCAGCTCGTACGTGAGCAGAAACGCCGCGAGGTGGTTGAGCGCGAACGTCTTTTCGTAGCCATCGACCGTGAGCTCGCGCGCGCGGTGGATCAGCCCCGCGTTGTTGACGAGCACGTCGATCACGGGGTGCTTCGCGCGCAGCTCGGCCCCTGCCCTGCGCACCTCGGCGAGCGAGTACAGATCCGCGAGCACGAGATCGATGTGCGCATCCGGAACACCGCTCCGGATGTTCGCGATCGCCGCTTCGCCGCGCTCCTGGCTGCGCACGACCATGGTCACGGCCGCGCCCTTCGCCGCGAGCGCCCGCGCGGTCTCGAGGCCGATCCCCGAGCTCGCCCCGGTGATCACGACGGTCTTCCCGCGCATCGGTCGACCTTGCCACGAAAGGAGTTGAACCGCGCCCGCCCGCGGTTACCATCGGGGGCATGGGGAAGACGCTGTTCGCGATGGCCACGCTCGCGCTGTGTGCATGCCAGCCGATGTACGGTGGCAAGCCCGAGAAGGTAAAGAACCCGGGCATCGTCAAGCACGTCGAGCAGCCGCCTCCGCCGCCCGCGCCGAAGACCTATATCGAGGACTGCAACTACAAGGTCGTCTCCACGCCGAAGCCGCCGCGGCGCGATACGACGCAATCCAAGGCCGCCGTCCTGCGCGGCGACACCGCGACCGGCTCGTACGACAAGGCGAGCGAGGCCAAGAGCAAGACGGATCTGCTGATCGATAGCGTGCAGCAGTACGGCAACGCGCTCGAGAAGGATCCGTTCAACGCGGAGGCCACGCTCAAGCTCGCGCGCGCGTACGACGCCGCCCAGCGCAAGGGCTGCGCGCTTCGCCTGCTCGGCCGGCTCGCGAAGCTCGCGGATAACCCGACGTTCGAGAAGACGGCGAACGCGCAGCTCGACGAGGTCGTGAACCACAAGTCGTGGTTCGAGGACT
>JBBRED010000348.1:0-9291 GCA_038203335.1 Haliangiales bacterium | reverse complement strand
GAGCGGCTCGCCCTCGATCAGCTCCATCGCGACATAGATCTCGTCGCCGGCATCGCCGCAATCGAACACGGGGACGATGCACGGATGCGAGAGCCGGGCGAGCGCGCGCGCCTCCTCGAGCACGCGCTCGCGATGTGCGGTGGTCGCGAGCTTCGCGTGCAGCATCTTCAGGGCGACGTCGCGGCGCAGCACCGGATCGTGCGCGCGGAACACCACGCCCATTCCGCCTGCGCCGAGCGACCGGATGATCTGATAGCGACCGATCGTGGTGGGAACCTCGCCGTGCTGTGCGAGCAGGTCTCCGAGGAGCGCGCGGCAGACCTCACAGTCCGCGAGGTGCGCGATCGCCAGATCTCGCTCCGCCGCGTCGATCGCGCCACTCGTGAGCGCCGCGATCGTTTCATCGGTCAGGCAAGACATCGGCGGCGCGGTCATCATGGACTACATTCCGCCCGGTGGACGGCGCTGACCTACGCTCACGGATGCTCGCGCGGTTTCCCGGGCATCGCATCGAAGCCGCGCGTCTCGACACACTCGCGGCCGAGCTCGGAGCAGAGGCCGCGGGCTTCATCGACGACGTCGTGCTCGCGTGGGCGTGCGGCGGTGGCGATCAAGCGGCGCTTCGCGCGTTCGAGCACGACGTCCTTCGCCCCGTGGTGCAGCAGCTCACCGACCGCGGGTTTCCTGGCGACGTGATCGATGACAGCGTGCAGGTCTCGCGGATCGCGATGGTGCTCGGCGATCCAACCGCCACGCCGCCGCGCGAGCCGTTGCTGCTCGCGTACCGGGGCCGCGGTCCCTTGCGTGCGTTCGTGCGCACCGCATGCACGCGCCGCGCCCTCACGCTCACCACGCGCGGAAAGCGGAGCGCGAACGTTGCCCTCGCCGCGTTCGTCGATACGCCGCTGCCCGATGCGGAGCTCGCGTACATGCGCACGACCTACGGGCCGCAGCTCACCGTCGCCCTCACCACCGCGTGGACGAAGCTCGCTCCGCACGATCGGTTCATCCTCGGGCTCGCACTCGAGAGCTCGGTCGGCACCGACGAGATCGCGCGGATCTGCGGCGTCCATCGCGCCACCGCCGCGCGCAGGGTCGCCTCCGCGCGAGCCGCCCTCCTCGATCTCGCGCGCGAAGGGTTGCGCGCCGAGCTCGGCATCGGCGGGGCCACGCTCGACAGCATCCTGCGGCTGTTCACGACGTCGGTGCAGTGGGATGCCCCGCTGCCACCCGAGGCCTAGTTCGTGCGCGTGCAGATCTTGACCGTTCCGTTGATGGTCGTGCACGTCCCGTTGCTGCCGTTGCCGAGCGGGCAATCGGCACTCGTGACGCAGCTGTGCGTGCAATAGCCGGCCGAGATCTCGGCGGTCCGGCAGATCTGCGAGCGCGACGGGCACGTCGACCCATTCGGCGACTGCGACGTGCAGCCGAGCGTGATCGGCAAGTACGAACACAGCGAGAACGCTTGCCCGGCACCCGCCTCGCATTTGTCGAGCGCCGGTTGATCCGGGCACGTCAGCGGCAGCTTCTGGCACACCGCCGGGAACGTGTGGACCGCCGCATCGGGGGTAGAGACGGTGCCGTCGGTGGACCCGGAGGCATCGACGCCCTGCGGCGGCGACGACGACGAATCACAGGCCGCGAGGGCGAGCAGGAACAGGGAACCGAGAGCGCGCATGGGAAGACATCCTTGGTGAGTTCACCTGGAGACTTCGCTCGAGCGTCCCGCGCGCAATGGTCGGACCAACTCATCGTCAGCGGACGAAGCACCACACCGATTGCGGGTCCATCGACTGCTGGTTGCAGCTGAACATGCCGTGGCCGCTGCAGCAGGTCTGGCCGTGATCCGCCGCGGTCTGCACGTAGATCTGACCCGGCGCGGCGATCACACGCTCCGGCTCGGTGACGAGCGGTGCCGATGTCCCACCGGGGAACACGAGCGCGACCAGCGACGGCTGGAGGCTGCACCACTGGCGCTCGACCATGGTCTCGCGGCGATCGAGCGACACGTAGATCTCGTTCGCACCGAGGGTCGTCGCGAGCACCGGGCCGTCGGACCAGATCAGCGTCCCGGTCGATACGCCACTCGCGACATCGTAGCTCTCGATCTCCACCGAGCTCGCGCCCGCCGGATGCCGTTCGACGACGACCGAGGTACCGCGCACGCCGAGCAGGTGCGCCGAACCGTCCGTGAGAACCGTGCCTTCGAGGCCGGAGCTGAGGACGCGACGGCGGATCGCGGCGCCCTCCTGCCACACGAGCACGTCAGCGCTCACCCCGAGATCGGTGATCGCCGGCGCGGTGGTCACCACCTGCGCCTCGGCGCCGGGCATCACGCGCGCGATCGTCGCCGGGGTCTGCGCGGTCACCACGTACACACCACCGTCGGGTGAGCGGACGATCGCCACCGGGAGCCCGATCGTGACCTCTCGCTGTGCGCCAGCGAGCGAGCGTTCGATGACGATATCGCCAACGCGCCAGTACAGATATCCTCCGGAGAGCACGGCGGACTCGTCGACTCCGGGCAGCGGAATCACGGCGCCACCACCAACGGGCCACAGCCCGAGCGCAGGCGACGCGATGAGCGCGCCCTCGGGCGACGCACTCGCGAGCCGTCCGTAGGCGAGCCGCGCGTGGTCCGTGCCACCACCGCAGCGGCCGAACGGGCTCGGCGTGGCATCGATGTCCGCATCAGGCGCGCGCGCATCGACCGGGGTACCGGACGCGGGCGGCGAGCACGCCGCCTGTAGCACGAGCGCGTACCGGAGCACCGTCACGTGCTCATCGTCGCACGGGCTCTCGCGAGCGGTCAGCTCGGAACCGTCGCCTGGATCGCCTTGCACGTATCGAGCGCCTGGACCCACACTGCCGGGTCCTTCGGGCCAACGATTCGCACCTGGCAGCGCATCGTCGCGCCCCCGACCTCCCAGTAGACGGCCGCGTCGTAGCGCACGCGGTCCTTCGACATTCCTCCGGGCTCGAGGAACACGCGGCTCCATCGCCCGGGAATGATCTCCTTCGGGCCATCCACGATCGTGTAGCTGGGATCGAGCGTCACGGCCGCGAGCTCCTTCGCTGTTCCGGCGCTCGGCGCAGGCGCGATCTCGATCGACGCGAACACCATCCCGTTCTGCTCCGGCATCGCGAGGCGGATGCCGCCCATGTACTCCTTCTGATCCCAGCCCGTCGGGAGATCACCCTTGATCACGAGCTGACCGGAGCCGTACGCGACCTTGCTCTCCTTCGCTGCGAGCTTCCAGCGCCAGTCGTCGCCACTCTCGCCAGCGCCGCCCGCGGTCTTCGAGCTGCACGCGATAGCGCAAAGCGCCAGCAAGATCACCCACTTGGTCATCCACCCACGGTAACACGCGATCGCGTCGCCGACGCGCGTTGCGACATGCGACGAGAGCCCTCCTCTGTCTATCCAGGAGGGCATGGATGATCAACGACTACGAGACCTACAAGAGACTAGTGGCCTGTGTCGCAGGCGCGCTCGCGATCGGCGCGAATGGCTGCGGCGACGATGGCAACAAGGGCGACGACCAGCCCGATGTCACCGTACGACTGAGCGCCTCGCGCTCGAGCACGATCGCGCTCGCCGACGACCGCGCGCACCTCGCGATGGTCAACCCCGACGATGGAACGCTCAGCGTGTTCCAGACGTCAGATCATGCGCGGACCGCAAAGGTCGCGACGGGCAATAACCCGTCGAGCGTGGTGATCGCCGCCGACAGCAAGACCGCGTTCGTCGCGAATCGCGCCGACGGGACGGTCGTACGCGTCACGGGGATCGACGGCGGTACGCCCGCGATCGACAAGACGGTCGCCGTCGGCTCGGAGCCCGTGGGCCTCGCGCTGTCGCCGACCGGCAAGCGGCTGTTCGTCGCCGAATTCGCCGAGAGCCGCGTCAGCGTGATCGATACGGAGACGATGGAGATCGAGACCACGTTCGCCGTGGATCGCCCGCGCGCGCTCTACGTCACGAACAACCTCGACACGAGCGATGACGACGAGACCCTGATCGTGACCCAGTTCTACGGCGCGCCGGTCGATGGCCGCGAATCGAAGGACGACGGCCGCAGCGGCAAGGTGCGCCTCTACGCGCTCTCCGATCTCACGACGTACAAGTCGATCGTGCTGTCGTCGATCGATAGCGGGTTCCCCAAGGGCGGCGTCGCCGGCGCGGCGACCGTCAAGGCGTCGCCGAACCAGCTGACCGCGATCGCGGTCGCGAACGACCGCGTCTACATCACGGCGACCGAAGCGTCGCCGGAAGGCCCGCCGCGCTTCGACAACAACCTGTTCCCCGTGGTCCACGTCGCCAGCCTCCCCGGCGCGACGGAGATCACCGACGCGAGCGGCACGGTCAACCTCGCGCGCAAGATCTACGACGCGATCCCGACCCCGTCGGCGAGCAACCCGCGGTTCATCCCGGGCGAGCTCTCCGACCTCGACTTCGTCGCTGACTCGAACGTGGCCTACGCGATCGGCCGCGCTGGTGACGTGATGGTGCGCGTCACGTTCGGCGCGACCGTCGACGTCGGCTCGACGCAGAACAAGCTGATCGACCTCGCGGGCTCGGACCTCGTCGGCAAGTGCCAGGGCCCGACCGGCGTGGTCGTCGATACCGAGGGCCAGCGCGCGTACGTCAACTGCTGGATCACGCGCCGCCTCGCGGTGGTGGATCTCGCCGCGCAGGCGATGACGCAGACGTTCGAGTCGGCGCCGCTACCGACCATCGCCGCCGAGGCGAGCGCGCAGCGCGGGCGCCGGTTCTACTTCACGGGCCGCGGCCGGTGGAGCGCGAACGTGGCGAACGGCGCGAAGGGCGGCGAAGGCTGGTCGTCGTGCGGCTCGTGCCACCCGGATGGCCTGACCGACAACATGACGTGGAGCTTCCCCGCCGGCCCGCGCCAGACCACGTCGCAGGACGGCACGTTCTCGCACGGCGCCGGTCCGCAGAAGATGCGCATCCTCAACTGGACCGGCATCTTCGACGAGCACGCGGACTTCGAGCGCAACACGCGCGACGTCTCCGGCGGTCTCGGCGCGATCACCACGGCGCCGACGGTGGCGGAGTGCAACCAGCTCGACAAGGAGACGCAGGTCTCGCTCGTCGGCATCGCGGGTCTGCAGAAGCCGCTCAAGGAGCTCGCGGACGACATCACGGTCGCCACCTGCGGCCACAAGGACTGGGACGACATCGACAACTTCGTGAAGACCGTCGCGCCGCCGAAGGCGGTCAAGGCGCCGGCCCCCGAGCAGGTCGCGCGCGGTCGCCAGGTGTTCACCGATGGTGGTTGCGCGAAGTGCCACGGCGGCGCCGGCTGGACCGTGTCGCGTCGCTTCTTCGTTCCGACCGGTGCGACCAACGCGCTGCTCGCGAACGCGCAGAACCAGCCGTCGCTGTTCAATCGCCCGCAGTTCTTCCCGACCACCTGGATGTACGACAACGGTGGCGCGGCACGCACGCTGATCTCGGCGCAGCCGGCGATCGCGGCGTCAGACGAGACGGGCGCGAGCGAAGCCGCTCCCGTTCCGATCGGCCAGGTGGCGTGCTCCACGCGCAACGTGGGTACGTTCGGCATCCGCACGGAGCCCGCGACCACCGACGGTCTCGAGATCCGGCTCGCCGCCGGCGCAGCCACGCGCTCGCAGGGTCGCTCGGGCTACAACGTGCCGTCGCTCTACGGTCTCGCCACCGGCGCGCCGTACCTGCACCACGGCCAGGCGCCGACGTTGCCGAAGCTGTTGACCGATCCGCGCTGGGACTTCCACACCAACGCCGGCAACGCGAACATGACCGTCACGCTGCAGAACCAGGGCAAGCTCGACGACCTCGTCGCGTTCTTGCTCTCGATCGATGCGAAGACGCCGGAGATCGCGGTCCCCACGGACGCGACCAGCGGCGGCAGCTTCGATGCGTGCCCGCTCTCGTTCCCGTGACCTCGTAAGGTCCGGAACGCAAAACCGCCGGGTGGCCCCCGGCGGTGTCGTCGTTTCGGCCGCTCGCTCAGTACCAGTTGATGCCGATGCCGATGGTCGCGCCGGTCACGTTGTTGTCGATGCCCTTGTACGACGCGTTGATCACGCGGCCCATCAGGTCGATCGAGAAGTACGGCGCCGACAGGATCTCGTACCCCAGCGCGCCCATGATCGCGCCGCCGTTCTCGGGACGCGTGGTCGCATCGGTGACGCCGTCGCCGTAGTACGAGGTGTCGACCTGGATGTTCGCGAAGCCGATGCCGCCCTTGAGCCAGAGCTGCGGCGTGATCCAGTACTGACCTGCGATCATCAGCGCGGACTGCACGAGCGTGGAGGTCTCGCCGGTGAACCGGTCGGAGGACAACGTCTGCGCGTTGAACTGGAGCTCGGCCATCAACGCGAAGCGCGGCCCGAGGAAACCACCGAGGTGAAGGTCCGCCTCGCCGGAGATCGTCGAGTAGTCGCAACCCGAGCACTCGATGTCACCGCCGCGGTCCGACATGCCACCGAGGCCGACGCTACCGCCGAACATCAGGCGACCCTGCCGGTTGTGGAATCCGCCCGGCAGCTGGGAGGCCGGCGCCGGTCCACCGCCGTAGTACCCGCCGCCTCGACGATAGCGCTGCGCCGAGGCCACCGACGGAACCAGCAACAGGGCGGCCAGGACGAGAACTAACTTGGTGGGCTTCATGTGCGGGAATTCTCGCAAGTCTGGGGCCAGGGTGCGAACTCCCGGCCGGGCCTGAATTCATGAGGTTAGGTGGTCCGACCGCGGCGAAGACTGTGCGTGGGGGCCACGATGTGGACCGTTGTTCATGGTCGGGACGCAGATCACGCCACCGCGAGCAGCTTGTCGATCGCGCTGCGCGCACGCTTTGCATCCCCATGCATCGTGAGGCACGGGACGTTGCGCGCGGAGAACAGTGACTCGACCCACTCGCCCGTCACATTCGGGGCGAGCCAGCCGGCATCGATCAGCGCGGCATCGACCGGGCGGGCCTCGGCGCTCGCGAGCTGCACGAGCGCGCCGGGATCGGTTCCGCCGGTGACCGCGTAGCCTGCGGCGGCGAGACACGCCTGCAGCTCGGCGAGGCGCGCGGGCGATGCGCCGATCAGGATCCTGCGATCGGCGCGCTTCTCGATCCGCGCGAGGAACGCGAGCCACCGCACGCGATCGGCGTCGCCCATCTCGGTGACGTTGAGGCCATAGCCCGGCGACAGACCGCACGCGCGCGCCTCGGCGTCGGTGATGTGGCGAACCACGCGACCGCGGCCGGAGACCGGTGCCTCGCCGTCGTCGAGCACCGACGAGAAGCTGACCACCGTGTTGATCGCGAGCGCGTGCAGCGGCCGGACGAACATGCCGGCCTTCGAGACGTCGAGCGCTTCGGCGCGAACCACGCCGCGCAACGTGCCCAGACCGACGGGCCACTCGACCGGGAACCGACGAGCGGCGCGCGGCGGCGGCGGCTTGATCGTGATCTTCGCATCGCGCGCGGCGGTGAGCAGCGAGGTGAGCTGGCGGCGCGCGGCGTCGTCGAGCTGGAAGTTCACGGAGAACGTGGCCGCGCCGCTGACCGCGACCTCTTCGTGGCTCGACACCTTGCCCACCGCGCCGCGCACGAGCGCGCGATGCGATCCGAACGAGAGGGCCACATCGACGTGGTCCTTGACCCGCGGCAGCGCACCAGCCATCAGCGCCGCGCCCTTGAGGCTGAGCGCGCCGATCCGGATCGGCACCCAGCGACCGCTGCGCAGATAGCGCGCGTAGATGACCGATGGCACCTGCGTCTTCGCCGAATCCTCGACGGGCTCGAGCACCTCGATCTCCTCGGTGGCGACGTTGGTGGGCGTGCGCGGCAACGCCTCGCCGGCTCGTCGGAACGCATCCTCGGCCGAAACCTCGACCGTCGCCGCGCGATGCACGCCGCTCGAGCGCGAGATCACGTTCGGCGAGACCGCGCGCGCGCTCGCCTCGGTGACGGGCGGCATCTTGTCGCTGCGGCTGACGCGCTCGAGCACCGCCGGCGGCTCCGAGGGCGCGCGCTTCATCGAAACGATGACGTCGTTGCGGGTGCCCTTCGCCTTCACGAGGAGGTACGGGTCCGAGGTGTCACCGCGTGGATGCTCGCGCCAGCCGTTGGTGGGGATCGGTGGCGGCGTGGCCCGCGAGAGCGGCGCGGAGGCGACCACCGGCGGCCGCACGTTCGCCTTCTGTTCGCGCACGCGGCGCACCAGCTCGATCAGGGCGGTCGACACGTGACGCTGCTCGCCGACCTGGATCGTGCAGCGCGCGAGCCGCTCGCCGACGAAGCGCCGGCGATCACCTTCGGAGAGCTCGGCCGGCTGGATCATCCCGATCTCGGCGAGCAGCGCGATCTCCATCAGGAACGCGAGGCCGTTGTCGCCGACCGCGAGCGTGTCGTAGCGCAGACCGACGAGTGCTTCATCGGCGGTCGGATCGTAGTAGGCCATCACCGTCGCGAACGGTGGCGCACTCGGATCGTCGAGTGGCGATAGCGCCGTGCACCAGTGACTCAGCCTCTGCCGAGGCTGGTCGATCACCAGGAACGCTTCGATCAGAGAGGGGGACATGACGAGCGCGCATACGAGGAGCAGCCGCGATGCCATGCCCGCGGAACGCAACCGCGCTTACGCTCGGATCCAGATCGAGGAGTGATCGTTCGGTGCGGCAGAAGGGATCGGAATAGCGGGAGTAGGGCAAGTTTGCCCTGCTATATGTGGCGTGTTTACCACGACGGGCCCAGATTTCTTGCCCAAGTCCGCGTGCCAACTAAAGTATCAGTCCATGACCAAGCCTCTGGCTGGCTACCGTCTTCCGCTACTTCCGCTGCGCGACATCATCGTGTTCCCGCACATGGTGGTGCCGCTGTTCGTGGGCCGAGACAAGTCGCTCTCGGCGCTCGAAGAAGCGATGGCAGGAGACAAGCAGCTGCTCCTCGCTGCGCAGCGTCGCGCGAAGACCGACGATCCGAATGACGACGACATCTTCGAGATCGGAACCGTCGGCCACATCATCCAGCTGCTGCGGTTCCCGAAGGGACCGGTCAAGGTGCTCGTCGAGGGACGCGCGCGCGCGCGGATCAAGACCTTCGCGCAGACCGAGCCGTTCCTGATCGCCGACGTCGAGGACGTCGAGGAGCCCGAGGAGGACGCCGGCGAGGTCGCCGCGCTGATGCGCTCCGTGCAGGACGTGTTCGAGGACTACGTGAAGCTCAACCCGCGCATCCCCCCCGAGATGCTCGTCAGCGTTCGCACGATCGAGGAAGCAGGACGCCTCGCCGA
>JBBRED010000347.1:0-9301 GCA_038203335.1 Haliangiales bacterium | reverse complement strand
TGCTTGCAACCGGGGGAGACCTTGATGCAGCCGGTCACCGGGTTCCAGGTCTCGTCAGTCCATTCGATCGAACTCTTCCCCATGACGCCATCGTTCGTGGTGGCCCGCCGTGTGGCAACAAACGAGCGAACGGCGATCGGCCCGCCCGGGCGACCAACGGCTCACCGCCGGCGGCAGTGGTGGAAAGACTGTCTCCATGGCCTTCTCAACGAGCCAGTCGAGGAGCCCGCGGTCGGCCGCGCTGAGCTTCCGGTTTGACGCGCGTTCGGACGACGATTCTGATTGATTTCGCGTTGTTGAGAGATTCAATCCCGCCCCCGCTACGAAGACGAAACCCGCCTCCTGCTCAGGCGGGTTTCGCATTTTCGGCTTCCGATCACCATCAGCGGGAGAACGTTCCCTCAACGACGATCGCTCCGTCCTCGCGCGGGCCGACGCGGATCGTTCCCACGGATGCATCCGGCGCTCGGTAGCCGGCGAAGAGCTCGGCTTTGTCCGACGGACGCACTGCGGGGGGGCTCGCGCTTCGGCTTTCGTGGCGCACCACGGCGGGGAGCATTGGCAAGCGCCGCCTGGAGATCGTATCGATCGACCGCTGTGGCACAGACCCAGCGGTGCATCTGCTGTGCGTTGCCAAATCCTGCGAGCTCGAGTCCAAGCGCAGAAGCCAGCCAGCTCGGTGCTTGGTCCCTTCCGGCGTACGCTCGGTGGCTGGTCCAATCACTCTGGATTGGATCGTCGACGAGCCCAGCGCGAACCGGGTTGCGGTGGATGTAGCCGATGAGACGCGCGACACCGGTCGGTTGCATCTCGTAGCTCTTCGGACCGCGGACGAAAACAGCGCCGATCCGTTTGCTTCGCCGATTGATCCAGTCCGCGAACTCGCCGTGAACATCGCGAATCCATGAGACGAGTTCGGTCACCCCGGCAACGAGTCCGAGGTGGATGTGATTGCTCATGATGGCGAACGAGAAACACTTCCAGTCGGATGCCTCGAGGCCGAGCCCGAGCAGGCGGAGATATTCGGCGCGCTCCTCGCCGGTGCGGATGAACCACTGACCTCCGACGAAGCGAGGGATCAGGTGATAGGCGGTGTCGGGTCGGAACGAACGCTTCGGACGGGGCATAGATCCTCGCTGGTTGATCCTCCCCCGTGCGTTCCATACGCCGTGCGTGTGACATCGAGCCATTGTCCGGTCGCCGGACAAATAAAGGGGTCCGACCCCATTCTTGCCTCACCGGGCAGGGATCGAGCGGCTCGCTCTAGTTGCGAGAAATCCAGGTAGGGTCTCAGCCCATGAGCGAGTTGCGCATCTTCCACATCCCCGTCTGTCCCTTCAGCCAGCGGGTGGAGATCCTGCTCGCGCTCAAAGACCTCACGGGCAAGGTCCGCTTCGACGTCGTCGATATCACCAAGCCCCGTGATCCCGCGCTTCTCGCGAAGACGCCCGGCAGCACGACGCTGCCCATTCTCGAGACGGAGACCGGAGGAATCCTTCGCGAGAGCCTCGTGCTGCTGAACTACATCGAGGATCGCTTCCCCGAGCCGCGCATTGCCGCCGCGGACCCGTTCGAGCGTGGCGTCGAGAACATGCTGTGCGCGCTCGCGAGTGACTTCGTGGGGGCCGGCTACGGGTTCGTGATGAACCAGGCCGCGGCGAAGCGCGACGCCATGCGCGACGCGTTGCTCGCGCAGTACGCACTGCTCGACGCGTTCCTCGTCCGCTACAGCCCGAAGGGCCCGTTCGTCCGCGACACGTTCGGCTGGTGCGAGGCGGTGTTCACGCCGATGTTCATGCGCTTCTGGTTTGTCGATTACTACGAAGGCTTCGCGCTTCCCGACGAGCCGAAGTACGCGCGCGTGCGCGAGTGGGTCGACGCCTGCGTGAAGCACCCGGCGGCACAGCAGGTGACCCGCGAAGAGGTCATCAAGCTCTACTACGACTACTCGCGCAACGCGGGCAACGGTGCGCTGCTGCCCGGTCGCACGCGTTCGTCATTCGTGTTCGAGCCCCACTGGTCGAAGCGCCCGATGCCGCCCGCCGACAAACGCGGCGCGATCGCGACGGATCAGCAACTCGGCTTGATCTAGTCGCGAGACCGACGACGCCCTTGAGGCGTCCGATCGTACCGTCCACGCGCACTCGCCGCACGATGCAGTCAGCTGCTGATCAAAAGAGCGCGATGAAGACCCTGACTCGCGAGGAGGTGCCGAAGCGCGCGTGCACCTCGTCGCAGGTGGAAGGCGCATCCACGGGCCGCTTCGCGCTGACGTAGCCCGGCACCACCACCGGCTTCGGGTGGCAGGCGAGGGGCAGCAACACGGCTGCCGACGTGATGCTGACGGCGAGTGCCGGGCCAATGCGCAGGCGGGAGATGGATGGATCTGGGCACTGGTGTCACGCACCGATCACGGTCTCTCGGGGCAGAGCGCGAGGACGTGTGCGATCTCGTCCCAGCCATCGCGCGAGAACGCAACGGCCGCGACGCGTCCGGCGTGGGAGTGGATGCGGAGGACGAGCTCCTGGGGCGCCGTGGTCCAGACCTCGACGGTGCCATGGATCCGGCCCAGGGCGAGGCGCTGGCCACGCGGGTCCAGCGCGGCATCCGCGATCGCAGCGCCCGGGACCGCGAGCATGCTGCGCGTCAGGTCGGTCAATGCATCGCGGATCTCGACGACACCGTCGTCCCGCGCGATCGCCATCACGCTCCCGTCGCCCGCGGTCGCGACCTCGCTCGCCCACCGGCCACGGCGCCGAGAGCGTTCAGGGCGAAAGCTCGAGGCGTGGCGCGCACGCAAGGGCGAGTACCGGATCCCTGAAGGCATCAGCAAGACCTCGCTGAGTGGCGATCTCGATCGAACGCGTCTCCAGGTCGCGAACGCGTGCGTCGTGCAGGACAAGGTGAGCGTCGGCGAGGAGCTGGTGCTCGTCACGGGGCACCGAAGGGTGTCACCTGGTGGAGCCCCGATGAATACGCACTTCAGTGCGTCGACACGGGCACCGGTGAATCGCTAGCGGACATGCGGTGGCCGCAGGATGTGCCCGCGGGCGAGTGAGTCCTCAACTGCAAGCACGACAACAAGGACCGGTCGTTGCCGTGCACGACAGCCAAGGACGAGCGCACACGCAAGCTCGAGGCCACCGACAAGTACAGCAAGGCCAAGCAGTCCATCGCTGCGATCTACTTCGATGCGCAGGCGCTGAGCGGCTTCAACGGCCGCTCGGCCTACTGCCAGATGCGTCACAAGGTGAGCGGCGAGGTCCACTTCGGGTCCGCTTCAGCTGCGCGTGAAGCGGACCCCGGCCTACGGGTTCGCGGCCTCGATCGCTTCGACGAGCGCGGCGCAGAACTGGTCCGCTTCGGCTTCGCTCGCGAAGCTGAGGTACTCGATGCCGTTGCCGCGTTCGTCAGACAGGCAGATCTCCCACGCTTGTTCGACTTCGTTGAGGGTAGGGGACATATCAGCGCTCAAGCCCTGGTCGCGCAGGAGCTGGAGCGCTTCCTCGATCGTCCACGTCCGCATTGGTCCAGACATGAGCCGATCTAAGCTCGGATCGCGTCCCCGTGCCATGTCGGCTTGCAGGCGACACGCGTCGGCCCGGTGGCGGCTGGACATCGCTCGAGCGACAGGTCGCTTTCGATGTTCGATCTGATCGGCCCGGGTTCCACGCACGAGCATGCGTCTCTAGCGGTTGTGCGGTCGCCGGACAAATAAAGGGGTCCGACCCCTTTGTGGTCCCTTTGTGATCGACCACCTTGTTCCCACGGAGCTGCCTGAGCGGGGGCGGCCCCGTCGATCGACTCGCGCCGCGCCGGCCAGGAGGAGCTTCATGACGATCGCCAACGCACGCTCGCTTCGCTCAGGGAACGTGACCTCCGACGAGGTTCGCGAGCTGGTCCCGCTGATCCGGACCAAGGGAGTCGGGGGCGGGATCCGCGAGATGGTCGACGAGCTCGACTCGTACGACGGTGACATCTACATCCACGATGGAGATCTCACGATCGCCGGTGACTTCGATGCCGGCGAGCTCGGCGTGTTGCTGCTGTGGGTCAAGGGCACGCTGACCGTCGAGGGCGGCTACCGCGACACCGACGATCCGCAGACCATCGTGGTGGTCACCGGCGACCTCCGGGCGCGCGACGTCGTGACCGCGGGGTTCCTCGAGGTCCACGGCAACATGACGGTGACCGGCCGGGTGATCGGCGACTACAACGACTGCCAGGCCTGGATCGGCGGCGATCTGACGTGCTCGCTGTTCTATCCGGAGGAGCACTACTTCAACGTCGGCGGCTGGTTCCGTGCGACGACCGTCCTGGGCAACTCGAAGCATCGCGTCAGCTCGCCGCATCCGGTCACCGACGGTATCGGGATGGGCGACGCGCGGATCCTCGAGTTCCTCGATCGCGAGCTGGTCAACGTGCACGAGGATGACGGCGAGCTCGACGTCGATGGGCTCAAGGACTTCGGCGCGCTCAAGCGCCGGGTGATCGCGGGCGCTCCGCTGCGCGCGCCAGGTTGATCTCGCGTACCCGAGCGGGAGGGTTACCGCGCGCTACCAGCCGCCGGGGCGCCGATAGGGACCAACGGCCAGGTCTTGCTGGCCTCGAGTGACGCCATCGCCTGCGTCGCGAGGTCGGCCGCCACGTCCGTGTCAGCTTCGAGGTCCGCGCTCGCAGGCTCGTCGCGCTTGAACGTCTCCACCTTGTCGCTGCTGGATGCGTCCACGGATCCCGCACAAGCGAGCCGGCCGGCGCCGATGCTGTACAGGTAGCCCGTCCCCTTGATCGTTCCGGCAACGAACGAGTCCGCATTGCCGACGATGTTGCTCTTGAGCTCCGGCCGCTGGAACGTGTCGTACACCACCGCCACGAGCCACGTGCGCTGGAGCTCCTTCCAGAGGAGGTCGTTGTCGACGCCGGACTTCTTGAAGAGGGTTTGCTTCACGCGGATCTCGAGGTCCTTCACGTACGCGTCACACCGACGCTTCATCGCTGCGGGTAGGTTATCGCGCGTCGGGCTCGTGGCGTTCAGGTTGAATGGCAAGACGGCATTCGGCGGGAGATCGCAGCCCTTTCCTGCCGTCGTCGGCCCGAGCTTCTCTGTCGCGACGCGTTGGAACTCGGCGGCGCAGCGAGTGCGCGTGGTCTCGACGATGCCCTGCAGCTGCGTGAGCGAGTCCGCCTCGGCTGCGTGCTGGGCCGTATCTGCCGCGGCGACCTCCTTGCTGTGCTTGGATGCGGCTTCTCGCTCTTCGCGGCTCGGTCCACACCCAACCACGAGGAAGAGCAGAGCAATCATCTGAGTTCGGGGCATGCGCGTACAGTAAGCCGTCGTGAGCGCTGCAAAGCGCCGAGAACGTGATCTCAACGCCGCTGTGCGGTCTCTGTTCGAGGCGATCCTGCGACTCAATCGTCGTCGTCCTCGTCGTCGCCGCTAAGTTCCTCCTCGGAGAAATTGATCATCTCGACGATCTTCAGCCGCTTCTTCGCCTCGGTGTACGCGAGCGCGACATCGCGAACGAACACGCCGCCCTTGCCGCCAAGATCCTCGAACCCGTGCTGGCAGACGGCCGCGACTTCCGTCGTCGTTCCGGCGTTGAACATCGATCCGTCGCCGAATGGATACAGATAGAGGTTGTAGAGCACCTTGCCCGAAGCGATGTCGACGACATCGATCAGCTCGGTCGCCTTGAACCAACCGGCCTCCTCCTCCTCGTCGGCATCGAACACCTCCGAGACGGTCGAGCCTTCGATCGGCAGCTTCTCGAGCTGGTTCTTCACAGCGGCAGGCAGCTTCGCGAGCGTGCTCTTGAACGGCTCGCTGCGATTCTCGAACCGGAGAGCGCCGAGCTTTCCCGTACCGCCGGCTTTGCGCTTCTGTTTCGGCTTGCCCGTGGCGACGGCCTCTTTGACTGCCGTGTTGTACGCCTCGCGCGCGGAGACCTTCTTCGCTGCGTTGCCCTTCTTCGGAGCGGGCACGAGGCCGCGCAGCAGCTTGACGTCCTCGGCGGTGAGGACGCGCGGCGTCTGCAGCGACATGCCGAGTGCGCCCTTCTTCGCCGTGATGCCGGTGCCCGAGGCGAGCTCGAGCTTCTTGATTGCAGCCGTGATATCGGTGAGCGGCGTGACGTTCGCCGGGCCCGTATAGTTGTCGCCAGACTTCGTCGGCGTCTCGATGATCGCGACGAGCCACAGCTTCTCGTTCGGTGGCCGGACGGTGTGCATGAAGATCGCATCACCGGGCTCCAGGCCCTCAAAGGCTCTGTTCTTGGAGACGTACTTGTCGACGTCCACGATGGTGCCGAGCGCGACATCGGCGGGAACCATCTTCTCGAACATTGCTTTACTCACGATCGCGAGGACGCTGGGCATGTAGAGGGATTGTAAGGTGACGGCGTGGCATCTGTCCGTGTGACGAAGAAGAAGTTGGTAAGGGCGAAGGCGAAGGAGTCGAAGCCCGCTGCCAAGCCCACGAAACGTGCGAAGCCGACAACGCCTGTGAACCCGACCAAGCGCGTCGCGAAGGCGGCGCCGCCACGTGAGGCCGTCGACCTGGCTAGTCTGCTCGAATCGCTGCCGCGTGACATCGACGCGGACGGCATCGCGAAGTTCCGCGCGGCGTTCGCGCTGCATCGCGGTCCCGTTCGCTTGCTCTCGAAACCGGAGGCGTTTGGCGAGGCAGGGCTGTACTCATGGAGCCGCCAGCTGATCGATCCGACGCTCGTCGAGGTGCTCCTCGAGGAGAACGCGACGTTCACGCTGCCGAGCGGTCCGCCCGAATCGTACGTGTTCTGGTTCTATCACTGGGACCAACGCGACGAGGCGGACCGCGTTCCGCAGGACGAGATGTCGCGCATCGTCACCCATCCGTACTTCAGCAAAGTGCTGCTCAATAGCTTCCTGCCCACGCGGGAGACGAAGAGCAACGCTGGAAACTGGCTCGAGCGCGCCGCGCGCTACGACACGTTCGCACCGCTGTTCGAGGCGCTCGGCGCAAAGGTCGTCGACATGCTGTCGCGCTGGACCCTCGGCGCCCTCGATGTTCACGGCTCGTGGCTCGAGTCGCTGCTTCGCCCGGGGATCTTGCGTCGTGCGCCCGCGATCGCCGAGGCCGTGCGTGGGCTCGAGACGTGGAAGCTGCTGCGCGAACAGTTGCGCGCGGGAAGCATGGACGAGTGGGGCTGGCCCGCGCAGGACGAGGCGATGCAACGCCTCGGCGGGGACCCTGCGTTCATGTTTCGGTCCGGTCCCGCGCCCGTGCTCGTCTATCACGACCAGAAGACCAAGCGCGTCGTGGCGTTCAACACCGATGTCGTGGTGTTCGACGAGCCGTTCGATCCTCCATTCACAGACATCCGCAGCTGGCTCTACGTCGAGGGTGACGTCCTCGCCTTGTCGTATCCCAGCCGCGCGATGTGGGTGAAGAGCGGGATCGAAGTCGATGGCGACGCATTCGGATTCCTGCCGACGAGGACGGCGGGCGGAAGGCCGATCGCGACGTCGCTGCGCTCGATCGGGCCCGGCGCGCCGAACCTCGGCACGGCGAGCGACTGCGCGACGGGATGGTTCGACGGTGCGACCCATTACGCGGTTGGACATCGTGTCGAGCAGGTTCGCGCCGATGGCATGACAGATGAAGCGCGGGGCGTCTGGGCGTTCGATCCCGAGACCGGCGTGCGCAGCGAGACGTCGCTGCCCCCGTGGTTTGCATCACGACTGGCATCGGCAGATGCCTGCGTGTGGGTCGGTCATTCTCACTTGATGGGCGTGCCGGCCACGGGAGACGCCTCGCCGCTCGGCGCCCAGGACGGCGTCGGTGGTGCCGTATTGTATCGGCGCGACCACGCGCTGTGGATCGAAGGGATCGATGGGCGGAGCGCGCGGGGAGACATCAACGGCCAACACGCGGTCGCGCTGATGACCTTCCCCGAGCGCGCGGGTCTCTATCCGTTGATCAACTCCTCGGATCTCGGCATCGCGCTGCCCGACGGCACGACACCGCTCGTGCCGATCGATCGCGTGCTCTCTCCGCCGTACTGGGGCGGCGGTCGACCCGTGCCGCGCCAGCACTGGTACTCGCTGCGGCCACGCGACCCGGCGGGCTCGCGAGCGCTCGCACAGTGCAGCGACGGGGCAGCGAAGGCGCTCGTCGCCGCGAGTGCTGCACCGTCGCAGGTGCCGCCGTGCGAGATCGACGTCGGCAACCTGCACGCGGTCCTCGAGAGCCGCCCGGTGGCGGCCGTTGTCGACGACACTCAGCGCGCAGCGATTCGTCGTGCACTTCCCGAGATCACGCACCCTAAGCTGTTGGATGGCATCGCGCACCTCGCCGGCCACGCCGTGCAGAGTGAAACGGTGATCGCGCGTATGCGGGGCCGGCTCGCGAGTGCACTCGCGCCGAGCGTGGTCGAGTCGACGTATACAAACAAGGATGCAAAGTCGTTCGCCGTGCTGCTCGATCACGGCATGCACTGGTGGGTCGAGAAGCTCGGCGTGCAGCTCGGGCAACAGATGCTCGATGTCGCGCACTACTTGTTCGACGACGACAGCGACGAGCCGCGCACACCCGCGAGCACCGCGTTCCCGTGGGAACAGCTGCTGTCGCGGATCGGCGAGGTGATGTATCGCGCGCTCGCGTGCGCGACGCCCAAGCAGCATCGCGAGCAGTTCGTGCGCCTGATCGAGCAGTGGGGGAGTGCCGGCATTCCGGCGCATCTCCCGCAGCTACGGTTCATGACGATGACAATGCCAGCGTCGAGCCCGCAGCTCGCGGGCATGGAGCGCGCGACGCCCGAGCGTCTCGCGACCTGGACGAATCGCTACTTCCTGCGCTACCGCGGCGAGAGTCGCGACCTGCTCACCGTGCTCGCGATCGAAGCGACCCGCGACGGCGAATTCCGGCTGCCGCCGGGCGCGACGCTCGTCGAAGAGCACGTCGTCGATGGGCGCTTTGATCGCACTGCTCTCGACCAGGCGCTTGCACTCGCGCGCGACCGGGGCCGCGTCGAGTACGCGCCCGAGCTCGTCGACATGATCGCGACGCAGACCGGCCTCTCGCGCGCCGCCGCGGCGATCGCATGGGGCGCCGGGTACGATCCGTGGATCCTCGGCGACAAGGCGCGCGACCGCATGCAGATCACGCGCGCCGAGCTCGACATCGCCGAGCTCGAGCTCCGCGGCAAGCGACTGCGCGAGGTGTACGCGCGCGCGATGCCCACGACGCCGGCCGCGATGTTCGAGGTCGACGGAGCCCGTGCGTTTGCCGCGGCGTGGATCGAGATATTCGGTGCGCTGTCGC
>JBBRED010000346.1:0-9319 GCA_038203335.1 Haliangiales bacterium | reverse complement strand
GAGGCCGAGAGTGACGACGGGGATCGAGACGGCGGCGACGGCGCGCATACCCGCATCGACGAGTAGCTCGACGATGCCGTTCAGCGCATCGGGATCGCGGAGGAAGTCCTCGAAGAACCAGCCCTCGCGCGCATAGATCGGGATGATGCCGAGGAACGCGACGACCTTGCCCTCGCGCTCGGCGACGAAGTACCGGCGCTCGGCGGGGAACGTGAACGGATCGATCTGCACCAGGAAGCCCATCGGCGCGATCGGCCGCGACGCGAGCCAGCGCACGATCAACGTCTCGACCTGCAGGCGGGTGGGGTGCGCGGGAGCGAGCTCGGCGATCTCGATCGCGCGCACGGCCACGCCCTTCGCGCGCGCGCGACGCAGCTGCTCGCGCAGGCTCTTGCTGCTCTCCACGACGCCGGCCCAGGCGCCGGGGGACCATACGGGCTGGTCGCCGATCCGGAGGGACGGCCACGCCGTGGCATCGCGGAACCGCGGCTCGGTCCCGAACCACGCCGTGCGGCGGTTCGCGGCCGTCGCGGCGTCGTCGAACCGTACGGCCACCTCGGCGAGCCGCTCGGGCGGCGCGATCGGCGGACCGGCCACGACCCACGAGCGGCCGGTATCGACATAGCCGACGCACGCGTCGTCGCCGTCGAACCAGTAACGAAAGCCGGGCTCGAGGATCTGAAACGACGTCGAGTTCCAGCCGTGGCGGCGAAGGAGCGCGAGCACGCGCTCCCGCTCGGTCATGCCGATTTCCCGCGCGCTAGCTTCGGCCGGATCCACTTGGGGAGAATGTACTCCCATGGCAGCACGCGTTCGCGCCGCTGCTCGTCCTCGAGGTGCCGCGCGCGTGCCTTCAGCAGATCGTGGAGCTGGAGCGCGCCCACGAGGTGCTTCTCGTTCGCAGGGTTGACGACGAGGAGGGTGGTCACGTCGTGGGCCGCCATGGCCTGCACGGCGCCGCGCAGGGTCTCCCCGCTGGGTACCGTGTTCGGGGGCAGCGCGACGCTCGCGAGGATGTGGTCCGCCCGGAGCGGGTCCGCGGCCCATCGGACGAGGTCGGCGCGGGTCGCGGCACCGACGATGTTCGCGTCGTCATCGAGGATGGGAAACAGGTGCTGGCTCCGCTCATCCTCGATGGGCTCGAGCGTGGCGAGGCCGTCGGTCACGGTGTCCGAGGCGCGCAGCACCTCGACCTGCGCCGACATGACGTCGCGCACGAACAGGATCTCGAGCTCGTCGACGGCGTACTCGCGGCTGACGTGGAGGCCGCGCCGCGCGATCTTCTCGGTGAGGATCGATCGCTTGAGCACGAGCACGGTGAACGCGTGGGCCACCGTGACGGCCACCACGAGCGGGAGGAACATGTTCATGTCGTGCGTGAGCTCGACGATGAACACGATGCCAGTGAGCGGCGAGCGCATCGTGCCGCCGAGAATCGCGCCCATGCTGACGAGCGCCCAGAACCCGAGCCCGGCGTGGGGGAAGATGTGGCTCTCCATCGCGCCGAGCGCGCCGCCCATCATCAAGAGCGGCGCGAGGACGCCACCGGAGGTGCCCGAGCCGAGCGAGATCGACCAGATCAGGCCCTTGACCAGGACGAGGACGAGGACGGCGGTCACCGCGAAGTGCTCGTGGATGATGTCACCGATCACGTCGTAGCCGACGCCGAGCGCATGCGGCGCGATCATGCCGCCGATCCCGATCGCGAGGCCACCGAGCATCGGCCACCACATCCAGTGGAAGGGGAGGCGCTTGAACAGATCCTCGCAGGCGTAGACCGCGGCGGTGAGCAGCCCGGAGAACATGCCGGCCGCGAGGCCGGAGACCGCGCACAGGGCGAGCACGTCGACACCGACGAACGCGGCGTGCGCCGCCATCGGGAACAGCGGCCCGGGCCCGATCACGAATGTGCGGGCGGCGGCGGCGGTGGCCGCGGCGAGCGCGACCGGCACGAAGCTGCGCGGCTTCCACTCGAACAGGAGAAGCTCGATCGCGAGCAGGATCGCCGCGATCGGTGCGGCGAACGTCGCCGACATGCCCGCGGCGGCGCCGGCGACCAGCAGCGTCTTGCGTTCGGCGGCGGTCAGCGCGAACAGCTGCGCGATCAGCGAGCCAAACGCTCCGCCGGTCATGATGATCGGACCCTCGGCACCGAACGGGCCGCCGGAGCCGATCGAGATCGCCGACGAGATCGGCTTCAGCAGCGCGACCTTGGGCTGGATCCGGCTGCCGCGGGTCATGATCGCCTCGAGCGCCTCGGGGATGCCGTGCCCACGGATGCGTTCGGACCCGTAGCGCGCCATCAGGCCGATGATCAGCGCGCCCGCGATCGGTACGAGGATGCTCGCGTAGCCGAGGTGGTGCTCGAACGGCGAGACCGCGTCGAGCGAGAACCTCTGGAAGTAGAAGAGGTTCGTGAACAGCGAGATCAGGTCGAGGAG
The DNA here is from genome assembly GCA_038203335.1 of Haliangiales bacterium. Classification (GTDB taxonomy): domain Bacteria; phylum Myxococcota_A; class Polyangia; order Haliangiales; family Haliangiaceae; genus JABFXX01. Next base: position 6,878 of record JBBRED010000346.1, on the reverse strand, counting down.
GAGCTTCGCCACGAAGGTGGCGAGGATTCCCACCACGACCGCCAGCATGGCGATCGGGATCATCCGGCGCGTCGCCGTGAAGTCCCCGAGGTCCATCATGTCGTTCATATCGCCGCGGAGTAGCATGGATGGGACCCCATCCTTTGAATTACATGGGATCCAATGGATTCCTGCGGCAACGTGTCCTAGCCTCCGTCGGATGACCAACGCCGACGTCCGCCCGCATCACTGCTACGCCCGTGCCCAGCGCCTGCTCGCAGAGGTCGGGATGATCCGCGACGAGCTCGGCCGCTCGGAGGACGCGCGTCCCGCGATCGAGATCGCGGATGCGAAGCCGCGCGAGTGCTACTTCGAGGCGCTCGCGACCTGGCACAAGGTCGACCGCCTCGGCGCCGAGCTCGGTGTGCCCGCGGCGCGGTTCTCGCACGCTGCGCCGCCGCTCTCCGAGACCACGCCGGGCCACGTCATCCAGGTCATCGATGCCGTGCTCGATCAGGTCGACGCGATCCGCCAGCGCCTCCAGATCAAGGAGACCTCGGCCGAGCCCGCGCTCGAGACCACCCGCCAGCCGAGCGACGTCCTCGTCACGCTGATCCGGATCAACCGCGAGCTGTCGCGCTCCCTCGAGCGCCCGTTCACGCCGGGCGACGTGTACCGCGTGGTCGCGCTCGCCTCGGCGTACGCGGCGCGCCTCGGCGGCACCGCCAGCCTCGCTCCGTTCGAGCGCAAGCGGAAGCCGAAGGACTGCTACCACCGCCTCACGGCGTGCCACACCGCGCTCGCGGCGGCGATCGCCAAGCGCGGCCAGGCCGCGATGACCACGCGCAGCGTACCGAGCGACGTTCTCCCCGGCGACGTCTACGACCTGGCGTGCCTCGTCCTCGGCGAGCTCACGTTCCTGCACGCGCTGACCGACAAGGCCCCGCCGGTGCACGCGTTCGAGCCGGCCGCTTCCGGTCACCGCCTGCCGGCGCACGTGGATCAGCTCGCGCGGACCCTCGAGGCGCAGATCTCCACGATCGGCTAACGTTCGCACCGCATGGTCTCCCGTGTTCGAACCACACCGCCCGACGAGGCGACCGCCGTGCTGATCGCGTTGCGGAGGATCGTTCGCTTCCTCCGTCTCGCCGATCGCGAGGTCGAGGCGGCGTGCGATGTGTCGGCGGCGCAGCTGTTCGTCTTGCACACCCTCGTCGAGGAGCCCGCGAGCTCGGTGTCCGAGCTGGCCCATCGCACGTTGACCGACCAGAGCTCGGTGTCGACGGTGGTGGCGCGCCTGGTCGAACGCGGCCTGGTCAAGCGCACGCCGTCGCGCACCGATCGCCGGCGCGCGCAGCTCCGCATCACGCCGGCTGGACTTCGCATGGTGCGGCGGGCACCGCGGATCCCGCAGGCGTTGATGATCTCCGCCATTCGCGGCATGCCGGCGGCGAAGCGCGAAGAGCTGACGCGCGCGCTGGAAGGACTGGCCGCCCTGATCGGCGCGAACGAGGTGGCGCCGCGGATGCTGTTCGAGGACGAGCCGCCGCGCGCTCGAACGCGACGCCGCTAGGGATCGTGGTACGACCGGCCCGATGACGAGCGACACCCATCGCGCGATCGATGCCGTGTGGCGGATCGAGTCGGCGCGGCTGATCGCGGGCCTCGCGCGCATGGTGCGAGACGTAGGTCTCGCGGAGGAGCTGGCGCAGGACGCGCTCGTGACTGCGCTCGAGAAGTGGCCGGAGACCGGCATCCCGGATAACCCCGGTGCCTGGTTGATGACGACCGCGAAGCATCGCGCGATCGATCGCATCCGCCACGGCAAGCGCGTCGAGCGCAAGCACGAGGAGATCGGCCACACGCTCGAGGGCTCGGTCACCGTCGAGGACATCGAGGCGAAGCTCGACGACCACGTCGGCGATGACCTGCTGCGGCTGGTCTTCACGTCGTGCCATCCGGTGCTCTCGACACAGGCGCGCGTCGCGCTCACGCTGCGCGTGCTCGGCGGTCTGACCACCGACGAGATCGCGCGTGCGTTCCTGGTCCCCGAGTCGACGATCGCGCAGCGCATCGTTCGCGCCAAGCGCACGCTGGCCGAGGCGAAGGTCCCCTTCGAGGTCCCGCGCGGTGACGAGCTGGCGGCACGCACCGCGTCGGTGCTCGAGGTGCTGTACCTGATCTTCAACGAGGGCTACTCCGCCACCGCCGGCGACGGGTGGATGCGGCCGGCGCTGTGCGAGGACGCGTTGCGGCTCGGGCGGATCCTCGCGGGCCTGGCGCCCGACCAGGCCGAGGTCCATGGCCTGGTCGCTCTGATGGAGATCCAGGCATCGCGGATCGGTGCGCGGACCGGCCCGAACGGCGAACCGATCCTGCTGCTCGATCAGGATCGTGCGCGCTGGGATCATCTCCTGATCCGCCGCGGCCTCGCGGCGCTGCAGCGCTCCGAGGAGCTGACCCCGCTCGCGCAGGCGGGACCGTATGCGCTCCAGGCGGCGATCGCGGCGTGCCACGGTCGCGCCCTGGCGGCGGCCGACACCGAGTGGGCGCGGATCGCCGCGCTCTACGCCGTGCTCGTGACCCGCGTTCCGTCGCCGGTGATCGAGCTCAACCGTGCGGTCGCCGTGGGCATGGCGCTCGGGCCGGCCGCCGGTCTCGCGATCGTCGACGAGCTCGTGGTCGATGGGGCGCTCGCCGATTACCACCTGCTACCAGCGGTGCGCGCCGATCTGCTCGTGAAGCTCGGCCGCACGACGGAAGCGCGCGCCGAGCTCGAGCGCGCCGCGACGCTGACCCGCAACGAGCGCGAGCGCGCGCTACTGCTCGCCCGTGCGGCCGCGTGTGTGGTCGCGCCGGAACCAGTGGATCCCGACGACACCGCAGGGTGATACTCGGGACATGGTGGCGCCGTCGTTTCAGCCCGGTGGTCCGATCCGCTGTCCGCAGTGCAGTGCACCGGGCGCGTGGCATGCTCAGGCGAACCAGTGGGGCTGCGATCACTGCCGACAGTTGATCGGTGGGCCGCCGCAGTTTCCGGCGCCGTTCGCCGCGACCGCGATGCCGCCCGGGCCGTTCGCCACGCAGCCGGTGCCGCAGTGCACGCGGTGCTGGGGCAATGGCACGTGGCACCCGCAGGTGGGCAAGTGGGGCTGTGATCGCTGCAAGACGTACATCGATCCCCAGACCATCGCGACGTCGCCGCACAACCCGGCCGACGCGGGGCTGAAGGTCGCGAAGTTCTTGATCTGGCTGGTGGTGATCATCGCGCTGATCGCGATCAAGGTCGCGCTGCGAAGAGGGCGCTTCTGAGCGAGCCGGCCGTCGTTCTATTCGATCTGGGCGGCGTGGTCCTCTCGAACGGCTGGGACCACGTCTCGCGCGGTAAGGCGGCGGAGACGTTCGTGCTCGACGAGGGCTTCGAGGCGCGCCACGCCGCGGTAGCCGTGGATCTGGATACCGCGCGGCTAACGCTCGATGCATACCTCGATCGCGTGGTGTTCGATCGGCCGCGCACGTTCGCGCGTGCCGAGTTCATCGCCTTCATGCGCTCCGAGTCGCAGCCGTATCCCGAGACGCTCGCCGTGCTCGACGAGGTCGTGGCCACGGGGCGTTATTTGGTGTGCGCGCTCAACAACGAATCGCGCGAGCTCAACGAGTACCGGATCGCGACGTTCGATCTCTCTCGCCGGTTCACCGCGTTTCTCTCGTCGTGCTACCTCGGCCTCGCGAAGCCGGACCGTGGGATCTACGAGCGCGCGCTCGAGATCCTTCAGAGACCGGCGAGCGCGTGCGTGTTCGTCGACGATCGCGCCGGAAACATCGCTCCGGCGCGGGAGCTCGGGATCAACGGAATCCACCACACCAGCGCGACGACCACGCGCGATGCGCTTCGCGCGGCGGGCGTGAAGATCTAGATCGGCCTCGCTGGTCCGAGCGGTCGTCAGCCGGGCCAGGCGATCTTGCAGTCGGGCGCGTTCACCGGCGTGCCTCGCGTCGCGTGCAGCGGGATGGTGCCGGCCCAGTAGGGCAGGGCCAGGTCCTCGCCCTCGTCGGGGAGCGGCGGGCCGCTGCGGATCTTCGCCGACGCCTCGGTGATCGGCAGCCCGAGCACGGAGGTCGAAGCCAGCTCCTTCGCGTTCGGTGGGCGACACGCCGCGGACCGATTCGGTGCGACGCGATCGATCAGGGCGGCGAGCGCGGCGAGCTTCGTGGTGGTGTCCTCGATCAACGTGGCGGTGCCGAACATCACCACCGAGCGGTAGTTCACTGAGTGGTGGAACGCGGTGCGCGACAGCACCAGCTCGTCGAGCAACGTCACGCACACCGAGACGGCGAGGCCGCCGGCCAGCGAGCGCAGCATGTGGCTGGCCGCGGAGCCGTGAATGTACACGTGGTCGTCGACGCGGACGTGCGTGGTGGGGATGACCACGGGGCCGAGCTCGGTGACGAATGCGACGTGGCAGATCAGCGAGTCGTCGAGGATCCCGTCGATCACGGCGCGCTCGTGTGAACCGCGCTGGGGTTTGCGCCGGACCTTGGTGCGGTCGGTCATGGGAAGCGAGCTGGTCATGTGGAGAACGTGACGCTAGAATGGATGATGAAACAGGTCCATGATGGAGAAATCATGTGGTCCATCAAGAAGCGCCGAGGCGCCGGGGGCTCGGCGATCTTCGTCCTGGTCGCGGCCGAGATCTCGGACTCGATCCGCCGCGGTACGCTGCAGCCGGGCGATCGGTTGCCGAGCACGCGTGCGCTCGCCACGCAGCTCGGGGTCAACCGCAACACCGTGGTGGCGGCGTACGACGAGCTGATCGCGCAGGGCTGGATCACGACGCGCGGCGCCGGCGGGACGGTGGTGTCGCGCGAGCTGCCCGAGCGTGCCGTGACCCGCGCGCCGGTGGTCCCGGCGGGCATCGCCGCGCGGCCGGGGTTCGAGATGCGCTCGGTCGCGGTGCCGTTCGCGCCGTTCGGGCCGCCGAACACCGTCTATCACATGTCGGGTGGCGTTCCCGATACACGGCTGATGTCGACGGCGATGCTCGCGCGAGCGTATCGCCGCGTGCTGGCCTCGCGTACCGGCCGGCTCGGTCTCGATTACGGACCGCCGCACGGCGTGGAGCGACTGCGCGTGGCGATCGCGGCGATGCTCCGCGCGAACCGGGGGATCCCCGCGACCGCCGACAACATCCTGATCGTACGCGGCAGCCAGATGGCGCTCGACCTGACCACGCGGCTGCTCGTGGCGCCGGGCGAGACCGTTGCCGTCGAGGAGCTTGGTTACCGGCCGGCGTGGCGCGCGTTCGAGGAGGCCGGTGCGCGGCTCGCCCCGATCGCTCTCGACGAGCACGGCCTCGTCGTCGGCAAGCTGGCCGGAGTGCGCCCGCGCTGCGTCTACGTCACGCCGCATCACCAGTACCCCACGACCGTGCTGATGTCGCAGGCGCGGCGCAGCGCGCTGCTCGAGCTCGCCCGCACGGATCGGTTCGCCGTGCTGGAGGACGACTACGATCACGAGTTCCACTTCGCCGGTCGCCCGGTCGCCCCGCTCGCCGCCGCGGATCCCGGCGGCAACGTCATCTATCTCGGCACGCTCTCGAAGATCCTCGCGCCCGGCCTGCGGCTCGGCTTTGTCGCCGCGCCGGCGAAGATGATCGAGAACCTCGCGCGGCTGCGTAGTCTGGTCGATCGCCACGGCGATCAGATCCTCGAGCAGGCGGTCGCCGATCTGATCGAGGACGGCGAGCTCCAGCGGCATGCGCGCAAGATGCGCCGCGCGTACGAGGCGCGCCGCGACGCGCTGGTCACGGCGCTGCGCAAGGAGCTCGGCGGCGTGCTGACGTTCGAGCTCCCGGCGGGTGGGATCACGCTGTGGGCGCGCGTGGCGCGCGATGTTCCGCTCGAAGCGTGGCTCGAACGCGCCCACGCGCGCGGCGTGCACGTGACCGCCGCGCGCCACTTCGCGGTGGACGGAAAGCCGAGGCCGTTCATCCGTCTCGCGTACGCGCGCTACGACGAGCGCGAGCTCGCGGATGCCGTGCGCCGGCTGCGCGATGCCTTGCCTCGCGCAAAGACATCGACGAGGCTCGCCGCATGACCTACACGCTCTACTGGTCTCCAGGCACCGCGAGCCTCGCCGTGCACTGGCTCCTCATCGAGCTCGGCGTGCCGCACGAGCTGGCGCGCCTCGATCTCGATGGCATGCAGCACAAGACCGACGCCTATCTGAAGATCAACCCGAACGGGGTCGTGCCCACGCTGATCGTCGACGGCGTGCCGCGGTACGAGTGCGCCGCGCTCGTGATGCTCCTCGCGGAGCGCCACCCCGAGGCCGGCCTCGTCCCCGCGATCGGCTCGGTCGAGCGCGCCGACTATCTGATGTGGACCGTGCACCTCGCGAACACGCTGCAGCCGGCGTTCCGCGCCTGGTTCTACCCGGCCGAGCCCGCGGGCGAGGCGAACGAGGGGGTCGCGAAGGCCGCGGCGCGCACGCGCGTCGAGGCGACGTGGGACCGCGTGGCCGTGCACCTCGCGGGCAAGACGTACATGACCGGGGAGGCCCTCAGTGCGCTGGACTTCTACACCACGATGCTGATGCGCTGGTCGCGGAACATGCCGAAGCCGGCCACCGCGTGGCCCGCGATCGCCGCGTACGTCGCACGCATGAAGGCGCGCCCGTCGTTCAGGGTGCTCTACGAGCGCGAAGGGCTGACCGAGTGGGCGTGACGCCGTGGACGTTCGCGCAACCGCCAGCGGCGGCGCGCCAGGCCACCGTGACGCTCGTGGTGTTCGGTGCGCTGGTGCGTGACGAGCCGATGTCGCTCGAGAGGTTCGGGGCACCGGAGACGGTGATGCCCGAGATCCGCAGGTTCGCGCGCGCGGATGATCCGGCGTGGTTC
>JBBRED010000345.1:0-9368 GCA_038203335.1 Haliangiales bacterium | reverse complement strand
CGCCCATCACGTACACGCGCACCGCATCGTGCGGCACGTGGCACGCGAGATCGATCGCGTGCGGCCACCGATCCAGCGCGGCCATGTACTCGCCGAAGCTCTCCCACTCCCAGCGCAGGCCCTCGGCGAGCGCGGTCCCGGGGATGTCCTCCACGCCCTCCATCAGCGCGATCAACCGCTCGCGATCCTCGACGCGGCACGGCGCGAAGCCCACGCCGCAGCTGCCCATCGCCACGGTGGTCGCACCGTGAATGCTCGACGGCATCAGCTCGGCATCCCAGGTGGCCTGACCGTCGTAGTGCGAGTGAATGTCGACGAACCCCGGCGTGACGATCGCGCCCTCCGCATCGATCGTCTGGCGCGCGCCGCCGAGGTTCTCGCCGATCTCGACGATCGTGCCGTTCGTCACGGCGACATCCGCGCGCCGAGAAGGTCCGCCGGTGCCGTCGACGATGGTTCCGCCGCGAACGATCAGGTCATGCACGGTTGCAGCATACCGGAACGCGCTACCATCTCGGTGATGCGTGCAGTCGGGTGCGGGCTGGTCGCGTGTCTGGCGAGCTGCGTCCAGGTGTTCGACCTCGAGCGCGACCCGGGGCGGTGCGGGCCGGGCCGACCGTTCGGCGCGGGCGAGGAGGTCGAGATCGGCGGCGACTACAGCGTCGAGGCGGCGCGCTTCACGCCCTCCCAGAACCAGGCCTATCTCTCGCTGTGCCCGGCCTCCGGCGAGGTGACGCTGTGCGATCTGTACTCGTCGCCGTTTCTCGACGGCAAGCTCACGGCATTTTCGAAGCTCACCGGCGTCAGCGATCCGCTGAAGTACGACGCGTATCCTACGATCACCCCCGACGGCGAATATCTGCTGTTCGGCTCGCGGCGGATGGGAGCGCTGCAGGTCTGGGTCGCGAAGGCGAACAACGGCAGCTTCGACGCTCCGACCATCACGGCGCTCGGCGCGATTCCTGGTCTACTTCACAGCAACGAGCCCTATCTCCTGCGTGACGGCCGCACGCTCTATCTCTCCGGGCAGAGCGCCGCGAGCCAGGCCGACGACATCTTCCGCACGAGCGGTGATCCGCCCGGGTTCGGTGGTGCCGCCGAGCTCGTGCCGGGGGTGGCGAGTGCGGAGGGCGACGTCGCGCCCGTGGTCTCCGATGACGAGCGCGAGATGTTCTTCTCCTCCGATCGCGGCGCGGCGCGGCGCAGATGGCGCTCGATATCTACGTGGCCACGCGCGCCTCGACGGACCTGCCGTTCGACGAGCCGCAGCGGATCCCCGAGCTGTCCTCCGACGGCATCGACTGGCCGCTGTGGATCTCGCCCGATGGCTGCGACCTCTACTACATCAACAAGACCACATCACCGCTGCGCGCGACGATGTACGTGACGCGCCGCTAGCCGCAATGCCGATCAGGGGCGACCCGACTGCCGCTCGCCGGGTTACGAGTTGCGGCGGATGACGGCGAGGATGTCGTCGCCGAACCGCGCGACCTTTGCGGGGCCGAGACCGGGGATGCGCAGCAGCGCTTCCTTCGTGGCCGGGCGGTCGCGGTCGATCGCCCGGATCACGCCGGTCTGGAACACCATGTACGCCTTCCACTTGAGCTGCCGCGCCATACGCTTGCGATAGCTCTCGAGCTCCGTGGTCAGGCCCGACGTGCGCACGTACCGCGACGACGGCGCGCGCGATGACGGCCGAGGATCACCGTTGCGCGCCGGGCGCGGACCCGGTAGCGACACCGTGGGGTACTTGCGGCCGTGCCGCGCGAGCTTTCGCTCCGTGATCATCCGCTCGATGCCGGCGACCAGCGCCTCCTCGGAGGCCTCGGGCAGCGCGCCGTGCTGCGGCAGGCGGAGCAGGCCATGCGCCGTCATCGCCTTGCAGGTGCTCCCGCGCAGCATCTTCGCGAGGTTCGTCTTGCCGATCGGCCGGCGCAGCGAGCCGACCGCATCGAGCACGAGCTGCTGCTCGGCCGACGACAACGCAGCATGAACTACCGGGCGCTCGTCGAGCACGGTGATCCGCTGCTCGCGCACCGCGTGCGGATCCATGCAGACATCGCAGGTGCCACAGGCCGCGTGATCGTGCGTACCGGTGAAGTGCGCGCACAACAGGAGCTGGCGGCACTGGTTCGCGTTCGCATACCGCTCGAGGGCGGTCAGCGCATCCTCGCGACGATGCCCGCCACCGCCGTGCTCCGCGAGCCGGCGCTGCGTCATCACATCGCTCGCGCCGAACAGCATCAGGCAGCGCCCGGGGGCCCCATCGCGACTCGCTCGACCGGCTTCCTGGTAGTACGCCTCGACGGAGCCCGGCGCCTGGAAGTGGACGATCACGCGCACGTCGGGGTAGTCCACGCCCATGCCGAACGCGCTCGTGGCGACCAGCACCCGGTGCTTGCTCGACGAGAATCCACGCTGCGCGCGATCGCGCGCGAGCGCCGTGCGGCCCGCGTGATAATGCGCGGCCGCGAACCCGGCCTGCTTGAGCCGCTCCGCGACGGCCTCGGTCTTCTTGCGCGTGGCGCAGTAGATGATCGCGCGACCGCCGTGCACCGCGCGCACGCCCGCGCGATCGAGCGCCTCGATCGTGGCCGCGTACCTCGGCTCGTCGCCTTTGTGCTGCTGGACCTCGAACGCGAGGTTCGGCCGGCGGAAGTCACCGCGCACGATCGCCGGCGAGCGCAGCTGCAGGGAGTGCACGATCTCCGCCATCACGCGCGGCGTGGCCGTGGCGGTGAGCGCGATGGTGGGAACGCGGACCACGTCGCGAAGCTCGCGCAGCCGCATGTACTCGGGGCGAAAGTCGTGACCCCACTCGCTCACGCAGTGCGCCTCGTCGATCGCGAGTAGCGCGATCCGCGCGCGCGCGACCAGCCGGAGAAAGCCGTCTTGCACGGCGCGCTCGGGAGAGACGTAGAGCACGGCGAGCTCGCCGCGCAGCAGGCTCGCGATCACATCGCGGCGCTCGTCATCTTCCTGATGACTGTGCAGGGCCGCGGCCGCAACGCCGCGCGCCACGAGGCTCGCGACCTGATCGATCATCAGCGCGATCAACGGCGACACCACGATCGTGGTGCCGTGGCCCTGTCGCGCGAGCATCACGGCGGGCACCTGGTAACACGAGGACTTGCCGGCCCCCGTGGGCAGCAGCACCACCGCGTCCCGCCCGCCGAGCACCGCCTCCACCGCTTCCTGCTGGCCGCCGCGGAACCCCGCGTGGCCGAACACCCCGCTCAGGACGGCGAGCGGATCGGTGGCAACATCCATCACCGACCCATATCACCGGGGTCTGAGATCGGCCTGTTTCGGGCCTAGAAGTCGAACTTCCGCAGGTAGTGGTCGTTGTAGCCGTCGGGGTGCTTCACCAGATAGTCCTGATGGTAGTCCTCGGCGCGGACCCAGGTCGTCGCCGACTCGATCTTCGTGACCACCGGGAAGCCCCACTTGCCGCTCTTGTCGACGCGGGCCTTTGCCGAGGCCGCGGACTTCGCCTGCGCGGGGGACATCGTGAAGATCTCCGAGCGGTACTGGGTGCCGACGTCGTTGTTCTGGCGGTCGACCGTGGTCGGGTTGTGGCCGCGGAAGTAGTAGTGGACGAGCAGGTCCTCGTAGCTGATGACGCTCGGGTCGAACGTCACCTTGATCGACTCGGCGTGGCCGGTGGTGCCCTCCGAGACATCCTCGTACTTCGCCTTGTCAGATTTGCCGCCGGCGTAGCCGACCTCGACGTCGACGATGCCGGGTGCCTCGAGCATCACGTGCTCCATGCCCCAGAAGCAGCCGCCCGCCAGGATGGCGACCTCGCGCGGGCCGTTCGGCTTCGCGGGAGTCGGGGACGCGTTGGAAGCCGCGGTGCAGCCCAGGAGCAGGGCCGCGGTGAACAGCGTGTGTCGCATCATGGAAGGTCTACGCGGGGCAGGGCGCGGAGTTACGGACCGCAGATCTTCGCGAACGCTCGTGCGTACATAGCCAGATGCAGGCTACCCGCGCGGGGCGCGGCCCGATCGTCCTGGTGGCCTTCCTCGCGACCCTGGGCCTCATCCTGGCCATCTCCCGCCTGTCGCGGCCTCCAAAGCCGGACAGGGTGGTGCGGGTCGAGCTACGGAGCCCGACGCCGCACGTGGTGCGCGACGTGCCGCGGCCGCCGTGCGCCTGCATCCCGCCCGCACCTCCACCGCCTCCGCCGCCGTGCAAGTGCATCCAGCCGAAGCCGCCCCACGCTCCGCTCACGGCCACGCAGCGCGCAACCGCCAGGCGTCATCGCTGAGCTCGAGCTGTGGGCACTGCGCGAGCAGGCGCCGGGCTTCGTCGATCGTGCACGCGTCGTGATTGACGTAGTCGATCCACGCGGCGATCGATGCCAGGTCGAGCGTCCCTGACGTCACCGTGCCGTTCGACGTCAGCGCCGCGAGCGCGAGCTCCGCGAGGGAGGGCGTCGATGCAGGATCCTTGCGCGCCTTCTGGATCGCCGCGCGGGTCACACCGAAGCGTGCGCGTGCCTCGTCGATCGTCACGCCGGGGATCCGGGACAGCTTCGCCGCGCGCAGGACCGGATCGCTCACTCGTCGGGCGTGATGATCTCGGTGATCGAGACGATCAGCTCGTCCGCTCGATCCGGATCGAGGCCGAGCGCATCGCCCAGCTGCTCGATGAACTCGCCCTCCTCGGGGGCGAGATCGAGATCCGCGATCGCGAGGATGTACGCGAGTGCGTAGGCGAGTGACGCACTCGGCTTGCCGGCGAGCTGCGCCGCGTGGCTCTTGATCAGATCGCGGCGCTGCTCGGGATCGTCGAGCGGCTGGAACTGCGGCGGCGTGGTCGCGGCGTTCGCGTGCGCGTAGACCTGCGCCGCGAGCGAGTCGAACAGCTCCGCTTCCTCCGGATCTTCCACGCCATCAGCGGCGACGGCGAGCTGGCAGATCGCGACGACGAGCTCGGCCTCGGCGGGCGTCGGTGCGCCCTCCTTCCCGTCGTAATAGACGACCGAGGCGATCTGCTTGTACTGCGCAGCGTCAATGTTCACGCCGCGAAGTTACCGCAATCTCGACACGATGACCGCGTCAACGAGTTGACGATACGGCGGCCGCGATGACGCGAGCGGCGGGAGGGCGCGGTTCGAAGGTTCGGAGTTTCGGGGAGTTCGCGCGGCGCGATCGATGCACCCGTACGCTTCATGCCGCAGACCCTGCAGACCCGCGCTCCCACCATGATCGAGCTGCCCACCACGCAGGCCGCAGACTCTTCGACCTTCCTGTCGTTGCTTCGCCCGGAGGTGCGCGATGCGGAAGACGATGCTCGGCTCGGGCAGTTCATCCCACTCCACTATCACCACCAGATGCTCGACCAGCAGGCGCGCATTGGTGGCTTCGAAGAAGCCATCAAGCTTGCCGTCAAACCGGGCATGCGGGTGCTCGAGCTCGGAGCCGGAACGGGTGTGCTTTCGTTCTTCGCGGCGCGTGCCGGCGCGGCGAAGGTCTACAGCGTGGAGCGTCTTCCTCATGTCGCGAAGGCCGCGGCCCGCTTCATCGCGGACAATGGTGTCGGCGACCGGGTCACGATCGTCCAGGGCGACGCAGCGAGCTATCTGCCCCCCGAGCCGGTCGACATCGTCATCTGCGAGATGCTTCATTCCGCGATGCTGCGGGAGAAGCAACTGTCCATCATCGTAGCGTTCAAGGAGAGGTATCTCGCCTGCTTCGGTGGCCCGTTGCCGCGCTTTCTCCCCGAAGCGGTCGTGATGGCCGTCCAGCCGCTCATGGCGAATTACGAGTTCCACGGCTTCGCAGCGCCAGTTCCGATGTTCATCGACGCTGGGAACGCACACCGGGTGACGAATCTGGCAACGCCGGTGCTGTACTCGATGTTCTCCTACAGCGACGCATTTTCGACTCGATTCCGGGTGGATCAGACGATCCAGATCGAGCAGGCCGGAACGCTCAACAGCCTTCGCTTCGTCACGAAGAACCTCCTCGCCCTCGTCGCGGACGAGGCCCGCTCGATCGACTGGGATATGCACGATCTCGTCATCCCGCTACCGAGTCCGATCGAGGTCGAGGTCGGCGACGTCGTTCGTATTCGCTTTCAGTACGACGCAGGCGATAGCCTGTTGGCCCTCGCCGAGGCGATCGACCGGGACGACGGTGAGTGAGCCCGTCCCTACTCGACGACGACCTTGTCGGAGGCGCCGCGCCCGAACGTCTCCGGCATGTACATCTCCTCGGCCTTCGGCGGCGGAACCACGAACGTTCCCGGCGTGGTCGCGCGCGTCACGTAGTCGTACTTGTGCACGCCCTCGTAGAGCTCCTGCGTGAACGCCTCGGCGCGCTCGTCGCGCAGGTTCTGGTGCTCGTACCAGGGGCCGTACCACCAGCGGTAGCGACCACCGCGCGCTGACTCGTTGTCGTCCTGGTCCGTGCCGGCGGGCACCGGGGCCTGGCCCGCGAGCTCGGGGTTCAGGATCTCGAGACCGGCGGGGAGCGGATCGACGAGCGCCACGTGGTAGCGGCGGTTCTCGTTGACCATCGAGAGCCGCACGCGCACGCGCGCACCGGCCTTGATGTGCCAGATGCCATCAGCCGCGCGCGTGACGTCCTTCGGATCATCGATGCCCTCGTACGTCCTCTCGACGACGAAGCCGTAGTCCGCGGCGGCGAGGCTGAGCGAGGCGGGCGCGTAGGTCATGCCGATCCGGTAGTACAGGCGACCGGCGCCCTCCTTCTGGATCGTCAGCGACTGCTGGTCGTGCTTCGCGACCTCGGTCATCGGCACGTTGATCTGGAAGTACTTCGTGGAGCGGCCGCGGAACGGCACGTCGCCGGCGTAGTCCGCTCCGAGCCAGACGCGCGCGACGAAGTTCGGCGTGACCTTCTCGTAGGTCTGGAAGTAGAGATCGAGCGCGAGGAGCGCGAACGAGTTCTCCTGCGTGTTGAGCCAGTGGCCCGCGGTGCGGTGCGCGAGCAGGCCGGTCACGATCTTCGGGATCAGATCGAGCGATGGCTGCTCCTGGATCAGCGCCTCGAGCATCACGGCGTCGACGCGGTGATCGCTCGCGAGCAGGAGATAGCTGCCATCGCCGTAGCCGGTCGTGAAGTTCGCGGCGCCGGCGGTCTCGGAGACCTTGTTCATCGCGTAGCGCACGATCGCGGCGCGCTCCGTGGCGGCGACGGGGTTGCCGGCGAACGTCGAGAGCAACCAGCCGAGCGTCTCCATCTGCATCTTCTCGATGCCACCGGCCTCGGCGATCAGCTTCTGGCCCTTCGCGATGTCGAGATCGCCGAGCTGCTTGCGCACGTACAGCGCGTACGCGGAGATCGCCTGGCGGATCTCCGGCGTGTAGTACGGGTCGTAGTGCACCTCGATCGTGCGCAGGAACGAGAGCGCACGCGCGATCAGCTGTGCCGGTACCGCGTAGCCCTTCGCCTTCGCGTGCGCGAGTGCGCTCGAGACGTGGACGGAGAGGTACGGCTGCGACTCGTAGTGGCGCTCCCAGTACGCGAAGCCGCCGTCGTCGTTCTGCATCTGCGCGAGGTGTTCGAGGTCCGACGCCATGCTCGCCTCGAGCGCACCGCGCGACGGCATGTCCTTGACCTTGAACGATTCGAGCACGTCACGCAGCGCCGCGATCGAGAGGATGCGACTCGAGCGTTGCTCGGCGCAGTCGAACGGGTAGTGGACGATGTAGAGCATCGCGTCGGTCAGCGCCTGGACATTCGTCGACGCGGTCGTGATCTCGAGGCCGCCGAACTGCGGGACGACCTTGCCGGGCAGAGCGATCGGCTGGGCCATCGCGCCGTCGTCGATCACGCCGTAGGTCGCGAACGCCTCGGTGGTCGCCGGCGTCCACACGGGGATCGAGATGTCGGCCGCATCGCTGAAGTCGCCGGATGCGCCCACGAACTGGAGCCGCGCCGTGCCGGCCATCTCGGCGGCGGCGGGGAACTGGACCTCGACGCGATCGTTCGCCGGGACCACCACGGCGCGGCCCGTACCGTCGGTGAGCGACAGGTTGGTCGCCGCGATCGCGACCTTCACCGTCATCGGCGCATCGGTCTGGTTCTGCACCACGACCGGGAGCTGGAACGTGTCGCCGAAGTTGAGGAACCGCGGCGCGCTCGGGCGGATCATCAGCGGCAGGCGCGCCGTGATCGCGCTCTCGCCTTTGCCGTACTGCTTCGCACCGGCCACCGCGACCACGATCACGCGGTAGCGGGTCAGGTTATCCGGCATCGCGATGTCGACCTTCGCCTTGCCGTTCGCATCCGTGTGGACCGCCGGCACGAACGCCGCGAGGGCGTTGAAGTTCGTGCGCACCTGGATCGGCGTGTTCGGGTCCGCGTCCGCCACCTTGTCGATCTTCGGCGGCTTCTTCGTGCTGCCGAGGATCCCGGCGTTTCGCGCCTGCTCGATCGCCTGCTGGCGCGCGAGCTTCGGATCCTCGTCGTTCTTCTTCATCTTGTACTGGCCCTCCGAGCGATCGGAGTCCTTCTTCCCCATCTTCCCTTCCTCGAGAGCCATCGCGGTCCCGACGCCGCCCGACGTATCGTCGGCGGACGAGTCCTCCTGCTCGGAAGGTGGAGGTTCGTCAGAGGCGGTGGACACCGATGGCAGCTTCGCGAGCTTCACGTCGGCGCGCGAGAACCGGTCGCTGCCACCGCTGTCGCGGCTCGGATAGAACGTGTCGATCGGGTTCTCGAACGTCACGTTCGCGAGCGCGAGCACCGATTCGTCGACCACGATCACGGCCGCCTCGGCATCGGCGACGGGCTTGCCCTGCGCGTCCTTGATCTCGAACGCGAGCGACGTCCTCGCCGCCGGCGCCACCTTCGCCGCCGCCGGCGTGACCACCACGGTCAGCGTGCGATGGCGTGGTGGGATCGGCAGGTTGATCTCGCCCACCGCGAACGCGGGTCGCTTCGGCTGCGTGGGATCCGGCTCGCCCTTGTCGTTCGCGCGCACGGCCATGCCGACGAGGTCGACGTGCACGTACTGGTTCGGCGTCATCTCGTCGGTGATCGGCACGGTGATCACCTTCGTCGGACCATCGAGCGTGATCCGCTCGAGCTTGACGATGCCGCTGCGCCGCCACGTCACGATGCCCTCCGCCGGATAGAACGGCGTCTGGATCAGGATCTCGGCGGTGTTGCCCGGCGAGTACTCCTTCTTGTCGGGGATCAGCTGCGCGACCTCCTGCTGGACCTCGCGCGCCGGTGGACCGTCGTCTCCGCCGGAGACAGTGAACTCGAGCTTGCTCTGGTTCTGGCGGCCCTTGTCGTCGGTGATGGTCGCGGTCACCGAGTACCGGCCGCCCTTTGCCGTGGAGAACGTGCAGCGACCGGCGGCACTCGCCATGGTCACCGCGCAGACCT
>JBBRED010000344.1:0-9458 GCA_038203335.1 Haliangiales bacterium | reverse complement strand
ATCGGGGAGGACCTGCGCGAGCCGGCGCTGCGCGCTGGCGTCGAGCCAGATCGCGCCGAACCCGAGCGTGTGGACGGGGACGCTCGGGATCGTGCGCGGGGCGGGCGCCCCGGGGATCGTCGCGATCACCAGCGAGCGGCCACTGAGGATGGAGACATCGATCGCGTACGCACCGACGAGGTGCTCGACGGCGGCCATCAGCGACGGCGAGCCGCGCGCCGCATCGAGGTCGACCCCGACGAAGCTCAGCGCCGGGCCCGCGACCGGAACGACGACGTGAACGGGCTCGGCGATCGCGAGACGCGCGATCAGCAGCGCACCGACCACGATCGCCCAGCGCATTCGCTAGTGAATGGCCAGCATGACGGTGACGTGCTGGTCGCCCATCGGCTTGCCGGCGCACGTGACGCCGCCGAACCTGATGGTCACCGAGAAGCTGCCGGCCTCGGTTGGAACGCCGCCGATCGCGCCGTCCTCGAGCACGAGGCCGGGCGGCAGCGCGCCTTCCTCGACGCTCGCGCCGGTGTTCACCCAACGCGCCTCGCGACCATCGACGTAGGTGCACGCCGCGGCGGGCTTTGCCTGCATCCGCTTGCCGACCTTGCCGCTCAGGCCCTTCTGGCCGGCATCGGGATAGAACACGTGGAACGGCGCATCGCCGGCGGGGGATTTCGGGCTCGGGCACGCGGCGAGGGCTGCGAGCACCAGCACCGCGCGCATCACGCCGGCACCACTCCGAACAGGGTCGCCATGGTCGCGCGATCGATCGTCACGTCGACGAGCTCGCCGACCGCGCCGACACCCGCCGGCAGGATCACGGTCTTGAACCCGTCGGTGCGGCCCATCAGCTGCGCCGGATCGCGCTTGCTCGGACCGTGCACGAGCACCCGCTCGCGGCGGCCGACATGCGCCGCGAACACCTCGGCGGAGGTCTTCTCCTGGAGCGCGATGATCTCGCTGAGGCGCCGCTTCTTCGTGGCCTCGGGAACATCGTCGGTCAGCTTCTTCGCGGCGAACGTCAGGTCGCGCTCGGAGTACGCGAACATGAACGCGGAGTCGAACCGCAGCTCGCGCATGAGCGCCAGCGTCTGCGCGTGATCGTCCTCGGTCTCGCCGGAGAAGCCGGTGAGGATGTCGGTCGAGAAGGCGATGTCGGGGACCGCGGCGCGCAGCGCATGCACGATCGCGCGGTAGTCGGCCACGGTGTACCCGCGCTTCATGCGCTCGAGCACCACGTCGGAGCCCGACTGCACCGGCAGGTGGACGTACTTGCAGATCTTCGGCTCCTCGGCGATCGCGGCGATCACGTCGTCGGTGAAGTCGACGGGGTAGGGCGACGTGAACCGCACGCGCTCGATACCCTCGACCATGCACACGGCGCGGAGGAGGCCGGCGAAGCTGGTCTCGTCCCACACGTACGAGTTCACGGTCTGCCCGAGCAGCATCACCTCGCGATAGCCCGCCGCCGCGAGCTCGCGCACCTGGCGCAGCACCTCGCGCGGCGGGGTGCCGCGCTCGCGACCGCGCGTGAACGGCACCACGCAGAACGTGCAGAACTTGTCGCAGCCGCGCTGGATCGTGACGAACCCCGAGACGCCATCGCCGCCGATCGCGCCCGACAGCCCCTCGTAGGTCTCCGCCTTGTCGAGCCGCACGTCGATCAATGGCTCGGTGTGGGCCCTCCGCGCGGCCGTGAGCAGCTCGGGCAGCCTGCGATAGCTATCGGGCCCGGCGATCACGTCCACCGCGGGCGCGCGTATGGCCAGGCTCTCCTTGAGGTGCTCGGCCATGCAGCCGACGATCGCGAGCACGGTGCCCGGCTTCTTGCGCTTGAGGGCGCCGAGCTCGGCCGCGCGCGCGGTCACCCGCTCCTCCGCCTTCTCGCGCACGGCGCAGGTGTTGACCACGATGATCTCCGCGTCCTCGGCGCGGGCGGCCGTGGCGTACCCCGCATCCGCGAGCACGCTGCCGATCAGGTCCGAGTCCGCCACGTTCATCTGGCAACCGTAGGTCTCGACGTAGACCCGGGGTGCGTTGGCGGCCGGCGCCGGGCGCGGGGCCACCGCATCCGCACGCTTCCCCAGGGGAATCAGCCGCTCCGACATGGCCCGGTGTCTACCACGGCCAAGCCCACCCGCGATCCGCGATATTGTCGGGTGTGGCCGCCCAGCACGTCGGACGCGCCGTCGGGTGGACGGTGGGCTGCCTCCTCGCCCCGGCGCTCCTCGGCGCGATGTTCGGGCCGCGCTGGGTCGCCGTGGGCCTGCTGATCGCCGTCCTCGGGACCCTGTGGTTGCTGCTCTGGCTCCCGCGCTCGGCGCACCGCGCGTTCCAGACCGCGCGGTACCCCCGCGCCGCGCGCCGCTATCGCCTGCTCGCGGTCCTCGCGTTCTCCGCGCACCGCGAGCGCGCCGCGATGCTGTCGCGCGCCGGTTGCGACGTCGCGTCGGGCAAGCTCGAGCGCGCCGAGGCCACGCTCGCGGACATCGATCCCGCATCCCTCGAGACCTCGGAGCGCGCCGTGTGGCTCAACAACCAGGCGTGCGCTGCGCTCGATGCGGGGCGCGACGCCGTTCGCGCGCTCGCCACGGTGGACGAGGCCATCGGCCTGCGTCCCGATGTCCCCGCGATCCAGCACACCCGCGCTCGCGCGCTCCTCGCGGTGGGCCGGCTCGACGATGCGATCGCGGTGCTCGATGCGATGCGCGCGGGCGGCGAGCTCGCGCCCCAGCTCGAGGCCGAGCGCTGCCGCGAGCTCGCGTCCGCGTGGGACCGCAAGGGGCAGGCGGACTACGCGAGCGACTACCGCGATCGTGCGCGGATGGTGGCCACGCGATGACGACCGAGATCCCGTACTGCTGCGCATCGTGCCGCCTCCTTCAGGGCGCGGCGAGCGAGTGCATCGACTGCGGCTCCGTGATCATCGGCCGGCTCGATACCGAGCAGGAGCTGCTGCG
This sequence comes from Haliangiales bacterium, assembly GCA_038203335.1. Classification (GTDB taxonomy): domain Bacteria; phylum Myxococcota_A; class Polyangia; order Haliangiales; family Haliangiaceae; genus JABFXX01. The sequence goes on along the minus strand of JBBRED010000344.1, from coordinate 6,501 downwards.
CTGGAAGTCGCTATCGATGCTCCCCGAGGAGGGGAGCGTTCGCTCGCGCCGCGTCAGCGCGATCGATCTCCCGTCGCCGCCGATCGCGCACGAGGCGATCAGCCGCAACGGAATCGCCCGCGCGATCTCGGCGCCGCTGCGCTCGCTGCTCGACGACGAACCGATCCTCGCGGAGCAGATCTCGCTGATCACGCGCTGGCGCCGCAGCGTGTTCCTCCGTCGCGTCCACGCCGCGCCGTTCCTCCTCGACGCGCCGGAGCCCACCGTGATCGCCGGCGCGATGCGCCTGATCCCGCACGCTCGCCCAGCCCATCCGCGGGTCGCCGACGACGATCCGCGCCTCGCGCGCCTCGGCATCCCGCCGCACTTCCTCGAGGGCGCGACGCTCGAGGTCGTCACGCTGCGCCCGGGCGACGCCGTGTCCGCCACCGGCCTGCGCGGCACCGAGCGGCTCCCCGAGATCTCGATGTACCGCGACGCCGAGACCCTGCCGATGCTGTTCGGCGTCCCGGGCAGCGTGGTACGGGTCGCGATCTAGCGCTGCGCTCCGCGTGCGTGCTGCGCGTCGAACGCGGCCTCGAGGCCCGCGTTCGTGCCGCGGAGCCCGGCGACCACGCGCTGCGCCCACACGTAATATTCGGCGCGGCGCTCGGCCGTCCACGTGTGCGGCGGGCTGTCGCTCATGTCCTTGAGGTTCGCCGTCTTGTCGGCGAGCTTCACGAGCTTCGCGTGCGTCGAGAGCTGCGGACCATGCTCGACCTGCAACTCCTTGCGGCGTTCCTTGGGGAGGGACTTGTCGTCGGTGACCTCGCAGACGCACGTCGCCACATCCTCGCCGAACGCGGTGACGAGCTCCTCGCGCGTGGTGGCCGTGTCCTCGATCGTGTCGTGGAGGATCGCCGCGAGCAGCGGCACGCGATCGCGCACGCCGTGGTCCCACAGCAGCTTCACCACCGCGAGCGGGTGATTGATGTACGGCGAGGCGGCCTGATCCTTGCGCCTCTGGTCGCGGTGCTTGTGCGCGGCGAACGCGAGCGCATCGAGGATCTCGCCGGTCATCGCCAGTTCTCGCCGAGCTCGGCTTCCATGATGTCGCTCGCGAGCGACACGCACTCATCGCACAGCGACACGCCCCCGCGGCCGAGCAGCTTCTTCACCTGCGCCTCGAGCTTGCCGCACCACGAGCACACGTTGATGGTGTTCGGTCGCACGACGTTCGGACTCTCCTCGACGTGATCCATCAGCTCGGCGGCCGTGGGCACGCGGAACTCACCGGTCGCATTGACGGCGAGTCCACCGCCGAGGGACTTGTGGCAGGGGGGGCACACCATCACCAGCTCCCCTCCCTCGAGGGCCTGCGCGCAGATCGGGCAGTTCACCGATCGAGCCTATCGTTCCCTCGGGACGGTGACCACCATCTTCGTGCCTTTGCCGACCTCGCTCTCGACGTCGATCCGGCCGTTGTGCTCGCCGATCACGGCGTGGCTCGTCGCGAGGCCGAGGCCGGTGCCCTTGCTCTTCGTGGTGAAGAACGGATCGAAGATCCGCGCGAGCTGCGCGGGCGGGATCCCCGGACCGTCGTCGGAGACCGTGATGGTCGCGGTGTCGGGGCCACCGGTGGCGGTGACGGTGACGTGCTTGCCGCCGGCCGACGCGGCGTCGGCCGCGTTGCGCACGAGGTTCCACAGCACCTGACGCAGCTTCGCGGGGTCCGCAGAGATCGGCAGCGGCCTGGTGACCTCGCAGGTCACCTCGACGTCCCCGAACGCCTGATCGCCGCGCGCGACCTGCAGCGTCTCCTCGACGAGCACGCCGAGATCGAAGTCGACGAGCCGTGGCGCGCGCGGGTTCGCGTAGTCGAGCAGGTCGCCGATCAGCACGTTGAGCCGCGCGATCTCGCGGTTGACGATCGTCATCAGCGTGCGGTCGTCCTCGGAGGCCTGCGGCGCTTGCTTGAGCAGCTCGATCGATCCGGAGATCGAGGCGAGCGGATTCCGGATCTCGTGTGCGATGCCGGCCGCGAGCTGACCCACCGTGACGAGGCGTTCCTGCAGCCGGGTCTGCTGCTCGAGGCGCCTCAGCTCGGTGAGGTCCTGGAAGTTCACGATCCGTCCGATCACCTGGTCGTGCACGTCGCGCAGCGGCGACACCGTGACGCCCACGGTCAGCTCCTGCCCGGTCGAGGTCTTGACCACGACGTCGGCGCGCTTGAGGGCGCCGACCGCGAGCATCGCCGACAGGCCGGGCATCAGCGTATCGATCGGCTGGCCGAGCATCGCCTGCACGGGTCGCCGCAGGATCTCGCCCGCCGCGACATTCGCCGCGAGCACGGTGCTGTCGGGCGCGATCGTGATCAAGCCCGAGGCGAGCGACCTCACGATGTCCTGGTGCAACGTGTACAGGTCGGCGACCGCGCGCCGCGTGGTCGCGAGGGACTCGGCGCCGCGCTGGAGCTGGTCGCCGAAGATGAACGCGAGCGCGCCGACGCCGATCAGCGCCGCGTAGTTCACGCCGAGCGTGCGGATCAGCGCGACACCGCTCTGGTCCTGCGGATGCGCCTGCGCCGACATCGGCAGCCCGAGGAGCGCGGTCCACGCGATCAGCGCCGTGACCGTGACCGCGACGAGCGACGCGATGGTCACCACCACGGCGCCGCGCCGGTAGGACAGCGCGCCAGCGGCGACGATCGAGAGCGCATAGAGGAACGTGTACGGGCTCTGCGCGCCGCCGGTCACGTAGACCAGCAGCGACGTCACCAGGAGATCGGTGGCCTGCATCGGCGCGGCGACCCGGCGGGGTGCGAAGCCGCGCCGGAGCAGCACGCCGAACACGATCGACGACACGTACGTCGCGGAGAGCAGCAACGACTGCAGCCACACCGAGCCCCGCGACGGCTGCTCCCCGGTGACCTGTAGCCACAGCGAGAGCGCGAGCACGACGCTCACGACGATCGTGCGCAGGAGCAGCAGGCGACTGACGCGACCGCGCAGATCGCTCGTGGGAGCGGCCTGCGGCGGACCGACCAGCGAGTCACCCGGCGAGGGTGTCGCCGGATCGTGGCGCACCGTCGGGACGGGCATCGTGCCGGCCATGGCCGCCTTAGTTGATGTTTCCTGCCAGGTTGAAGATCGGCAGGTACATCGCGATGATCAGGCCGCCGACCACGACGCCGAGGAACGCCATCATGACGGGCTCGATGAGCGAGGTCAGCGCGGTGACGGCGGCGTCGACCTCTTCCTCGTAGAAGTCAGCGATCTTGCCGAGCATCTGGTCCATGGCGCCGGTCTGCTCGCCGACGCCGATCATCTGGACGACCATGCTCGGGAACACGCGCGACTCGGCGAGCGGGCCCGCCATGTCGTGACCTTCGGAGATCTTCTCGCGGGCGCGCATGATGCCGTTCTGCACGACCTTGTTGCCGGAGGTACGCGCGCAGATGTCGAGGGCGTCGAGGATCGGCACGCCGGAGGACAGCAGGGTGCCGAGCGTTCGCGTGAAGCGTGCGACGACGATCTTTCTCAGCGTCCCACCGATGATCGGAATCCGCAGCAGGAAGCGATCGAAGATCTCCTTGCCGCGATCCGTGCGCCGCATCATCGTGCCGCCGACGATCGCTCCGAACAGCGTGCCGACGTACAGGTACCACTTGTTGATGAAGCCGTGAGAGATGCCGATGACGAACCGGGTTGCGCTCGGGAGCTGCGCGTTACCCATGTTCTTGTACATGTCCTCGAAGGTCGGGATGACCTTGATCAGCATCACCGCGATCACACCGATCGCGACGACGAGGATGCCGATCGGATAGAACATCGCGCTCTTGATCTGACCCTTCAGCTTGACGTTCTTCTCGATGTAGATCGCGAGACGATTCAAGATGGTGTCGAGGATGCCGCCGACCTCGCCAGCGGCGACGAGGTTGACGTAGAGGTCGTCGAACACGCGCGGGTGCTTCTTCAGCGCGTCGCTGAACGTGGAGCCCTGCTCGACGGACGACTTCACCTGGCCGAGGATGCGCGCGAAGATCTTGTTCGGGTTCTGGTTCGCGAGGATGTCGAGGCACTGCACGAGTGGCAGACCGGCATCGATCATCGTGGCGAGCTGGCGCGTGAAGATCTGGAGGTCCTTCGAGGACACGCCCGATCCGATCGAGATCGAGATCTGCCTCGGCTCCTTCTTGACGCGGTTGATGGTCAAGCCATCGCCGCGTAGCCGGTTCTCCACGATCTCGGCGGTCTCCGCCTCCATCGCGCCCTTGCGCTTCTCACCCGTGCGCGTCGTCGCTTCCCACTGGAATTTCGCCATGGTCGGGCTCCTCAGCGCCTGGGTTGCTGGGGCGACTGGCCGCCCTGGTTCATGATCATGGTGCGGAGCTCGTCGACCTCGCTGGTGTGACCCATCGCTTCGTCGAGCGTGATGACCTTCCGGCTGTACAGATCCGCGAGCGATTGGTTCATCGTCTGCATGCCGAACTTGGTCTGACCGATCTGCATCTGCGAGTAGATCTGGTGGAGCTTGTCCTCGCGGATCAAGTTCCGGACGGCGACGTTCGGCACCAGGACCTCGGCCGCGAGCGCTCGGCCCGAGCCCGACGCCTTCGGCACGAGCTGCTGCGTGACCACGCCCTCGAGCACGAACGAGAGCACCGCGCGAACCTGGCTCTGCTGGCTCGAAGGGAACACGTCGATGATGCGGTTGATGCTCTGGATCGCGTTGTTCGTGTGCAGGGTCGCGAACGCGAGGTGACCGGTCTCGGCGATGGTCAGCGCCGCCTCGACGGTCTCGAGGTCGCGCATCTCACCGATCAACACGCAGTCCGGATCCTGGCGGAGGATGTACTTGAGCGCGCGCTTGAACGAGGTCGAGTCGCGACCGATCTCGCGCTGGTTGACCAGGCAGCCCTTGTGGCTGTGCTGGAACTCGATCGGATCCTCGACGGTGACGATGTGGCCCTTCGTCCGCGTGTTGATCCGATCGATCATCGACGCGAGCGTGGTGGACTTGCCCGAGCCCGTCGGCCCGGTCACGAGCACGAGGCCGCGCGGCCGGTCGCACAGCTCCTGGACCACGGGCGGCAAGCCGAGATCCTCGAGCGGAATGATGTTGTACGGCACGACGCGGAACGCACCCGCGACGCACGCCTGCTGCATGTAGACGTTCGCGCGGAACCGCGCCATGTTGCGGATGCCGAACGAGAAGTCGATCTCGAGATCCTCCTCGAACCGCAGCTTCTGCGCGTCGTTCATCACCGAGTAGCACAGCGTCTTCGTATCGACCGGCGTCAGCGGCTCGGTCTGCAGCTTCACCAGCTCGCCGTCGATGCGCAGCCGCGGCGACGAGTTCGCGGTGATGTGAAGATCCGACGCACCCTTGTCGGTCATCGCCTTCAGCAGGGCCTGGAGATTCAGCGCCACTAGTCATCCACCGTGGTGCGCAAGATCTCCTCGGGCGTGGTCACGCCTTCGAGGATCTTCGCGATGCCGGCCATGCGGAGACTCGGTACTCCGCCACGGATCATCTCCGCCTTGATCTCGGTTGCCGAGGCGCCCTGGAGCACGAGCTCCTTCAGCGGGTCCGTGAACGTCATCACCTCGTAGAGCGCGACGCGGCCCTTGTAGCCGGTGTTGTTGCAGGTCTGGCAGCCGCGCCCGCGCATGACCTTGGCGGTGCGGATCTGCTCCTCGCTCATGCCCATCTTCGCGAGCGCCTCGGGGTGCTTCTCGTCGGGCATCTTGCAGTCGGCGCAGATCCGGCGCGCCAGCCGCTGCGCGACCACCAGGTTCACCGAGGCGGTCACGAGGAACGGCTCGATGCCCATGTTGAGGAGACGCGAGATCGTCGACGGTGCGTCGTTGGTGTGCAACGTGGACAGCACGAGGTGGCCCGTGAGCGCGGCCTTGACCCCGATCTCGGCGGTCTCGAAGTCGCGGATCTCGCCGACCATGATGATGTTCGGGTCCTGCCGGAGGAACGCGCGCAGCGCCGTGGCGAAGTTGAGGCCGATGTCCTCGTGCATCTGCACCTGGTTGATGCCGTGCAGGTTGAACTCGACCGGATCCTCGGCGGTGGAGATGTTGCGGTCCGTGGTGTTCAGCTCGGACAGCGCCGAGTACAGCGTGGTGGTCTTGCCCGACCCGGTGGGGCCCGTCACCAGCACCATGCCGTACGGCTTCTTGATCGCCTTCTTGAAGTCCTCGAGCGGCTTGATGTCGAAGCCGAGCTTGGTCATGTCGAGCTGGAGGTTCGACTTGTCGAGGAGGCGGAGCACCACCTTCTCGCCGAAGAGCGTGGGGCAGACCGAGACGCGGAAGTCCATCTCCTTGCCGCGCCCGAGCTTCAGCTTGATGCGCCCGTCCTGCGGGAGGCGCCGCTCGGCGATGTCCAGCGACGCCATGATCTTGAGTCTCGACGTCAGGGCGGCTTTCAGCTTCAGCGGCGGCTGGATGAACTCCTGCAGCACGCCGTCGACCCGCAGGCGCACGCGATACAGCTTCTCGTACGGCT
>JBBRED010000343.1:0-9466 GCA_038203335.1 Haliangiales bacterium | reverse complement strand
GCAACTTGACCTCCGATGCGACCGGCCTGATGGGCTTCACGCTGAATGATGTCGAGAACGCGATCGCACGCGGCAAGGATCGCGAGGGCAAGGCGGTGTGCGCCGCCACGCACGGCAGCTTGATCTCTCCCTACGCGGCGCTCGACGACAGCGACCTCGAGGACATCTCGAACTACATCCTGTCGCTCGCGCCCGTGGTTCACGATACGAGCCCGAACTGCCAGGGCCCGCTGGTCCCCTAGGGTTCCCGCTCGTCCCAAGCGCACCGTGAACATGCAGATGCCGCCGAGCGCCACCGAGCACGTCGCCCCCGCGGGCGTGCAGCTTCTTCGCACATGGATCCAATCACTGTGAGACGCCTCGCTCCCCTCGCGTTCCTCGTCGCCGCCGCTGGCCCTGCGCTCGCGGACGAGCCGGCGCCCGAGCCGCCGCCGCCTCCGGTCGAGAAGCCACCCGAGGTCGACCTCAAGGCGAGCGTCGAGGCGCTCGAGGCTCGCCTCGCGAAGGTCGAGGAGGATCTCGATCAAGCGAAGGACGACAACAAGTACCTCGACGAGAAGGTCCAGACGTTGCTGCCGCTGACCGCGAAGCTCGGCGGTTACGTCGACGTCGGGTTCTTCGTCGCCGACGGTAACGGCGCCGGCACGCGCAGCGATCTTCTTGGCCAGTACTTCCCGCAGTACATCGGGAAGGTCGACGGCTCGTGGATCTTCATGGGCGATCCGCTGTCGACCACGGTCAACTCGCGCGGCGACGTCGCGGATACCGGCGAGTCGCGCGCGATCGTGTTCGATCCGATCAACTCGCATGGCAAGTCGACGTTCCTCATCAACGCGGTCAACCTCGCGCTGTTCACCGGCCTCGGCGAGGCCAGCTCCGCGCAGGTCAGCATCGATTTTCTGCCGCGCGCGCGCGATATCTCGGATGTCGGTGGGCTGTTCTCGGGCGACTACCTCGACGTGAAGCTCGCGTACGGCGAGTGGAAGCCGAAGATCAAGGGCGTCGAGCTCGCGCTGCAGGCCGGCAAGTTCGACTCCGTGCTCGGCTACGAGTACCGCTCGCTCGAGTCTCCGGATCGCACCGGTGTGACGCCATCGCTTATCTGCCGCTACACCTGCGGGCGCCCGATCGGCCTCAAGGCGCGCGCGCGAATGCTCGACAACACGCTGACCGCGAACGTCGCCGTCACGAACGGCAGCCACTTCAGCGAGGGCTTTCCGTTCGCGAACGAGACCGATACCAACCAGTTCAAGACCGTCGCGGGCCGGCTGTCCTACCTGATCGAGAAGACGGTCGAAGTCGGCGTCTCGGGAGCGTTCGGCGCGCAGGATTACCAGCCCGCAAACGACGTGTACCAGTGGCACTACGGCGCCGACCTGCATGTCGACTACAAGGACCTCGAGCTCACGGCCGAATTCGTGCAGGGCAAGGCGAAGGGCAAGACGTCGGCCCTGGCGGTGGCGCCGTGCGATGACGCACCGTGCATCACGTACAAGGGTGCATACGGGCTGCTCGCCTACCGTCTGAACAACATGTTCATCCCCTACGGGCGCGTCGACTGGCGCGATGCCACCCACGAGAGCGGCGCGAGCTTCGTGTACATCGCGAAGCTCGTGCGGTTCACGGTCGGCATCCGCGCCGAGATCGGGACCCGCGTCATCCTCAAGGCCGAGGGCACGCTCAACCGCGAGCTCGGTCCCATCCCGCAGTTCCCCAACGATGTGCTCACCACGTCGCTCGTGCTGAAGCTCTAAAAGGATCGATGAAGCAACTAGCCCTCTATGCGCTGATGATCGTCCTGGCGATCACCACGAACGCGGCGAGCAAGCCGCAGACCGGCGACGTCACGGGCAAGGTCACCGTCAAGGGAAGCAAGCAGACAAAGGGCGTCGTCGTCTACCTCGAGAACGTTCCGGGCACGCCGCCGAAGGCGAAGAACGCGACGATCCGCCAGCGCGAGAAGCAATTCGATCCGCCGCTCACCATCGTGGTGAAGGGGACGACCATCGACTTTCCGAACGAGGACAGGATCTTTCACAACGTGTTCTCGGTGTCGCGGCCGGCGCGGTTCGACCTCGGCCTCTACAAGAGCGGCAGCCAGAAGTCCGTCGAGATGAAGCGCGCGGGCGTGGTGGACGTCTACTGCAACATCCACCCCGACATGGTCGCGCGCGTGAAGGTCTTAGATAACGCCTTCTATACCGTGACCGACGCGAGCGGTGTGTTTCGTGTCGAGGGCGTGCCGGCGGGCGAATATCCGATCGTCGCATGGCTGCCGAGTGGCGGTGAGGCCTCGGGAAAGGTCACGATCGCAGCGGGTGGGGCGGCCACGGTGAACCTCGAGATCACCGCAGTGGCAACGAGCTCCACGCACACGCGAAAGGACGGCACGCCATACGGTCGCTACAAGTAGCGCTCTGCTCTGTCCTCATCCTCGTCGGATGTGGATCGAAGTCCGAGCAGCGCTCGCCGAAGGACGATGCCGCACCGATCGCGACCGCACCGAAGGATGCGGCGGTCGATGCTCCGCGTCCCGCGCGCAAGGTGTTCCTGCACGGGGCAGGGCGCTGCGGCGAGTGCCACGAGAAGATGTACGACGAATGGGAGCTGTCGGCGCACGCGAAGGCCGCGACGTCGCCGCTCTACAAGGCCGCGGCCGCCGCGGCGAACCAGGGCATGTGCGTGCGCTGCCACACGCCGCTGATCGAGGACGCGCCGAAGGATTCGATCTCCACCGAGGGTGTGACCTGCGATGTCTGCCACACGCTGCGCGATCCGAAGCCCGCGAAGACCGGCGCCGGCTTCCGTCTCGCGGTCGACGACATGGTGAAGTACGGGCCGCGCTGCGACCTGGAGGATCACTACTTCCACCGCATGGGCTGCTCACCGGAGCACAAGGAAGCGGCGCTGTGCGGTACCTGCCACTGGTGGGAGCCGCGCGGTGTGCCGGTGTTCACCGAGTACGCGGACTGGAAGGCGGGCCCGTCGGCGAGGGCCGAGGAGCCGTGCCAGAGCTGCCACATGCCGAAGGAGAAGGCGGCGCTCGCGATCGGCGCGCCGGTTCGCACCGGGGTGCCGCATCACGGCCTGCTCGGGGTCGCGGCGGATCTCCGCATGCGTGCGCTCGCCCTCGAGGTCGCGGTCACCGACGAATCGGGGGCGGTCGGTATCAAGGTCTCGCTGACGAACGAGGGCGCGGGCCACTACGTACCGGCCGGGTTGCCCGAGCGGCGGATCGTCGTCGTCGCGAAGTTCGTCGACGAGGCGGGCGCGGAGCTCGCGACGCAGACCAGAAGCCTCGGGCGCGTGCTCGTGGATGCGAAGGGCGTCGAAGTCCCGTTCTGGAAGGCGGTCGGCGTGGGCAGTGACTCGCGCATCGCGCCCGGAGCGACGTGGACGGATGCGTTCTCGTTCGCACCGCCCGCCGCCGGCGCGGTCGAGATCAGCGTGCTCTATCGCGGCGCCTCGGCGGTGCTGGTCAAGGAGCTCGCGCTCTCCGAGGTGGAGGAGCTGGTGCTCGCACGGACCAAGGTCCCGTTCGGCGCACCCACGCCGGGCGGCCGTGCGAAGCTTCCGAAGACGGTCTCCGTCAAACCGGCCGTGGCGGGCAAGCGACCGACCAAGGGCCGTAAATGAAGTTGCGGACGACGGTGTTCGTCTGGGTGCTGCTGCTCGTCGCAGCGGTGCTCGGCGCGACGATCGGCACGATCGCCATCGTGTTCGATCGCTCGACCCGCGACCGGCTCGCCGACGACTCGATGCGGAGCCGCGACGTGGCCCGCGACCTCCACGCCGATCGGCAGATGTTGAACCGCCAGGAGTGTCGGGTGGTCGCCGAGGAGCCGCGCCTGAAGGCGGTGGTCGCGACCGCCGACGTGGCGCGCGAGACGATCCTCGATGCAGTGAAGACGCTGTCGGAGACGCTGCACGCGGGCGTGTTCCTCCTCGTCGATGCCAACGGCCAGCTGATCGCCGACGTCCAGGCTCCCGAGGCGGACAGCGGTGATCTCCTTGGCCAGCCGGTGGTCAAGAAGGCGCTCGCCGATGGCGAGGGCGCGGGCGTCTGGGTCGCCGAGAACATCGCGTACCAGGTCTCGAGCTGCCGGCTCGAGTTCGGTCAGCGGATCGTCGGTGCGCTCGTGATCGGCCACGCGATCGACGACAGGTTCGCCGATACGGTGGCGAAGCACACCGGCGGCGCGCTGATGGTCGCACTCGACGGCACGGCGATCACGCTGATGCCGAAGGATGTCGAGGCGTCGGAGCTGCCACCCGCGGTCGCGGCGGTGCGCGCGGGCGCGAAGGAGGTCTCGCTCGGCGGCGAAGCGTTCTTCGCGCAGCTCCTCCCCGTGCCCGGCTACACCGGAGACCGCAAGCTGGACTACCTGCTGCTCCGCTCGATCGACGAGGCCCTCGCTCCGGCGCGCCACGTGGTGCGCATCCTCCTCATGCTCGTCGCGGGCGCGGCGCTCGCGTCGCTGCTGCTCGCGCTCGGCCTCGCGAGCCGGCTATCGCGTCCGATCGATGCCCTCGTGGCCCGTACGCAGGCGATCGCGCACGGTGACCTCTCGCCGCGCGCGGTGAGCGGTCCGACGGAGGTCCAGGCACTCGGCGTCGCGATGGATCGAATGGCGAAGGAGATCGATGACTCGCGCCAGCAGCTCGCCGACAGGGAGCGCCTCGCGCGCGAGCTCGAGATCGCGGCGCGCATCCAGACCTCGATCCTGCCGCGTGTGCTGAGCGTTCCCGGCTTGCAGATGGCCGCGAACATGCTGACCGCGACCGAGGTCGGCGGCGACTACTACGACGTGCGACCGGTCGATGGCGGCTGCTGGATCGCGATCGGCGACGCCTCGGGTCACGGCCTGACCGCCGGCCTCGTCATGATGATGGTCCAGACCGGCACGGCGACGATCGTGGCGGCGAACCCCGAGGCGCATCCACGCGACGTGCTGAAGGCGCTGAATCAGGTGCTCTACGAGAACGTGCACGAGCGGCTCGAGGCCGACCGGCACATGACGATGTCGTTGCTCCGGTTCCGGCGCGACGGCTCGCTTCGCGTCGCGGGGGCCCACATGGACGGTGTGGTGTGGCGCAAGGCCACCCAGAAGTGCGAGCTGCTCGGCACGCCCGGCACGTTCCTCGCGATCGCCCAGGACATCGACTCGGTGAACCAGGAGACGAGCTGGCAGCTCGGCGATGGCGACGTCCTTCTCCTGTTGACCGATGGCGTCACCGAGGCCGAGGACGCCCGCGGGGTGCCGTTCGACTACGCGGGTGTCATGGAGGTCCTCGAGAACAGCGCGGCCAAGCCCGTGGAAGCCATCCGAGATTCTCTGTTCAGGGCGTTGATCGCCCATTCCCCGACCTTGGTAGATGACGCTACAATCCTGGTTCTGCGTTACGTCGGGGAGACGGACACGTAATGGCCGAGATCCATATCAACGTGGGGATCTTCGCGCTCGCCCGTGGCCTGATCACCCTCGAGGTGTTCGCGCGCGGCATCAACCAGATCGCGGCCAACGACGGCCTGTCGATCCGCGACCTGTGGGGCGGACCAGGCGGCCTCGACGAGGCCCAGCTCGCGACGGTGCTCGATGCGCTCAGCCCCGCGACCGGTCGCGACACGATGCTGTACTCGGTCGACGCCGCGAAGCCGATCGAGCCGATCCCGATCAAGCTCCTCCAGGTTCCAGTCGGCACCGCGACCGCCCCGACATCGCCGTCGATGGTGCCGATCATGGTCCCGGGACCGCCCTCGGTTCCGACCGCGCCGAGCACGGTTCCGCCGCCGCCTCCGCAGGATCTGATGGGCGCGCGCTACAAGAAGTTGTTCGCCCTTGGCTCCGGCGGCCTCGGCGAGGTCACCGCGTGCGAGGACATGGTGCTCGGCCGCACCGTCGCGGTGAAGGCCGGCCACATGCAGGGCGACGTGGACTCGTACTCGTCGAAGGTGATCCTCGCGCGCGAGGCGCGGATCATCTCGCACCTCGAGCACCCGAACATCATCCCGATCTACGACGCGGGCACGGATCCCGCGCGCGGTCCGTTCTACGTGATGCGGCAGGTCACCAAGACCTCGCTCGAGTCGCTGCTGCGTAAGCGGCGCTTCGGCGATGGCGATCCGAAGGACTACACGCTCGGTCGCTTGCTCCGCTACTTCCTCCAGGTCTGCAACGCCGTGGACTACGCGCACCACCGCGGCGTCATCCACTGCGATCTCAAGCCGGCCAACATCCTCCTTGGCGACTACGGCGAGGTCATGCTCGTGGACTGGGGGCTCGCGCAGTCGCGCACGCATCCGCTCGGCGTTCGCGGCGGCACGCTCGGCTACATGGCCCCGGAGCAGATGGATCCTACGATCGAGCGCTACGACGAGCGGACCGACGTGTTCGGCCTCGGGGCGATCCTGTACGAGATCCTCGCCGGCAAGGCGGCCTTCCCCGAGGTCAAGAGCTCGAACATCACCACCATGGGCAAGGATCCGCTCTCGCTGTACCAGCCGCCACCGCTGCCATCGAGCGCGGCGACGATCGAGGTTCCGCCCGAGGTCGAGGACATCTGCATGCGTGCGATCGCGATCGATCGCGACGCGCGGCTCGCCAATGCGCGGCTGCTCGCTGATGCGATCGACGAGTTCATCGAGGGCTCGAAGCAGAAGGAGCGCAAGCGCATCGAGGCGGATGCGAGCGCCGATGCGGGTGACGAGCTCGCGGAGCGCTATCACGAGTTCGCGGAGTCTCGGCCCGACAAGCTGAATGTGTATCGCTCGCTCAAGGCCGACATCGCACCGTGGGCGGATACCGAAGAGAAGCAGGACCTGTGGGACGCCGAGGACATCGTGCGCGTCACCGATGCCCTGCAGGTGCGCACGTTCCAGTCCGCGGTGTCCGCGTACGAGCGCGCGCTCGATGCCGAGCCGCGCCACACCCGCTCGCGCCGCGGCCTCGCGCGGCTGTACTGGGCCGAGCTCCAGCGGGCGCGCCGCCGCGGCAACAGCCTCGACGAGATCGCGTTCGAGCAGCTGCTCCGCGAGGTCGACGACGGCGAGTTCGTGCAGCAGCTCCAGCGCGACGGCGCGCTCGAGGTCACCATCGGCGAGTTCGCGGGCCGCGTCTCTCTCGCCAAGCTGGTCGAGCGTGACCGCCGTCTCGTCGAAGCCTCGGTGGAGACCATCGCCGATCGCCCGACGCACGGGCGAACGCTCCCCGCCGGCCGCTACATCGTCAATGCATCACTGGGCGAGGCGCAGACCATCGCGTGGCCGATCAGCCTCGAGCCAGGTGGTGCGTGCAACGTGGTCATCGAGGTGCCCTCCGCGCCGCTCGGGCCGAACGAGATCCTGATCCCGGGCGGTGTGGCGCGGCTCGGCGGTGATGCGCTGAGCACGGAGACCGACGAGTCGATCGTCGCCGACGTCCCGACGTTCATCCTCCAGCGCTACCCGGTGACGTTCGAGCAGTGGTTCGAGTTCCTCGACGCCCTCCGCGCGCAGGATCCGGAGCTGGTCGGCGCGCACCTGCCGCGGACCACGCTCGGAATGCCGACGTGGCAGCGCGCCGGCTCGGGGAGCTGGGTGCCCGATGCGTCGGTGCCATCGATCCAGGTGCCGCTCGATCCGCAGCGGTTCCCGGTATTCGGGATCAGCGCCGAGTCGGCCGAGGTCTTCGCGGCGTGGCTGTCGAAGAAGGAAGGCCGCGCGTGGCGGCTCCCCACGGAGATCGAGTGGGAGAAGGCCGGGCGCGGTACCGATGGCCGGGTCTATCCGTGGGGCGATCACTTCGACGCCACGTTCTGCAAGATGCGCGACAGCCGCTCCGGTCCGCCGCTCGCCGAGCCGATCGGCGCGTTCCTGTGGGACGTGTCCCCGTACGGCGTGTGCGATCTGGCCGGCGGCGTCGCCGACTGGTGCATTCCCGATCATCGCCGCACCGCCGTGCGCGAACCGCGCGAGGTCGTGTCGCGCGGCGGCGCCTGGTGCGACTGGCCGATCGATTGCCGGCTCGCATCACGGCGGCGCTATCTCTCGACCGAACACTCTGCTCGTGTTGGCGTACGTCTGGCGAGGAACCTGTAGGAGGACCATGGAGAGCTTGCAATCTGGCGATCTGACCATCGAGGTAACGGTGACACCGGAGTCGGTGTTCCGCTGCACGTGGAAAGGGAAGAGCAACGAGCGCAACCCCCCGGAGATCCTGAAGCCGTGGTTCGAGAAGCTGCTCGCCTCGGTGGGGGAGAAGCACGGCACGGTCGAGATGCACTTCGAGAAGATCGAGCACTTCAACTCGTCGACGATCACGGCGCTGATCCGGCTGATCCAGATCTGTCGCAAGACGAACATCAAGCTCGTGATGGTCTACGACCAGACGTTGAAGTGGCAGCGGCTATCGTTCGATGCTCTGCGGGTCTTCGAGAAGAACGATGACCTGTTCCATCTGAGGTTCGCATGAGCGGTACGGATGACGACTTCGGCTTCTCGATCGACATGACGGTGCGCAACGAGTGGCGCAACGTCGATCTGCTGAGGACCAGCGTTCAGAACTGCTTCACCGCCGTGTTCGCCGACGTCGATGGCTGTCACGCGATCGCGATGGTCACCGGCGAGCTGCTCGAGAACGCGCTCAAGTACGGCGACTGGGTGAGGGGCGACCGTGCGATGTTCCGGTTGCGCGTCCATGGGCGCGCGAACCAGATCGTCGAGGTCAGCGTGCAGAATCCGCTCAAGGAAGGCGACAGCAACGCTTCGACCCTGCTCAAGGCTGTCGAGTGGATCAACGGCTTCCCGAAACCGGAGGCGGCGTACCGGGCGCGCATGCTCCAGATCGCGCAGAACGACGAGGAGACGCAGCCGAGTCGCCTCGGTCTGGTCCGCATCGCGTTCGAGGGCAACTGCCGGCTGGACGCGACGGTGCAGGACGGGAACGTCACGGTGACGGCGGCGCTGGACCTGACCCCGCAGCCCTGAGCTACGGCGGCGGGGTGAACAGCTCGAGCAGATCGGTCGCGGGCGAGCCGCCGGCGATCAGGACCTGGCCGTTCGACAGCCGGAACGCGAGCGGCCTCGCGCGCGGCGCGTTGGGGATGACGGCGATCGGTGCCAGCGTGACTCCATCGAGGATCTCTGCGGTCGCGATCGGCACGTCCCCGGCATCGGTTCCGCCGGTGACGACCACGTAGCGTGCGGTCGCCGCGATCGCGGGCGAGAACCGCGGCGTCACGAGCGCGTTCGCGTGAACTTCCACGGTGCCGGTCGACGGATCGACGAGCAGGACATCGGTGGTGGGACCACCGGCGACCACCAGCTTGCCGCTGGCCGGGAGATCCGTGATCGCCGCGTCTGTTCGCCCCGGGCCGACGAGCGTATCGAAGCGGTCGGCCCGGAACCGGATGAGGCCGGTCCCGCCGACGAACACCGTCGTGCGGATGCCATCCATCGGCGTGGTGGTGGCGCCAACGTTCGGGAGGA
>JBBRED010000342.1:0-9482 GCA_038203335.1 Haliangiales bacterium | reverse complement strand
GGGGCCTCGCGAGACCTCGGCGCCATCGCGCCGGGTCTCGTCGTCCGAGAGCTTCGATCCGATGTCGTCGTTCGGCGCCGGCATCACGCAGCGCAAGGACGACAAGAAGGGCATCTTGATGATCGCCGTCGGTGGCGCGGCCGTGGCCGCGATCGCCGTCGTCGTCGTCATCGCGATGTCGGGCGGGAAGAAGGACGCCGGCACCACGCCGGAGGTCAAGCCGACCACGCCCGAGGTCACCCAGAACACGACGACGACCCCCACACCTCCGCTGCCGGTCGCCGGTGGTGACCAGAACACGGGCTTCGATCTGTACGTGCAGCCGGGTGGCGTCTCGAACTGGAAGCTCGATGGCGAGGCGCGCACGGATCGCCTGCCGTCGCGGATCCGCGGCATCGCGCCCGGTCCGCACAACGTGCAGATCGATCCGCCGGCGGGCTTCATGAGCCAGAACCAGGTGGTCAACGTCGAGGCCGGCAAGGCGCCGAAGGTCGAGATCCAGCTCTCGCCGATCCAGGGCATCCACGGCTTGTTCGAGAGCACACCGCCGGGTGCGACGGTCTCGCTGATCATCGATGGCAAGCGCGAGACGCTTGGCCCGTCGCCGGCGAATGCGCCGCTCGATCCCCGCCTGACCTACCAGGTGCTGTTCGAAAAGTCGGGCTATGTCTCGGTCAACCGGCCGATCGTGTTCAGCGGCGGCCTCGAGGAGAAGCTCGTGGTGCCGATGGAGAAGGCGAGCGGCGCGGTGGCGCAGACGGGCAACAACCCGACCACGCAGGTCAAGACCGGGCCGGAGACGAAGATCAAGACGGGCACGGGCCCGGTGATCAAGCCGGGGAACGACACGAAGACCGGGACCGATACGAAGATCGGCACCGATACGAAGACCGGCACCGATACGAAGGTCGCGACCGGGACTGACACGAAGACCGGGACCGACACGAAGACCGGGACCGATACGAAGACGGGTAACGACACCAAGGTCGTCCCCGACAAGCCGAAGGGGCAGGGCACGCTGATGCTCGGCTCGAAGCCGTCGTGCGAGATCTACATCGACGGCTCGAACTCCGGCCTGCACACGCCGCAGCGCGAGATCAAGCTCGCGGCCGGCAAGCACCGCATCACCCTGATGAACAACGAGTTCGGGATCAAGGAGACCTTCGTCGTCGACATCAAGCCGGATGCGACGGAGAAGGCGATCAAGGACTACAGCGAGCGCCTGCCGAAGTAGTGCGCTGGCGGCTCGCGATCGCGGCAGCGGCGGTGCTGGCCGCCGCGTGCGTCCTCCGCTTCGCGCTCGCGCACTGGGACAGCGTCTACGACGACGCGTTCATCTACCTCCGCTACGTCAGGAACCTCCACAACGGCTGCGGCCTGCGCTTCAACTGCGTGGACGCGCCGGTGGAGGGCTTCACGGGCCCGCTGTACCTCGCGGTGCTGTGGGCGGGGAGCCTCGCCACCGGGCAGCTGATCTGGCTGTGTCAGGTCGTCGGCACGGTGTCGCTCGTCGCCGCGCTCGGCCTCGCGGTGGGGACCGCCGCGCGGCTCGTGGATGCGGCCGAGCCACGCTACGTTCCGGCGGCGCTCGCGCTGGTGGTGGCGATCGCGCTCGGCGCGGATGACTTCGTTCTGCTCAACAGCGTGATCGGCCTCGAGTCCGCGCTCGCCGGGGCGGTGTGCACGCTGGTCGTGTTCGCGGCCATGACCGAGCGCCCGCGGTTACTCGCCGCGAGCGCGTGCGCGTTCGTGCTGGTTCGCCCCGAGGCCATGGTGTTCCTCGTCGCGCTGCCGCTCCTGCCGGTGATGCGGCGCTGGGGCCTGCTCGCCGCGGTCGCCGGGTTCGTGGTCGCGATGACCGTGGTTCGCTTCGCGGTGTTCGATGCGCCGCTGCCGAACACCTACTACGCGAAGTCCGGCGGCACGGTCGAGCACGCGGTGCTCGGGCTCGCCTACATCCGCGACGCGATCGTCGACTTCCCGCTGGCGCTGTTCGCGCCGCTGGCGCTGCTCGGGCGGCACCGCCGCGCCGCGACCTACGTGCTCGCCGGAGCGGGCGTATGGCTCGCGTTCTTCCTGCGGACCGGCGGCGATACGTTCGCGTACAGCCGGTTGTGGTTCCCGCTGGTCCCGGCGCTGACCGCGCTCGCGATCTCCGGCGGCTACGAGCTGGCGCGCCGTCGCCTGGCGCCGCTCCACGCGCTCGGCGCCGTGGGCGTGGTGACGGTCGTGATCGCGGCGCGGGCACTGGTCGCGCACGGCATCCCCGAGCAGCACGCGAACGCGCGGGTCGTCGAGTGGGCGGCGACGGGCTCGTACCTGCGCGAGCACTATCCGCGCGGCACGCTGGTGGCCACGGTGCCGATCGGCGCGATCGGCTACTACTCGTCGCTACCGATCCTCGATCTCGTCGGGCTGACCGAGCCCGCGATCGCGCGGGCAGGGCGCTCGGTGCCCCCGGAGCTGCTGTCCAAGGACTGGATCGCGCACGAGCGAAACAACACCGAGTACGTGCTCGCCCGCGCCCCCGCCGTGATCGTGACCACGATGGTGCAGGACCATCCGTGGAGCTCGCTCGCGGAGACCCGCGCCGGGTTCTGGGCGGACTGGCAGCTCCTGCAGGAGATCAAGGCGGGCCGCGCGCCGTACCGGGTCCGCGACGCCGAGGTCGCGCCGGGGCGTCACCTGCTGATGTTCGAGCGGGTCACGGCGCCGGATCGGTGAGCGGCTCGAGGCGCTCCGAGGAGTCCACGATGATCAGGTCGTGCCCGCCGGTGGCGAGCTCCGTCAGGTCGAACGCCGGATCCGGCCGCTTGCCGATCAGCACGTAGAGCGACGGCGTGACCGCCGGCCGCTCGGACCGCCAGGCGCGGTCGAAGTCACGGCGCGCGCCGATCAGCTCGGCGGCGACCTCGTCGGCATCCTGATTCTCGAGCTCGGCCAGCTTCTCGATCACCTGCGCGCGCGCGTGGTCGTCGCTCGTGATCAGGAGGATCTCGCGGAGGCTGTCGATCGCCCGCTGCTTGCGGCCGAACTTGGACTGGAGCACCGCGGCGTGGATGCTCGCCTCGGCGGGTGCGTCCGGTTTGCGCGATGCGGTCTCGAGCAGCAGCGCCCCCTTCTCGTCCCACGCGCGGCGCAGCACGGGGTCGTCCGTCTGGAGATCGACGAGGTAGATCTGGCCGGCGAGGTTCGGAAACCGCCAGTTCGTGGGGAACGCCCGCGCGCCCTCCTCGAGCAGCGCGATCGCGCGGAGCTGGATGTCGTTGTCGACGCCGGTGTGGGCCGCGGTCATCGCGACCGCGCCGACCTCGTAGGGCCGGCGGAAGTACGGATCGAGCGCGACGCCGGCCTCCGCGAGCGCCGCGATACCGCCGGCCGTGTTGTCGTGCTCGCCGAAGAAGCCGAGCATACGGATGAACATCAAGTCCGCACCGAGCTCGCGATAGCCGAGGGTCACGAACGGCGCCGCCGCCGGCGACGGTGCGTACGGCTCCGCCACCATGTCGGTCGGCCGGCTGTCCTTCGCCGCGCTCCGTGCGATGCGCGCACCGCCGAAACCGGCGGATGCGATCGCGAGCGCGACGAGGGCCTTCACGTCCAGATGATAGCGCTTCCGAAACGGAAAACGCCGCCCAGCGGGCGGCGTCCAAGCGAGTCCGAGTCGGGTTAGTCCGAGTTCGGAGCGGGCTCGTTGATATCAGCCCTGGCGTTGCCCGAGGGCGCCGTCAGGGTCAGCGAGTAGGTGATCATCGTGGTATCGCAGTCGAGGTCGCCGACTGCGTGTGCCACGGCCGTGCTCGGGGTCGAGCCCGTGTAGTCGTACTGGAACAGGTTGTTCTCGTCGATCTGGAAGTCGAGCTTCGCCCACACCGTGTCGGCAGCCCACGCGGTGGTCGCCGTGCCCTTGCAGGCGGTCATGGTGGCGGGCAGCGTGGCGGCCGTGCCCTGGACGTACGCGGCGTACGTGTTGTAGGCGACCTTGGAGTTCTTCGCGATCTTGTTGAGCTGGAGAGACGCTTCGGTCTTCTTGGACTTCTTCATGTAGTCCATGAACGCCGGGATGGCGACGGCCGCGAGAATGCCGATGATCGCTACGACGATCATCAGCTCGATCAGGGTGAAGCCACGTTGCTTGAGCTTTTGAATCATGTTGGTGCGACGCTACATGAGCAACGTCCATGCCACGAGTTTCTGGCCATGCTTCAAGGAGTTGCAGCGGCGGCGACCTCAAGAGTGACGTTTCACGTCACCCCCTGGGTCAATTCTCGCGCTTATCGATGTAGTTCGATGTCAGCTCGCCGGCTCGTCGTCACTGGGCTTGTCGTCGCCGATCCCGAGCTTCTCGAGCCGGTACCGGATCGAGCGGAAGCTGATCCCGAGCAGCGTCGCCGCATGCTTCCGGACGCCCTTGGTCTTCTCGAGTGCGCGGAGCACCCACGTCCGCTCGTAGTCGCTCATCAGACGGTCGAGATCGACGCCTTCGGCGGGAAACTCCGGGATGACCTCCGCGGCGATCCGCGGTGATCGGACCTCCGGGAGATCCACGACGTCGATGGTGGGCCCCGAGGACAGCGCCATCGCGCGCTCGATCATGTTCTCGAGCTCGCGGACGTTCCCCGGAAAGTCGTAGCTCTCGAGGATCCGCATCGCCTCCGGTGTGAGCTGCGCGGTGCGGCGGTGCTCGACCGAGAACTTCTGAAGGAAGTGATCCACCAGCATCGGGATGTCCTCGCGCCGCTGGCGAAGCGGCGGGATCCACACGCCCACCACGTTGAGTCGGTAGTAGAGGTCGGCGCGGAACGCCCCGCGGGCGACCTCGGCGTCGAGATCCCGATTCGTCGCGGCGACCACGCGGACGTCGATCTCGTGCTCCTCGGTAGCTCCGATCGGCTTGACCTTGCGCTCCTGGAGCACGCGCAGGAGCTTCACCTGCATGCCGAGCGAGAGCTCGCCGATCTCGTCGAGGAACAGCGTGCCGCCATCCGCTTCGTCGAACAGGCCGCGCTTGTCGGCGACGGCGCCCGTGAACGTCCCCTTCTTGTGGCCGAACAGCTCGGACTCGATCAGCTCGTCGGGAATCGCGCCGCAGTTGACCGCGATGAACGGCATCTTCATGCGCGACCCCTCGGTGTGCAGCGCGCGCGCGACCAGCTCCTTGCCCGTTCCACTCTCGCCGGTGATCAACACGCTCGTGCGCGCCTGCTGGAGCTTGCGGAGCAATTCGAACAGCTTCTGCATCGCCCGGCTCTTGCCGAGGAGACTGGCGAGCCGGAACCGACCCGCCACCTGCTCGCGCAGCGCGAGGTTGGCCTCGACCAGGGCGCGCTTCTCGAGCGCCCGCGCGATCACCGCCGTGATCTCGTCGACGTGGAACGGCTTGGTCAGGTAGTCGTACGCACCCTGCTTCATCGCGGAGAGCGCGGTCTCCTTCGTCGCGTACGCCGTGACGAGGATGACCTCGGGGCTCATCGGCGAAGGCTCCGCCGCCTTGATCGCCTGCAGCACCCCGAGCCCGTCGATCGCGCCGGGCATCCGCAGATCGGTGACGACGATCTCGAACGTCTGCTCGCCGATCCGCTTCAGCGCTTCCTCGCCGCTCTGCGCGACGGAGACCGTGTGCCCCGCGCGCCTCAGGCAGATCGCGAGGAACTCGCGCATCGACTGTTCATCATCGACGACGAGGATGTTCCCCACGGCTGCACTATCGCATACAAGGCGGCTATCATCCGTCGTCTGTCTGGCCGGCTCGCCAAGCTGCTCGTGGATCGTGGTGGTCTGATCGCCATCGCAACGCTGGTGGTCTACGTCTGGGTGTCACCGGCGGGGGTGGTGTTCGGGGACAACGCCGAGCTTTCGACCCTCGGGACCATCGGCGGCGTCGCGCATCCGTCGGGCTATCCGCTCTACCTGATGTGGCTTCGGCTGTGGTCGTGGCTGCCCACCACGCCCGCGCACTCCGCGGCGATCGCGACGGCGGTGATCGGCGCGCTCACGGTGCTCGTGCTTCACGCCGCTGCTCGCGCCTGGGGCGCGCGCACGTTCGCGGCGACGGTCGCGGTCGGCCTGTTCGCGGTGGGGCCGATCGTGCTCCGGCTCAACACCGAGGCCGAGGTGTTCGCTCCGAACAACCTCGCGTGCGCGGTCGTGATCTGACTGTCCGCAACGAACGCACCTGTGCGCGGCACGAAGCGGGCCCTCCTGCTCGGGCTGGTCGCGGGTCTCGGCCTCTCGCACCACCTGACGTGCGTGTTCGTGGCGCCGATCGGAATTCTCGGCGCGGTGCGCGGGATGCGCGAGTCATCGCGGTCGCGGCCTCTCGTCGCCGCCGCGACGGTCGGCGCGCTTGCCATCGGTCTCCTCCCGTATCTTTATCTCCTCGCGACGCCCGACACGGTCGCGTCGTGGGGATCGATCGACAGCCTCCCGCAGCTGTTCCGCCACATCGTGCGCGCGGACTACGGGAGCTTCCAGCTGTCGAGCCGCGATGGCTCGGCCCGCGGCGCGGAGAATCTTCTGACGCTCGCATCGATGCTGGGGCGCTCGTTCCTGTGGCTTCCGGCGGTGGCCGGGGTCGGGGCGCTCGCGGTGTTCTCCGTGCGCGGTGATCGCGACGAGCGCGCGGAGACGCGGGTCGCGTGGATCCTGTTCGCCGCGAGCTGGATCCTCGCGGGACCGGTGTTCGCGAGCCGGCTGAACGTGGAGCCGACGAACGTGAACCTGTACGTCGTCCAGCGCTTCCATCTGCTCTCGGTGGCGGTGCTGGTCGTCCCGGTGGCCGTCGCGCTCGATCGGCTCGGTGCGCTGGTCGCCGCGCGTATGCCCGAACGCCTGCGCGATGCGCGGGCACTGCACGTCGGCGTGCTGGTGGTGGGGCTCTCGGCGGCCGTGTTGCCGTCGCTGTCGTACGTCACGCGGGTCCACACGGTGGCGCTCCAGCGCGGGCTCGAGAACATGCTGACCACGCTGCCCGTGGGCGCGGTGGTCATCGGATCCACCGACGAGTTCCACTTCGGCCTCGGCTATCTGCAGGGCGCGCTCGGCGAGCGGCTCGACGTGGCGGTCATCACCACGCCGCAGCTCGGGCTGTCGTTCGCGCGTGACCGGCTGCTCTACCGCACCGGCATCGCGGTCGAGCGCGTCGCCGCGGGGTCCGACGAGAAGGTGAGCGTCAACGTCGCGAAGTCCGTGCTCGCGACCGGCCGGCCGCTGTTCATCGATCCATACCAGGCGAACATCGCGATGGCGTTCCCGAGCTATCCATACGGGCTCCTGTTCCGGATCCTCCCGCCCGGCACGCCAAGGCCGCCGATCGAGGAGGTCTTCGCGATCAACAAGGCGCTCTACGAGCGATTCCAGTTCGATTATCCCATCCCGGGCCTCTCCGACGAGCTCGCGACGCAGTTCCACCAGCACTATTCGCGCGCGTGGGGGATCATCGCCGAGGCGCTCGCGCATGACGGAGGTGATCCCGAGCATCTCGCGTACGCCACCGCGATGGCCGACGCGCTCGCCCCGCAGGCGGCACCATGACCCGCGCGCGCCTCGGCCGCATCCTCACCGGCGGCGGCGCGATCGCGCTGCTCGCGCTCGTCGTCTACATCGCGATCGCGCCCACGCACGTCGTCGATGGTGACAACGCGGAGCTCGCGGCGGCGGGGGCGATCGGCGCGCGTCCTCATCCCCCCGGGTTCCCGGCGTACGTGATGTACCTGCGTCTGACCTCGTGGATCCCCGGGGCGTCGCCCGCGCACACCGCCGCGATCGCGACCGCGATCCTCGGCGCTGCGGTGGTGCTCGTCCTCCACGCCGCGTGTCGCGCGTGGGGCGCCCGTCCGCTCGCGGCCACGATCGCCGTGGCGCTCTACGGTGCGAGCCCGGTCGTGCTGCGGATGCACACCGAGGCCGAGGTGTTCGCGATGAACGCGCTGGTCGTGGCCACCATCCTGTGGCTCGCGGCGGCGGGGGGACCGGTGCGCGGCCTGTGGCGCGTCGCGCTGCTCGGCCTGGTCGCCGGCATCGGGCTCGGCAATCACACCACGTGCGTGCTGCTCGCGCCGATCGGCCTGCTCGGCGCCGTGCGCGGGATGCGCGAGTCGACGCGGCCCATGCTCGTCGCGGCCGCCGGCGTGGGTGCGCTCGCCCTCGGCCTCTCGACCTATCTCTATCTGTTCGTGGCCGATGGTCCGATCTCGTTCGGTCGCGTCCAGGGGTTCGGGGACATCGTCGCGTTCTTCACGCGCGCGGACTACGGCGGGCCAACCGCGTTCCTGCCGGGGGCGGGGACGGTGCTGCCGCTCGACAATCTCGGCGCGCTCGCACGCACGCTCGGCCGCGCGTATCTCTGGGTCCTTCCGGTGATCTCGATCGTCGTCCTCGGGCTCGGCGTGGCGAAGCCGGGCAAGGGAGAGCCGCGGTGGGGATGGGCGCTGCTCGCGGTGATCTGGCTGGTCGCCGGCCCCGTGCTCGCGATCCGCTTCAACATCCCCCCGACCGGCCTGGGGCTCTACGTGTGCCAGCGGTTCCACCTGCTGCCGCTCCTGCTCCTCGCGCTACCGGTGGCGATGGCGATCGATCGCATCGGTGACTGGGTGGTGCCTCGCATCTCGAGCGAGCGGCTCCGCTCGAGCGCGTTCGGCACCGGGCTCGCGAGCGTGGGCTTCCTCGCGCTGGTCGCCACGTCGCTCCCGTGGTTGCGCGCGATGCACTCGCCCGCGATGGAGCTCGGCATCCGCAACATGCTGGTCTCGCTGCCGCCGAACGCGGTCGTGCTCGTCAACTCCGAGGACCTCTGCTTCGGCGCCGACTACGTGCAGTACGCCGCGGGCGTGCGCCCGGATGTGGATGTCGCGTGCTGGATCGTCACGTCGCGCGACTGGTATCGCGAGCGCCTCGCGCGTCGCGGAGTTCCGATCACGGGCGAGTTCTCGCTCGAGATCTCCGGCGCACAGACCCTGGCCATCCTCGCCACCGGCCGCCCGCTGTTCGTCGATCGCTCGCAGCATGGCGCGATCGCGAACCTGCCGAGCTATCCCTACGGGACGTTGATCCGGCTGCTGTCGCCCGGAGAGCATCCGCCCGCGTTGCCGGAGGTGGTCGCGCTGAATCGCCGGCTCTACGAGGCGTTCGATCTCGCGTACCCGCGGCCGGGCGTCGCCGACGACTACGCGGCGGTCGCGCACAAGCGCTATCGTGCGACCTGGCTGATCCTCGCCGGCGCGCTCGAGAAGAGCGGCGATGCGGCGGGCGCGGCGGAGGCGGTCGAGCTGGCCAAACAGCTCGAACCGGAGGCCGAGTGAACGCGCGCCGGCTGCTCGGCCGCGCGAGCGAGAACGGCGTGTTGCTCGCCGTGCTCGCGTTCGTGGCGTATGGCTGGATCTGCTCGCCGTACCTGGTCGGCAACGACAACGCGGAGTTCTCCACGCTCGGCGCGGTCGGTGGCATCGCGCATCCGTCCACGTATCCCGGGTACATCCTGTGGC
>JBBRED010000341.1:0-9490 GCA_038203335.1 Haliangiales bacterium | reverse complement strand
CGGTCCCTCGCGCGCGACCTACGAGATCGCGCAGCTCCTGTCCGCGTACCTGTTCGTGCTCGCCGCGCTCGGCGTGGCCACGCGGTGGGTGCTGCCCGTCGTCACCTCGCTCTATGCGTGGATGTACTTCACGAGCCAGCTCGACGGCTACCAGCATCACTACCTCGTCGCGCTGATCCTCGGCATCTCGTGCTTCGTGCCGTGGCAGCGCCTCGCCGATGCCAAGCCCGCGACGCCGGTGCGCACGTGGGCGGTGCGGTTGATCCTCGTCCAGCTCGCGATCCTCTACGGGTGGGCTGCGATCTCGAAGATGAACGGCGCGTGGGTCGATGGCCGCACCCTCGCGAACCAGATCACCGGACCGCTGCGCGAGCTCGTCGATGGCTCGGTCGGCATCAAGGCCGCCGCGAGGTTCGCGATCTTCGCGGAGCTGACGCTCGCGCTCACCGTGTGGATCCGGCCGGCGTGGTTCATCGCGCTGCCGCTCGGCCTCGCATTTCACACCGGCATCTTGCTGTCCGGCCTCGAGATCGGTCTGTTCGCGTGGCTGATGCTCGCGATGTACCTGCTCGTCGTCCCCGATCGCGCGTTCGTGTGGCTCGCGGAGCTCGGCCCGATCGCGCGCCTGCGAGGCGCCGTATCGCGGATCAACCTGGAGAGCGATGTCGCGACCGGCGTCGTCGTGCTCGGCGGGATCACGGTCGCGATCGGCCTCGCCATGCTGTGCCGGCTCGATCACGCGTTCGTCGTGGCGATCGCGCTCGCGCTCGTACCGATCGCGATCGTCGCCGGCCTCCGCATCCGCGGGCGCAGCGGCGGTGCGATCGCCGGCATCGCGCACGTCCTGGCGATCGTCGTGTGGCTCGCGGTCGACCGGCTGAGCAGCGTCGCCGTGGACTACTATCGCTTCTGGGGCGGCTCGACGCGGCGGCTCGGTGACATGGAGTCCTCCGAGCGCGCCTATCGCACGCTCACCGAGCTCCAGCCCGACGAGGGCCAGGGCCACTTCCAGCTCGGCCGCCTGCTGCTGAAGCGCGGCGAGGAGGCCGAGGGCCTCGCCGAGCTGCGCCGCGCCCAGGCCGAGGAGCCCGCCCGCGCGCGCGCGTATGTCGCCGAGGCCGAGTACCTCGCGGGCAAGGGCCGCGCCGCCGAGGCGCTCGCGAAGGCGCGCGAGGCCACCTACGCCGAGCCCGACAGCCAGGCGGCGCAGACGTTGCTCGAGAGCCTGACCACGCCGAACCAGCGCGCGCCAAAGCCCGCCGCTGCTGCCGACGACGACCACGAATGACGCTCGATCGCGCCACCCGCGCCGCGAAGATCGGCGAGATCCTCGAGGCCCACTTCCCCGCCCCGCCGATCCCGCTCGACCACGGAGATCCGTTCCAGCTCCTCGTGGCCGTGATCCTCTCGGCGCAGTGCACGGATGCGCGCGTCAACATGGTCACCCCCGCGCTGTTCGCGCGCGCTCCCGATGCGCAGGCAATGGCGAAGCTGACCGCCGCGCAGATCATGCCGTTCATCAAGACCTGCGGCCTCGCCCCCGGCAAGGCGAAGGCCCTCGCCGGCATGGCGCGGATCCTCGTCGACAAGTACGACGGCGAGGTCCCGCGCGACATGGACGCCCTCGAGGAGCTGCCCGGCGTGGGCCACAAGACCGCGAGCGTCGTGATGTCCCAGGCGTTCGGCGTGCCGGCGTTCCCCGTCGACACGCACATCCACCGGCTCGCCGGTCGCTGGCAGCTCTCGCGCGCGCGGACCGTCGAGGAGGTCGAGGCCGATCTCAAGAAGCTGTTCCCCGAGGACCGCTGGCACGCCCTGCATCTCCAGATGATCTACTTCGGTCGCGCGCAGTGCCCCGCCCGCGGCCACGACATCGCCGCCTGCCCGATCTGCTCGTGGGCGATGTCGGGCGCGCGCGCCCGCGCCGAGCGCACGCAGAACACCGGAAAGCCCATTCGCGGCAAGCGCGGTCGGTTGTCCCCAGGGAGGTGAGTCCTCTCAGAGGACGACCTCAGTCGGCGTCGCGAACCAGCACCGCGGTTGCAACGCATCGAGAGCAGGCTCGACGACGGCCACGGAGCTCGCGGTGGGAATTCACCACGAGGAGGAGAGCGGCAACAGGCGGCAGCGGGCCCACGAGGAGCAACCACCGACGACGATCCGCGCTCAAGGTATTCCGATGCGCCTCGTCACACTCGCCCTCGCCGCCTCCGTCTCCGCCTGCATGGTCCGCGCGTCGCCGCCGGATACGAGCGTCGAGACCACGTTCCCCGCCGTCGCGAAGTCGCGATCGCTTCCCGAGAAGCTCCGGGTGGTGACGTTCAACGTGCACCGCGAGACGGCGGCGAACGTGATCAAGGGCATCCACTCGGATCCGAAGCTGCGTGACGCGGACCTCCTGATACTCGAAGAAGTGCATCGCGTCGAGCCCGCCGCGGAGCCGTGCAGCGCTGCGTGCTTGCTCGGTAAGGACCTCGGGTACTACACGATCTATGCGCCCGGCCACATGCAGGGCGATGGCTCCGATGGTGTGGCGATCCTGTCGCGCGCGCCGCTGCTCTCGGCCGAGGTGATCGAGCTACCGGATATCGACGTGCACGTGAACAGCGGCCGGCGCGTCGCGCTGATCGCGACCGTGCTCGTCGACGACGTACCGGTGACGGTCTACGCCGTCCATCTCACGAACCGGCTGACGGTGAGGGAGCGCAAGCTTCAGATGATGCCGATCTTATCGGACGTGGCATCACGATCAACGCCGGTGATCATGGGCGGCGACTTCAACACCAGCCCGTTCACCTGGATCGGCGGCCTCGTGCCGGTCCCGATCGGCACGCAGGATGATCACCTCGAGGCGCTCGTGCGCCGCTACGGGCTGGACACGCCGGTCGCCGAGAGCGGCGCGACGTCGCGCTATCTCGGGATGAAGCTGGATGCGATCTACACGCGCGGGTTCGAGACGAACAGCTTCGCCGTCTCGAATGCCGAGGAGGTTTCGGATCACTGCGCGGTGTGGGCCAACCTGATCGCACGTCGCTGACCTTGCGCTGAATCCGCGCCACCCTCATGGTGGGGCGAGCAGTGGCGACCGAGATCGATGTGTTCAGCGATTTTGTCTGCCCGTGGTGCCTGATCGGCACCCATCGGCTCGAACGCGTCCTCGATGATCTCGATCTCCTCGGGGACACAAGGATCCGCTATCGGCCGTTCATGCTCGACGCGAACACGCCTCCCGAGGGTAAGAATGTCCCCGAGGAGCTGCGCAAGAAGTACGGCCGCGATCCGGCGCCGATGTTCGCCCGCGTGGAGGCCGAGGCGCGTGCGAGCGGGATCAAGCTCGAGCTCGCCAAGCAGCCGCTGATGTTGCCCACCGCGCGCGCGCACACGTTGGTGCAACACACGCCGATCGAGAAGCAGCACGCACTCGCGAAAGATCTGTTCGAGGCGTACTTCCTCGATGGGCGGAACATCTCCGAGATCGATGTGCTGACCGAGCTCGCCGTCTCTCACGGCCACGTCGCCGACGAGGTGGCGCGCTGGCTCGGCGATCCCGAGGAGCTGACGACCACGAAGCGCGCCGCCGAGCAGGCAGCCCGAATGGGCATCCAGGGCGCGCCGTTCTTCATCATCGACAGCGCCGTGGCGATCTCGGGCGCGCAGCCCGAGGACGTGTTCCGCAAGGCGCTGATCAAGGCGCGCGAGCCGAGCGAAACGCCCGCGAGCTGACTACCAGCTATCGGTCTCCTTGCGATCGAGCTTGAGCGTCAGCGTCTCGCGCAGGGGCGGCACCATCGAGGCCTCCTCGATCCACGCGCACCCGAGGCGATCGCCGACGAACATGCGGCGCACGAGCAGCCGCAGCCGGTCCATCACCTCCGATGGATCCTCGCCGTGGAACACGGTCTGTAGATCCGGCAGCCCGAGCTCGGCGAGCCCGACGGTGTCCGCGAGCAGCTCGCCCGGTCGCCCGGTCGCGTTCGCGATGCGGATGTTGACCGCGGGACCACACGGCCCGAGATCGATGCGCAGCTCGCGGTACTGCGCGTAGGTCAGGAGCTGCTGCGCCGGCATCCAGTGCAGCGCGCAGCCCTCGAGCTCGTGGACATCGAGCTCCGCGAGCACGCAGTCGAGCACCGCGAGGAATCCGAGCAGCAGCGACGCGTGATTGAGCGGCCGCTGCGGCGTCAACGCGACGAGGATCGACGCGTGATAGTGCTCGGCCATCGTGGCCCAGCTCTCGTGCCAACGCGGGGTCCACGTCAGCGCGTCGCACAGTGCCTGCGCATAGACCTCCGGCGCAGCGCGCGCGATGTCGATGAACAGCGGGAGATCTCCCGTCGGCACCGCCATGCGCACGTGCTCGCGATCGCCGTGCACGAGCTCCACGTCGTCGCGCCACTCGCGCATTCGCCGGTGCAGTGACGCCGGATCAAGGCCGCCGAGCTCGCTCACGAACACCTGGACGATGTAGCCACCCGCCATGCCGGGTCTCGTAACATGTCCGGAGATTGGTTGGACCAATGAAATGCACCCCGGTCCGACCAAATTTTTTACCGAAGCGATGTTCATCGGTTGCGAGTTTACGCGAACTTGGGGCTTGCGCTCACGGTGCGGAATGAATATTCATTCCTCCACACCGATGGCGACCGTGACGACCACCACCCCCGCAAAGAGCGACAAGCGCGAGGCCATCCTCGACGCCGCGCTCGAGCTGTTCGTGGAGCGTGGCTTCTACGGCACCGCGGTTCCGGAGATCGCGGAGCGCGCGCAGGTCGGCGCCGGGACGATCTATCGCTACTTCGAATCGAAGGAAGCGCTCGTCAACGCGATCTACCGCCAGCAGAAGATGATGTTCGCGCAGGTCACCCTGGGTGACTTCCCCGCGACCGCCCCGACGAGGGAGCAGTTCCGCACGTTCTGGATGCGCATGGCGCAGTTCGCCACCGCGCACCCCAAGGCGTTCGTGTTCATGGAGCTGCACCACCACCAGCGCTACCTCGACGCCGACAACGTCGCGCTCGAGCAGCGCATGCTCGATACGTTCTCGACCGTCGTGGTCCAGGCGCAGGCCAAGGGCGACCTCAAGCCGGGTCCACCGCGGATCCTGATGGGCATCGTCATGGGCGCGTTCGTCGGCGTGATCCGGAGCTGCGCGGAGGTCGACCAGACGCTGGATACAGCGGACTGGAAGCTCGCCGAGCAGATGCTCTGGGAAGCCGTCCGAGCCTGATCTGACCCCCGCGAGGGCAACCTCGCGTTTTGTTTGCTCTGTTGCGGAATGAACATTCATTCCCATTAACCCGAACTGGAGATTCTGACCATGTCGACCACGTCCAAGACCGTCCTCATCACTGGCGCCACCGCGGGTATCGGCCGCATGACCGCGCTGTTCCTCGCAAAGCAGGGCCACCACGTCATCGCGTCGGGCCGCAAGGTCGCCGAGCTCGCGAAGCTCAAGGAGGAGGCGGTCGGACTCGAGCTCGACACCGTGATGCTCGACGTGACCTCGGCCGAGTCGATCGCGGCGGCGGTGACGGCGGTCAGCCAGCTCACCCATGGCCGCGGTCCCGATGTGCTCGTGAACAACGCCGGCGTCGGCGTGCTCGGACCGACGAGCGAGATCAGCGATTCCGAGATGCGCCGCCAGTACGAGACCAACGTGTTCGGCCTGATGGCCGTGACCCGCGCGTTCCTCCCGAAGATGCAGGAGCGTCGCAGCGGTCGCATCATCAACGTGTCGAGCGTCGGCGGCCTCATCACCCTGCCCTTCTTCGGCGTTTACAACTCCACGAAGTACGCCGTGGAGTCGCTCTCCGATGCGCTGCGCTACGAGCTGCGCCCGTTCGGCATCGACGTCTCGCTCATCGAGCCCGGCGTCATCCGCACGAACTTCGAGGCGACCGCCGTCGGTAACCTCGCCGCGTTCGACAACACGCCCTACGCGCAGGCCGTGGCGAAGTACGAGCAGATGTCGAAGACGGCCGACCGCTTCGCATCGAACCCGATCGTGATCGCGAAGGCGATCTCCCGCGCCGTCGCCGCGCGCCGCCCGTCGGCCCGCTACGTCGCGCCGCGCTCGACGCACATGATCCTGTGGATGAGCTCGATGCTCCCCACCCGCGTGTGGGACTGGGCGATGCGCAAGGTCGGCTTCCTCAACACGAAGACGCTCGGCATCGAGGGCAAGCGTCCCGCGCCCGCCGCCTCGATTCCGGTCACGCAGATCCACGGTAGCCCGACCGCCGCGCCACGTGCGTCGGCGAATTGATCGTGGCACTGTGAGCCGGTGAGGTGGCTCCCGCTGCTCGTGCTGATCGCCGCGTGCAAGCAGGCGCCGGCGAACGATGCCGCCGCCATCACCGACCGCGCCTGGTCCGCGCACGAGCTGGTGGTCTCCGCCGGCGAGCGCGAGGCCACCTGCGCCGGCGCCGGTGCGGCCATGCAGCGCGTGTTCGCGGCCAACCGGCAGGCGTTCGTGGATGCCATGGCCCTCGACCGCGACAAGCGGGCGCTCGAGGCCGCCACCGAGTACATCGAGGCCCACGCGGACCGCTACGCTGACCTCGAGACCCGGATGGCCGCGCTGTCGGACCGCTGCGCCACCGATACGACGGTGACGGCGGCGTTCGCGCAGATGTCGAACCCGTAGTAGGGTCCGCCCGATGAGTACCGATGACGAGGACTTTGCGGCGATGCTCGCAGCGTCCGAGGCGGGAGCACCCCGGACCAAGCGACCGAAGATCGGCGATCAGATCAAAGGCAAGGTGATCTCGATCGGCAAGGACACCGTGTTCGTCGATGCTGGCGGCAAGGCCGAGGGCACGCTCGAGAAGTCCCAGGTCACCGACAAGGACGGCACCGTCAAGCTGAAGATCGGCGACATGATCGAAGCGCGCGTGGTCGCCGATGCCGGCGGCGTGCTGCAGCTCCGGGTCAAGGTCGGCCGTGGGCCCGCCGCGAGCGCCGAGCTCGAGCAGGCCGCGGAGCTCGGGATCCCCGTCGAGGGCACCGTCACCGAGGTGATCAAGGGCGGCGTCTCCGTGGACGTCTCCGGCGTGCGCGGGTTCTGCCCGGCATCGCAGATGGACGGCCGGTTCGTCGAGGACCTCACGGTGTTCGTCGGCCGCAAGCTGACGTTCAAGATCACGCGGTACGAGCCTCGCAACCTCGTGCTGTCGCGCCGCGCGCTGGTCGAGGAAGAGAACGCGAAGCTCGCCACCGAGACGCGCAAGCGCCTCCAGGTCGGCGCCACGCTCCGCGGCAAGGTCGTCGGCTTCAAGTCGTTCGGCGCGTTCATCGACCTCGGCGGCATCGAGGGCATGCTCCACGTCAGCGAGCTCGGCTACAGCCGCGTCGACAAGCCGGAGGACGTGCTGTCGATGGGCCAGGAGGTCGATGTCGCCGTGCTGAAGGTCGAGCCCGGCGAGAAGGGCGAACGGATCAGCCTGTCGCTCAAGGCGCTCGCGAACGATCCGTGGCGCGACGCGATCGCCGCGCTCCACGAGGGCCAGCGCGTGAAGGGCAAGATCACGCGCATGCAGCCGTTCGGTGTGTTCGTCGAGATCGCACCGGGCATCGAAGGCCTGGTCCACATCAGCGAGCTCGGCGCCGGCCGTCGGATCAACCATCCGAAGGAGGTCGTGAAGGAGGGCGAGGAGATCGAGGCCGTGATCCTCGGCATCGACGCCGAGAAGCGCCGCATCGCGCTCTCGCTCTCGGGCACGAAGGACGGCAGCCCCGAGGAGATCGCCGAGGCGGTCAAGACGCAGACCGGTGGCAAGCTCGGCACGTTCGGCGACCTGCTCGCGAAGCTCAAGAAGTAGCCGATAGCTTCGGTCACTCCGCGTGAGAACGACCCACGCGGGGTCCGAACCGGCGCATCGTCGAGAGATGCGCAGGCTGCTGATCGCGATCCCCGTCCTCGGAGCGTGCGGCCCGCCAGCGGCGACGCCGCCGACGACGACGGCCTGATCCTCGACGGGACGGTGCAGTCGTGCGATCCGCCGTGGCAGTGATAACCTCGTGGCGATGGAAGTCGAGATCCGCAGGCGCTTCGATGCCGACGATCTCGACGGTGCGATGCGGCTCGCGATCGAGACCTATGGCAACGAGCTGTACGGCTTCCTCGTCGGCCTGGCGAGGAACCGCACGCACGCGGAGGACGTGTTCGGGGCCACGTGCGAGGCAATGTGGAAGAGCCTTCCGAAGTTCCGCTGGGAGTCGTCGCTTCGCGTGTGGGCGTACACGATCGCACGCAACGAGTTCTTCCGGCAGTCGACGGCCGCGAAGCGCGAGGTGCTGATCGAGCGGGTGCCGACCCTGAAGGAAGCGATCGCACGCGTCCGCACCACCACGCCGATGCACCAGCGCAGCGAGGTTCACGAGCAGTTCGCAAAGCTGCGCGAGGAGCTCGAGCCCGAGGACCACATGCTGCTCGGCCTCCGCCTCGATCGGAAGCTCGCGTGGAGCGAGATCGCGCGCGTCCTCGGTGACGGAGACCCGGGGTCGATCAACCGGGACGCGGCCACGCTGCGCAAGCGGTTCGAACGACTCAAGGAACGCCTGCGCGAGCGCGTCACCCGGACGAGCTGAACGATGACGCTGGAAGTAACCACCGTGGTGACGGAGACCGACGAGGAGGACGACTCCTTCCTCAAGCAGGTGCTCGGCATGACCGCGCGCCCTGCTCCGCCGATGCTCGCGATCGGTCAAATCCTCGACGAGGCGTATCTCATCGAGGAGCAGATCGGCGAGGGCGGCATGGGGCGCGTGTACCGCGCGCGAGACATTCGGCTCGAGCGCGACGTGGCGATCAAGGTCCACGTCGTCGTCGCGATCAACGGCCAGCGGTGGTCGCTTCGCGAGGCAGCCGCGCTCGCGCAGCTCTCGCACCCGAACGTCGTCACCGTGTTCGAGGTCGGCACGTGGACCGAGCACCCGTGGGTGGCGATGGAGTACGTGCGCGGCGGGACGGTGCGCTCGTGGATCGCCGAAACGACGCGGACGGCGCGCGAGATCCTCGCGATGTTCATCGCGGCCGGGCGCGGGCTCGCGGCCGCGAACGCCGCCGGCATCGTGCACCGCGACTTCAAGCCCGACAACGTGCTCGTCACCGCCGATGGTCAGCCGCGCGTCGCGGACTTCGGCCTCGCGCTCGAGCTGGCGAAGTCGAGCGAGCACGCGAACCTCGTCATGGGCACGCCCGCGTACATGGCGCCGGAGCAATGGACGCGCGGAGCGGTCGGCCCCGCCGCGGATCAGTTCGCGTTCGCGGTCGCGCTGTGGGAGGCGCTCAGCGGCGAGCGGCCGTACCGCGGCACCACCGAGCACGAGCTCGTCGAGGCATTCGCATCGGCGCCGCCCGCGCCGAAGCGGCCGATGCTTCGCCACGTGGAGGCCGCGCTCCGCCGCGCGCTCGCACGTGATCCGCTGGCGCGCTGGCCCACGCTCGCGCCGCTGCTCGACGAGCTCGCTCGAGATCCGCAGCGCACGC
>JBBRED010000340.1:0-9536 GCA_038203335.1 Haliangiales bacterium | reverse complement strand
CCTAGGTCGACGGGTTGGCGTCGAGCCAGCCCTGCGTGCAGTTCGCCATCATCGCCATCGACTTCTCGAACTCGGCGACGATGCCGCGCTCGATCTTGCCGGAGAGCAGCGTGATGTTCGCCGTGACCTTGCCGGAGTACGTGCGGCGGATCTGGTTCTCGCCGATCTTCTCGAGCTGATAGATCGCGCTGATCGAGACGCGCCCGTTGAGGATGTCGGGCGTCACCGTGAGATCACACGCGTCGTCCTTCTTGCGCCACGTCATCGCCTCGAAGTACGCGAGCCGACCACCCTTGACGAACGGACGCACGAACACCGGTAGCGGCTTGGCCGCGGTGACCTTCCACGTGGTCTTCCGGATCGAATCGTCCTCGTGATTCTCGGTCACCGTGCGATCGACGAGCTCCGCGAGCTTGTCCTGCGTGGCGAGGTGATCGGGATTGAAGTACGCCGCGAGGATCGTCGTCGTCGAGGGCGCCCGGAACACGTGCTGGTAACTGAATTCAGTCGGCATGGGACCTTGTTGGTACGAGCGAGTGGACCACACGGATCAGCGTGACGCTAGAATGCCCGCGTGCAGTTGGTCGACGATACGTTTGTCTGTGAACCGGCGAAGTCACTCGTTCTCGCCGACGGGTTCACGTTCACGCACGGCGAGAAGATCGCGCCGTTCACGATCGTCTACGAGACCTACGGCGAGCTGAACGCGGACCGCACGAACGCAGTTCTCGTGTGCCACGCGCTGTCGCCCGGTGCGCACTGTGCCGGAAAGTACGCGATCGATGATGCGAAGCCCGGCTGGTGGGACGGAATGGTCGGTTACGGCAAGGGCATTGACCTCGCGACGTACTTCGTCGTGTGCGTGAACTTCCCGGGCTCGCCGTGGGGCACCACCGCGCCGCGCACGCCGGATCCCGCGACCGGCAAGCCGTATGGCTCGCGCTATCCGTGGGTCACCGTCGAGGACATGGTCGAGTCGCAGCGGATCATCGCCGACCATCTCGGCATCGCCATGTGGAAGGCGATCGCCGGCAATTCGCTCGGCGGCATGGAAGTGCTGATGTGGGCTGCGATGTATCCCGCGCGGATCGGCGGCCTCGTCAGCATCGCGGCGTCGGCGTTCGTGCCGGTGGCGAGCGTCGCGTGGCACCTGATCGGCCGCAAGGTGATCCAGAGCGACTCGGCGTTCAACGGCGGCGACTACTACGAGACCAGCGATTCGCTGCGCGGCCTGCAGCTCGCCCGCATGGTCGGTCACATGACCTATCTCTCCAACGAAGCGCTCGAGTCGAAGTTCGGGCGACGGCGCCGCGGCGGTACGCGGCAGTTCGAGGTCGACTCGTATCTCGAGTACCAGGGCAGCAAGTTCGCCACCTCGTACGACGCGAACTCGTACATCCGCGTGCAGGCCGCGATGGACGAGATGGATCTCGACGAACAGTACGGCTCGCTCGCCGCCGCGTTCTCCCGGCTGCGCTGCCCGACCCTCCTGATCTCGTTCGACACCGACTGGTTGTTTCCCACGAGCGAGGTCGCGCGGTTGCACGCGGCGATGCTCGAGAGCGGCGTGGATGCCGCGCACGTCGACATCTCCACGCCGAACGGCCACGACGCGTTCCTCATCGACTACGACAAGCTCGCACCGCCGGTCCGCAAGTTCCTCGCCGGTCTACAGTAGGTCGACCCAGATCTCGGTGCCGACGCGCGTCACCTTGTACCGGCGCAGGTGGAGCGCCGGCACGTGCACGCAGCGCCCGGTATCGAGGTCGAACGTGTACCCGTGCACGCGGCAGCGCACGTTCCGCTCCTCGAGCACGCCGTAGTCGACCAGAGACACGTCGTCGTGCGGGCACACGCCAGGGAACGCCACCACGTCGCCATCGAGCTCGGTGACCATCACGGGCCAGGTCACCCCGTCGACCTCGAAGCCGCGCAGCTCACCGGGGACGACCTCGCCCACCTCGCAAACGCGCACGCGGAGCGCCATCGGAGTGGGAAGTGTATCGCGGACTTGCGGTCGTTAGGCCACCTGGTGAGGTGGTGCGTCGATAGAGGAGATGCTTCGCCGCCCGCTTGCCCTCGTCGCCGCCATGTCCCTCGTCGCGCCGGTCGCCATGGCCACGCCGAAGCCGAAGCCCGCGCCGGATCCCGCGCGCCTCTACGACCGCATGGTCAAGAAGGTCGCCGGGATGATCGAGGATGACCGCGCCGCGGAGCTCGCCGCCGCGCAGAAGCTCCAGCTCCTCAACGTGCTGTGGGAGGACACCGGCCGCTGGGAAGGCAGCTCGGTCGGACCGAACATCAGCGACGTCACGATCGAGGTCGAGGGGTACTCCAGCGGCAAGACCCATCATTCGTACCTGATGCCCGTGATGCGGCACGACAACTACGTCGACAAGACCGCCGACGTGAAGATGGACAAGATCCTGATCCCGGTCGGCAACCAGGCGAAGAACGGCCAGCTCGAGCTCGTGACGCTCACCGAGCTCCTCCAGGATCCCGGGAAGTACATGACCGGCACGGGCAAGGGAACGATCAAGGGCGGTAGCCTGTGGGCGAAGCGCGACACGCACGCGCTGGTCAGCGCACAGCACGCGTTCCTGCCGGTGCCGAAGGAAGGCCAGGCGAAGTTCTGGCCGGTGATCTTCAACTACCAGTCGGCGAAGAAGAACCCCGCCGTGCTGACGATCCTCGTCACGCGCCAGGGTACGAGCATCACGATCATCGACAACACTCGCGACACCGTCGGCGACGACACGTGGGGCCAGCGCCTCTACTTCAACAACGCCGGCGAGCGGTCGCCGCTCATCGCGGAGCGCCTCGCCGACGTCAAGGCCTCCGGCGTGACGGCGAACGGCGAGAACGCGCAGAACCTCAGCGATGACTCGAACGTGCTGATGCTGATCCAGGTGCCCCTCCGGTATCGCGAGCCGAACCGGCGCGCGTACGGGCCGATGATGAAGAAGATGTCGGCGCCGATGGACATGGAGATGAGTGGTGGTGTCGCGGCGCCGAGCGCCAACGGGTACGGCAGCGGGGGTGGCGGCGGCGGCGGCGGGCGCTCCGATGTCGATGTCGCGGTGCTCGGGCACGGCGCGAGCGAGGGCCCGTACACCGAGCTCGATGGCTTGACGGTCACGCGTGACACGCGGTTCCCCGTGCGCGTCACGCTCCAGT
Source organism: Haliangiales bacterium (assembly GCA_038203335.1). GTDB lineage: Bacteria > Myxococcota_A > Polyangia > Haliangiales > Haliangiaceae > JABFXX01. Next base: position 6,359 of record JBBRED010000340.1, on the reverse strand, counting down.
TCTATCAGGCGACCTCGAACGGCGTGATCTCGCGCGACAACGTGAAGGCGATGGCCGCGCAGATCCGCAAGGTCTACGGCAAGGGCGACTTCGTCGGCTCGCTCGTGGTGCCGAGTGGCCTCGACCGCGCGCGCCCGACGAACTGGCTCGGTGTGACCACCGCACCGGTGGTCAGCTGGGTCGACTTCCCCGGCCTCGTCGAGCGGTTCTCCAAGGGCCTCGCGATGCGCCCGGCGTTCCGCACCGGCGTCATCTGATCTCGTTCGCCACGGCGACGAGCTGATCACGTAACCAACGTTGCGGCGCGTCGCCGTGGTTGCGCTCGTGCCACGCGAGCGCGATCTGGAACTTCGGGATCGGGATCGGCGGCGGCATCGTCGCGAGCCCCAGCCGGTCGGCGAACAGCGCCGCCACCCGCGTCGCGATCGTCGCCACGAGATCCGTGCCCGCGATGATGTACGGCACCACGAGGAAGTGCGGCACCGCGAGCGCGATCCGCCGCGTCCTGCCGAGCCTTACGAGCGCGCTGTCGACGTAGCTCCCCGGCTGACTGCGCGGGGCGATCAGCAAGTGTGACGCCGCGCAGTAGCGCGCGAGCGTCATCCGCCCACCCGCGAGCGCGTGGTCCTCGCGAACGATGCAGGTGAAGCTCTCGTCGAACAGCACCTTCTCGTAGCTGCCGGCGGCACGCATGGTTCCCTGCGGTGGCCCGATCGCGAGATCGATCCCTCCGGCGGCCAGCTCCGCATCCCCGTGCTCCGCATAGCCGGCGTGGATCCAGATGTCGATGTTCGGCGCGAGCCGCGCCAGGCGCTCGATCAACCGCGGCAGAAGCACCAGCTCCACGTAGTCGCTCGCGCCGATCCGGAACGTACGCTTCGCGGTCGCCGGATCGAACGTCTCGCCACGCAGGGCGCCGCTCAGATCCGCGAGCACGCGATGGATCTGCGGAGCGAGTGCCTCCGCGCGCGGCGTAGGAACCATGACCCCACGCGCCCCCCGGACCAGCAACGGATCGCCGATCAGCTCCCGCAATCGGGCCAACGCGTGGCTCGCCGCCGACTGCGTGATACCGAGCCGGGTCGCGGCTCGCGTCACGTGTCTCTCGGCGAGCAAGGCGTCGAGCGCGAGGACAAGGTTCAGATCCACGCCCTTCAGACCGTCATGAGCCTCGTGCATGATGCCTATCCATATCATCGATTTCCCTAATCACGCCGTCAGACCCATCTTGGTGGCCATGACGAAGAACATCTACGCAGTCGCCGGCGTCTCGGGTCACACGGGCTCGGTGGCCGCCACCACCCTCCTCTCTCAGGGCCATCGGGTCCGCGTCATCGTCCGCGACGCCGCCAAGGGCGAGCCGTGGAAGGCCAAGGGCGCCGAGGTCGCGGTCGCGAACCTCTCCGACCAGGCCGCGCTGACCCGCGCCCTCACCGGCGTCGCCGGCGCGTTCCTCCTGCTCCCGCCCGTCGCGACGACGCCGAATCCGATCGAGGACAACGCGGCCCTGTCGGCCACGTTCGCCTCCGCGATCCGCGCCGCGAAGCTGCCTCACGTGGTGCTCCTGTCCTCGGTCGGCGCGCAGCACCCCGATGGCACCGGCCCGATCCGCGCGCTCCACGTGGCCGAGCGCGACCTCGCCGCCGCCGGCGCCGCGGTCACCGCGATCCGTGCCGCGTACTTCCAGGAGAACTGGGGCTCGAGCCTCGCGGCCGTCCCCGCCGGCATCCTGCCGATGTTCGTCGCCGCCGATATCCGCTACCCGCAGGTCGCAACCGCCGACATCGGCCGCACGGTCGCGAGCGCCCTCGTCGAGGGCGGCACCCCTGGCACGAAGACCGTCATCGAGCTCACCGGCCCGCGCGACTACACCGGCACCGAGGTCGCGGAGATCCTGTCGAAGATCGTCGGCAAGCCGATCGCGGCCCAGGTGGGCCCGGTCGACGCCGTGGTCCCCACGTTCGAGAGCTTCGGCATCCACAAGGCGAGCGCCGAGCTGTACCGCGAGATGTACGCCGGCATCGCGTCGGGCCGCGTGGCCCCCGAGGGCGGCGTCGCTCGGCAGGTACGCGGCTCGGTCGACGTGGGCGAGACGCTGGCAGCGCTCCTACCGCGCTAGCCATTCGAGAACCGGGCCGACCCATTTCCACCCGGTGCTCAAACGTCCTCATCATCGGGCGCATCCGCTGCGGTCACGACCACATCGGTCAGCATCGGCACGATCGACGCCATGGGCGGCGCGAAGAGCTGCAGCTGATCCGGGTCTGCGAACACGGCCGCGAAGTCATCCGGCGCGAACGCGCGCTGCATCCGCGCCGCAAAGTTGTCGCGCAGCACGCGCACGTAGTGATCCACGTCGTAGTCGTGCGCGTCGGCGGTCGGCGCGCTGATCTCCTCGTCGTCCGGATCGCCGACCACACCAGAGCCGCCGCCGCGCGTGCGGTAGACGCGCGTGCGCTCGCCGGCGCGCCAGGTGGTGCGGCCGCTCGCGAGCATCGCCTCGTAGGTCAGCTCGCGACGCGTATCGCGCGTCGCGAGGTACTCGGCGGGCGTCTTCGTCAGGCGAACGCGCGACGACACGTCGAAGGTCGGAACCTCGCGGCGGCGCAGAGCCGAGATCACGCCGAGGTAGGCGGCGTGCACGCCGGCGACGTCGCCCACGAGGAGGCGGCCGATCGCGGCGCGCAGGAAGGCCTCGCCGTAGGGCTCGGCGCGGCTCGAGCGGAAGGCCACCCCGCGCAGGATCAACTCGCCCTCGTAGGTGAGGAGCGCGTAGTTCTTCGGCTCGTGCGAGAGCATCGCGGCGTAGCGCCCGTCGAGCTCGAGCTGGACCATGGGTGGAAGGAGCGCCGCGACCTCGGCGACCACGCGCTGTTCGTCGTCGGTGGTCCACGAGGCGGGCACGGAGAAGTAGACGCCGTCGGTATCGGCCTCGAGCAGGCGAACGCCGCGCATCGCGAGCTCGGTGCACATCAGGTCGAGGAGCGCGCGGCCGCGGCGCGTGATCTCGTTCGCGGCGTGGACGTCGGCGAACCGCGTCAGGCCGCCGGCGCCGAGGTATCCGTAGGCGGAGTTGATCACGAGCTTCATCGCCGCCGACATCGCCTCGTGCGTCGAGCGCTCGACCGAGCCGACCGGGGCGGCGCGGCCGGCGGCCTTGGCGGCGAGCCGGCGCTCGACCAGGCGATCGACGAGCGCGAGCATCGCGCCGATCGAGTCGCGCGCCGGGCCGATCCGGAACGAGCGCATCAGCGACGGATAGAGGCTCGCCACGTCGGCCTTCACGACCCGGTGCGCGACGCCCGCCGCGAACAGGTGCAGCGCGGCGCCGCTGTGCTGCGTGCCATCGCCGGGCGCATGCACGGGTAGCGCGGTGTTCGATCGCAGGTACGCGCGCACGAGCAGCGGGTCGATCACGCCGGTAGCGGGGCCGGCGTCGGCGAGCCGCTCGTAACGGCGGGGCGCCATGCGCGCGAGCGCGAACGCGGGACCGCCCATCAGCCGGGCGAGACCGGCGACCTCGTCGACATCGGCCGTCGCGTAGCGGCGCACGCGATCCGGATCGCGCAGGTAGACCGCATGGATCTGATCGCCGCGCACGTGCTCGCGGTCGGGACCCGCGAGGCCGAGGTGCCGCGCCACGGCCTTGAGCCCGTGGCCCGGCAGGTCGCGCGTCGCGAAGTCGTGGCGAATGACCGCGTCGAGCGTGTCGATCAGCTCGCGGCCGGGCGCCACGAACCGCACGCGCCGGCTCGCATCGGCGCCACTCGCCGCCCCACGACGCGCACCTCGCTGCCGCAGCCCCGGCCCGCCGATGCGGCCGAGGGTGAGCGGCACGCCGAGGATCTTCGAGCGGCGATCGAGGAACGGCAGATCGAAGCCGTGCAGGTTGTGGTTCTCGATCACGTCGGGATCCGCGGTCCGCACCACGTCCACGAGCCGCGCGATCAAGGCCGCCTCGTCGGCGCCCTCGATCAGCTCGACCTGGCCATCGGGATCACGGACCGCGATCATGAAGATCCGATCCTGCTGCGGATCGAGACCCGTGGTCTCGAGATCGAACTGCATGCGCCGGAGCTCGTCGAACGGCAGCTCCTTGAAGTACGTGCGGCCCGAGGCCACGAGGTACTGCTCCTCGGCGGGAAGCACGAGCACCTCGCCATCGCCGAGGTCGCGCAGGTGCGTGACCGCGTACCCGAGTCGCCGGCTCGCCGCGCGCAGGATCGCGCCCGAGAGGGTGGGCATGTCATCGCCGCGCACGAGGAAGCGCAGCGGGTTGGTGCCGCCGAGCTCGCGATGCGTGATTCCCAAGCCGAGGTCGTCGAGGTGCGCGAGCAGGACCCACGGGCGGAACCGCGCGTCCTCGCGCACCAGCTGCCCGGCGCTGCGCCGCCACACGGCGACCCGGCCGTCGCCCTCCGCCCAGACCGAGACGATGCCGGGCGTGGGGTCCCACCCCTCGAGCCACTCGTCTTCGATCGCCACGGTCCTGCCATTCCACCACGCCGTGCAATCACCGGCGAGGTCCGGCAGAGTCCGATCGCGCGCGTGCATTCCGCACGGCCGCGCGTCTCCATGAGGAGTCGCCCGATGCTCCGAACCCTCTGTGCATGTGCCCTCGTCCTCGCCGCCTGCGGTCCGCGTCCCGGTTCGACGATCCCGCTCGTCGACGCGCCACCGACGGCGCTGCCCGCGATCGGCCTCGTGCTCGCTCCCGGCGAGGAGATGGTGTGGAACGTCTACTGGCAGGCCATGCAGGTCGGCCGCGCCACGCTGTCGGTGTCGGCCGGCGAAGCGCGCTCGAGCTTCTCCACCACGGCGCTCGCCCGCGCATTCGCGAAGGTGACGTACCAGCTCGTCACCGCGATCGTGCGCGGCGCTCCTGCGTCCTCGCGCGAAGGCCTCACGATGAGCGGCGATGCGAGCTCGGTCGTCGTCGCGATCGACGGCACGCACTACGCGTTCGATGGCGGCCCTCGCCTCGCCGTCCCCGGGGGCACCACCCTGCACACGCTGCACACCGCGATCGGCTCGGTCCGCGCGTGGTCTCTCGGCGACGCTCCGCCCGCCTATCTGTGGTTCGTCCTGCGCCACACGCTGTACCGACTCGATGTCGAGCGACCGACGCACGACGAGGCGCAGGGTCACCGCGCGCTCAAGATCCACGGCACGGCCCGCGCGATCGATCAGTCGGCTCCCGTCGACATCACGATCTGGCTGTCGACCACGCCCGATCGCACGCCGCTTCGCTTCGTGATCGTCGCCGATGGCGAGCGCGTCTCCGCGGAGCTCACCGAGACGAGCACGGCGCTCGCCGCGAACTAGGTCAGCAGCGCGATGGCGAGGTTGCCGAGCGTGGCGAACACGATCGCGATCACCACGATGATCCAGCGCCGCGTGTTCACCGGCGCCGGCGCGACCATCGCACCGACCTGGTTCGGATTCGTGGTGCCGGTCAGCGTGCGCGGTCCCACGACGCCCGGCGTCGGAGGACCGGTGACCGGCGTGCCCCCGAACGGCGTCTGCGTGGTGCGCTTCGGCTGGAGCAGCGGCGTGCGCCCCGGCGGCGGCAGCGCGTTGCGCAGGCGGAACCGCAGATCGTCGATGGTCTGGATCCGGCGCTCGGGATCGTGCGACAGGCAGCGGTCGACGAGGTCGACGAAGTCCGGCGGCGCATCGGGCCGGAAGTGCAACATCGGCGGCGGCTTGGCCTCGAGGATCAGCATCAGCGTCTGCTGGATATCGACGCCCTTGAATGCGACCTCGCGCGTCGCCATCTCGTAGAGGATCGCGCCCATCGCCCAGCAATCCGATGACGGCCCGACGGCGTCGTTGTTGCCCGAGGCCTGCTCCGGCGACATGTACGACGGCGTTCCGAGCATCCGGTACACGCCGCTCAACCGACCCACACCGCGCAGCTTCGACACACCGAAGTCGAGCAGCTTCACGCGGTCGTCGCCGGAGTCATCGATCGAGATGAAGATGTTCTCTGGCTTCACGTCGCGGTGCGTGATGCCGTTGCGGTGCGCGAGCGCGAGCGCCGAGCAGGTGTGCTCCGCGAGGCGGGCGATCGCTTCGAACGGCAGCGGCCCACGCGTGAGCCGGGTCTGCAGCGTCGCGCCGTGGAGGAACTCGAGCACCATGCACGGCGTGCCGTCGCCCAGGTAGATCCAGTCGGCGATGTCGATCACGTTCGGGTGGCGCAGGCTGCCGAGCAGCTCGGCCTCGCGCTCGAACCGCTGCGCCGCCTCCATGTTGTGCGCCCACTGCGGCAAGAGCCCCTTGAGCGCGAACGAGCGCAGCAGCTTGATGTGCTGGATCTCGTAGATGAACGACATCCCGCCCTCGCCGATCTTTCG
>JBBRED010000339.1:0-9544 GCA_038203335.1 Haliangiales bacterium | reverse complement strand
GACGTCCGGAGGGCACTGCTGCGGCACGCCGTTCATGCACGATGGCATCGACGTGGTGCCGCAGTTGAGGACGGGGAAGCCCTCGTCGACCTGGTCGTTGAAGTCGTTGTCGTAGCCGTCGCAGAACTCACCGACGTAGCCGCCGGAGATCTGGAGCTCGCCGACACCGCCACCGGCCTCGCCGCGGCACAGCGCCGACACGCCGCCGGCCGCGCCGTTGACGCTGAACACGGCCTCGTCGTTGATGTTCGCGCTGACGCCGGAGAGCACGGAGACCACGCCGCCACCGCCGCCGCCGCCGCAGTCGTCGGCCGTGGTGCCCTGCTGGAACGGCGCGACGCACTCGCCCGTGGGATCGGTCGCGCTGCCCTGCGTGTCGCCGCCGAGGCCGCCGGCGGCGGTGACGAGCGCCGTCGCGCCGATCGTCACGTTGTCGCCGACGACAAGGATCGTGCCGCCGGCGCCGCCGCCGCCCGAGTCGTTGCCGATGCCGCACCCGCGCTTGCCGTTCGCGTCGAGCGTGCCGTTGATCGTGACCAGACCACCGCCGGCGTTGAGGCCCGCGAGGACGATGCGACCGCCACCGCCGCCGCCGACCATCAGGCCCTTCGATGTTCCGGTGGCGGCGGGATCGGTGCCGTCGCCGTCGAGGCAACCCTTGTCACCGCCCGACTGCCCGAACTCGGGCTGGTAGATCGAGTGGAAGAACAGCGAGCCGGCGACCGTCGGCAGGCCGTCGTTCGTGGTGCACGAGGTCGGCGTGGCGACCGAGCACGCGGCGATCGTCTGGGTCGCGTTGTAGGACACCGTCACGCCGAGGCCGCCCTCCGCGACGGTCGAGCTGCAGTCCTCCTCGTAGCCCGCGGGGAACGAGCCCGGGTTGTCCTTCGTGCCGCGGCCGCCGCCGCCGAAGTGCGCGCCGCCGCCGCCGGAGTCGCGCACCGAGCAGCCGCCGCGGCCGCCGAGGCTCGCGATCGCGTACGTGCCGGTGTACGCCTCGGCCACGCCGCCCGGATGCCGGTACTGCAACGTCGTCGCGGACGGAACCGCGGTGATCGTGAACCGGCCGTTGTTCGCGACGGTGGTCGCGCCGGAGATCGTCAGCGTCTTGCCGATCAGCGCGGACGTGAAGCCGCCGGCCGCGTCGGTGAGCGTGACCACCGGAGTGGCGAACGCGAACGAGTCGCCGATGCCGCGCTGGAGATCGGGGCCGGTGCCGTTACCGCACAGCTTCGTCTGGTAACCGGATCCACGGGCGACGATCTTCGACGTGCCGTCGATCGAGATCGTGTGCGCGCGCAGCTCGAGGTTGCCGGTCGTGATGTGGTTGATGCCGTCGAACGGGTTGACCTGGATCGTGCTGTTGACGAGCGTGATCGAGGTGAACGTGAACACACCCGACATCTGGCAGGTCGTGTTGGTGAGCGAGAGGTTCGGCCCCGCGCTGGGACACGGCGCGGCGGCAGCGGGAGCTGCGAGCGCACCAAGGGCCATCATCGCGACCCGAAATCGGCGAAGCATGGCCCATGATAAGGGACCCGGACGGCGAACTCCAAAGCCTGGTGGGGTAGCGCGAAGGTAGTCGGGTGTGTCCGAAAATCGGACGTGAAATCGAGTGCTTCGTGATGTCGTACCCCTCTGCTAGGGTCCGTCCCGATGCTGGCCACGGGCGCACGCGAGAACGGGGATGGGCACGCCGTGCTGACGCGCGCCCTCGCCGCGTTCGGCCACACCACGATGCGGCCGGGTCAGGCGGAGGTCATCGCCGACATTTTCGCAGGCCGCCAGGTCATCGCCGTGATGCCCACCGGGGCCGGAAAGTCGCTGTGCTATCAGCTGCCTGCGGTCGTTCTGGCCGAGCGCGGCGGGATCACGCTCGTCGTCTCGCCGCTCATCGCGCTCATGAAGGACCAGGTCGACGTGCTCAACGCGCGCGGGGTTCCGGCCGTGGCCTTGACCTCGGCGTCGGGCGCGGACGAGAAGGGCCAGATCCTGGAGGGCATCCGCGCCGGGATGTACACGCTGGTGTACGTCGCGCCCGAGCGGTTCCGCAGTCCGCGGTTCATCGATGTCCTGCAGGCGATCGCGCCGAAGATCGCGCTCATCGCGATCGACGAGGCGCACTGCATCAGCGAATGGGGCCACGACTTCCGCCCGGACTATCGCCGGCTCGGGGAGCTCGTGAAGAACCTCGGCGCGCCGCGGATCGCCGCGTTCACGGCCACTGCCACCCCCGAAGTGCGCGTCGATATCGCCACGCAGCTCGGGTTCGAGTCGCCGGTCCTTCACGTGCGTGGTTTTGACCGACCGAACCTGACGTACTCGGTCGCGAAGGCCGGCGGGCCGGATAACAAGGTCGAGCAGATGATCGAGCTCGTGCGCACCCGCGATGGCGGCGTCGCGCTCGTGTACGCGGCCACACGCAAGAACGCCGAGAAGTACGCCGTCGATCTCAAGGCGGCGGGCATGCGCGCGCGCGTCTATCACGCGGGTCTCGAGGGCAAGGTCCGCGAGGGCGCGCAGGACGTGTTCATGGCCGGCGAGCTCGATGTCATCGTCGCCACCAACGCGTTCGGCATGGGTGTCGACAAGAGCGACATCCGCCTCGTCGTGCACGCGGACATCCCGCGCAGCCCCGAGGCGTACTACCAGGAGGCCGGCCGCGGCGGGCGCGACGGCAAGCCCACGCGCTGCGTGCTGCTGTTCAACCACGGGGACATCCGGCTCCAGGACTTCCTGATCGATGCCTCGTACCCGTCTGCGGAGATCCTGCGCGGCATGTGGAAGCTGATCCGGGACAAGCCGGAGCTCGGCCTGCTCTCGCCGTACGAGGACGAGCTCGAGGCGCGGCTGAAGAAGCACGTCGGCGCGCTCACCGGCGACGAGAAGAGCCTGTCCAACGCCACCATCGGCGCGGCGCTTCGCTTGCTCGAGCGGCACGGCATGATCGGCCGCGACGACGAGCGCATCGTCGCCACGCGCCCCGCGCCCGGCGTGTTCCAGCCGCTGGATGTGGAGAGCCTGCGCCGGCGCGCCGAGGTCGAGCGCCGCAAGCTGCGCACGATGGTCGAGTACGCGTACTACCCGCGCTGCCGCCGGCAGTTCGTGCTCGAGTACTTCGGCGACCAGGACTGGGCGTCGCGCGATCGCACCTGCGGTGCCTGCGACAACTGCGAGGCGATCGCGCACGGCCACACCACCGGCCTCGCGGACTCCGAGGTCACGGCGATCCAGAAGCTGCTCCTGCTGGTGGGCGCGCTCAACGGCCGGTACGGCCGCACCCGCGTCGCGAAGCTCGCGCTCGGTACTGACGAGGATCCCCGGTTCGAGGAGATGCCGGAGCGCGGCTGCCTGCGCGGCTGGCCCGAGCGGCAGATCCTCGATCTGCTGCGCGCGCTCGAAGGTGCGGGTTTGATCGAGGCCTCGCGCGGCGAGTACCCCACGATCTCCAGCACGCGCCGCGGCGATCAGGTCGGCATCGGTCGCGTCGATGTGCGAGAGCTCGGCATCCAGATGCCCACCGTCACGAAGCGCGCGCGCTCACGCGCCCCGGCGAAGAAGTTCCGCCCGCGCTGAGCGCGTCGTTGTCGCTTGGTTTCCATGCACATAGACTATGCGCACGAGATCTGCGCGCCGCAAAGCTGCTCGTTCCAGCGCGAAGCGCCCGATGTCAGCCAATACGCGAAAAGTCCCCACGAACCTCTCGCTCCGCGCTGACCTCGTCGAACGCGCGCGCTCACTCGAGCTCAACGTCTCGGAGGTCGTGGAATCCGCTCTCGAGAAGGTGATCGTGGAAGCAGAGCAAACGCGGTGGCTCTCCGAGAACGAAGCCGCGATGGACTACTACAACTCGTTCATCGAGAAACACGGCCTGTTCTCGGACGGCTTTCGACAATTCTGATGGCGCAGTTCGACGTCGACAAAACACGCAGCTCGACGATCTATCCCCTGGTCGTCGATGTTCAGGCCGACCTCCACGCGCGCCTCGGATCGCGTGTGGTGATTCCCATGGTTCTCCGCACCCGGTACGCGCAACCAGGTGACCCGCCTGACGCCTCAGGTGAGGATCCGCGATGACGACTACGTGATCCTCGTGCCCCAGCTCTCCGCGATCCCGCGCACCGAGCTAGGCGCGATCGTGGGATCGCTCGCACTCCATCGTGCGCCGCTGATCGCAGCGCTCGATCTCTTGGTCACGGGTCGCTAGGAGCGGCCAGCGGCCGCGAACCCGCGCCGCCCGTCGCCGATGATCGGCGAGCGTCGTGCAGGTCGCCATCGCCACGAGCCTCGCGATCACGCCTGCTCGCGCCATGCGCCGACTCCAGGCACGCCTCGCGCCTCAGAACGAGTCCCCCGACGGCGCGCAGAAGCAGCGAGAGCGCGGTAGCGTAGGCCGTGGTCCGTATGGGTGAGCAGGCGACCGTGTCGCTTCGAAAAGGTCCGCATCCGAGCGCCTCGACGTCGGCTTCGTATGGCGATCCGGCGGTCGCCGCGGTCCCCCGACTCGCGGCGCTCGCGAGCGTGTTCGGGTTCATCGCGGTGGTCTTCACGCTGGTGACAACGCTCGTACACTTCCGCGTGATCTCGATGCCGTTCAACGCGAACGCCAGCATCAACTACATCGCGATCGGGATCGGGTTTGCGGCGGCCTGCGCGATGATCGGGATCACCCGGTCGAAGCTGTCACCGTCGACGATCCTCGCCTATGGACTGTGGTTCCAGGTCCTCGGCGGTCTGTGCATCAGCGTGGCGGAGCAGCAATCGTCCCGCGTCGGCGTGCCGGTCGTCTGCATCTGGATCCTGGCGTTCACGTTACTACCGGTCAGTCCGCGGCGCGCCGTGGTGGCCGCCTTCGCGACGGCGGCCACGATCCCCGCGGCGATCGCGCTGCATGGACTCATCTCTCGTCGTGGGATTCCAACCAACGCGATGGCGTGGACTCCCGTGCTCGGCGGCATCGCCGGTGCGCAGATCTCGGTGTTCATCAGCAAGGTGATGCACGGGCTGGGTCGTCAGGTCGAACAGGCGCGCCGGCTCGGCGCCTACGAGCTGGTGGAACAGCTGGGGCACGGTGGCATGGGCGAGGTCTGGCGCGCGGAGCATCACTCCTTGATCCGCCCGGCGGCGGTGAAGCTGCTGCGCCGCGAGCTCACCTCGCGCCTGCCCGCCGCCGAGCGCGAAGCGCTGAACATCCGCTTCCAGCGCGAGGTGCAGGCCACCGCGATGCTGTCGTCGCCGCACACCGTTGCCGTGTTCGACTTCGGGCACACGCACGATGGCACCCTGTACTACGTGATGGAGCTGCTCTACGGGCTCGATCTCGAGACGCTGGTCGAGAGGCATGGACCGGTTCCTGCCGAGCGCGTGATCTACCTGCTTCGCCAGGCGTGTGACTCCCTCGCCGAAGCGCATCGCCGGAGCCTGATCCATCGCGACATCAAGCCGGCGAACATCTACCTGTGCGCGGTCGGCCTCGAGGTCGACTTCGTCAAGGTCCTGGACTTCGGCCTCGTGCGGAACCTGAGCGCCGATATCCGGCTGACGAATGAAGGCGCGGTGTCGGGAACCCCGGCGTACCTCGCGCCGGAGTCCGCGGCCCACAACCGGTTCGATGCCCGCGGCGATCTCTACGCCCTCGGATGCGTCGCGTACTACATGCTGACCGGGAAGCTCGTATTCGAGGCCGAGACATCGGCGGCGATGATCGCGGCACATATCCGCGACCAGCCCGCGCCGCCCTCGAAGCAATCAGAGCTCCCGATCCCCGCCGAGCTCGACGCGATCATTCTCGCGTGCCTCGAGAAGAAGCCCGAGGATCGTCCGCAGTCCGCCGAGGAGCTCCAGCGCCGGCTCGACGCGGTGGCCCTCGGGTCGCCGTGGACGCAGCAGCGCGCGCGCACCTGGTGGTCGGCCCACGTCCCGGATCTCGCCGAGCGGCCGTTTCAGGACCCCGCCGCCCTGGGCTCGGCGCCCCCGGTGCGCCGGCGACCGACGCCGGTGGTCCGTAACTCGGTCGAGTCCTAGCGATGGCGTCACGAGAGGAAGAGCTGCGCCGAGCAGCGCGCGTCGCGGTGATCGCGGCGGTGACCGTGCTCTCCGGGTTCGTCGCGAGCAAGGCGGCGCGCGACGCGATCCTCCTCTCGAACTTCTCGGTCGAGCAGCTCCCCATGTTCGTGGGGATCTCCGCGGCCCTCTCGCTGCCGATCGTGCTGGTCGCGTCGCGTCTGTTCGTGCGGTTCTCGCCGGACCGGCTACTGCCGATCCTGAACCTCATCAGCGCGACGATGTTGATCGGCGAGTGGCAGCTCCTCGATCGCCATCCGAAGGCCGCCGCGGTCATCGTGTTCTTTCACCTCGGCTCGTTCGGCGCCGTGCTCGTCTCCGGCTTCTGGTCGATCGTCAACGAACGCTTCGACGTCCGCACGGCGAAGCGCTACGTCGGGCGGATCGGGGTGGGCGCCACGGTCGGCGGCATTCTCGGCGGCATCATCGCCGAGCGCACCGCGGTCTATCTCGAGCCGAACATGATCCTGCTCGCGCTCGCCTTCCTCCAGGGAGTGTCCGCGCTCGTCATCCATTCGCTCGCCGTCCACGAGCCTCACCACATGCCCGCTCCGGAGGCCCTCGCGCCGCTCGCGTCGATCCGCACGATCGGCCGGAGCGCCCTCCTGCGCAACCTCGCCATCGTCGTCGTGCTCGGTGCCATGGGGGCCGCCGCGCTCGACTACGTGTTCAAGGCCGAGGTCGTCACGGGACGTGCGAACGGGCCCCTGCGGATCCTCGCCATCTACCATCTCGGTACCAGCATCGTGACCGCGGCGATGCAGATCCTCGCCGTCCCGCGCGTGCTCCGTGCGCTCGGGATTGCCCGCACCGTCGGCACGCTGCCGTTCACGGTGACCGGCTTCGGGCTCGCCGCGGTGTTCATCCCCGGCCTCTACTCCGCGATGATCGCGCGCGGCGCCGAGGCGATCGTGCGGAGCTCGATCTACCGCGGCGGGTACGAGCTCCTCTATGCTCCACTCCCCGATCACGAGAAGCGGTCGGCCAAGGTCGTGCTCGACGTCGGTGCCGAGCGCGTCGGCGACCTCCTCGGCGCAGGCGTCATCGCGCTCGTCGTCTATCTCGCGGTCGACGCGCGCACACCCCTGCTCCTCGTCGCAGCCGGCGTCGGCGCGGTGTGCCTCGCGTTCGCCGCGCGTGTCCCGCGGGCATACACGAGCGCCCTCGCGCACAGCCTCGTCGCCCAGGCGCAGGGAACTGTCGATCCATCGAAGCCGCCGGAGACCAGTCCGCTGCGGTGGACGTCGCTCGGATCACCGACCATGTCGGAGTCCGGCGGCGATCTGACAGCGCTCTCACTGCTCCGTCTCGATGTCGCGAGCATCCGCGAGGCCGCGGCCGAGCCCGTCGCCCGCGAGGTGATCATCCCCTCGCCGATGCGGAGGTCCTCGAACCGCTCGGAGCCGCGCGGCGCACCCACGGCCGCCGACTCGCTGCGCAGCGATCCGACCCTCGACCAGATCGCCGAGCTCCGATCGCGCGACCCTCTCCGCGTTCGAGGGACCCTCGCGGGCGATGTGTCGCACGAGCTCGTGCCGCTCATCCTCCCGCTGGTGGCCTGGGACGCCGTCGCCGCCGATGCGCTCCGCATGCTCGTGAGGCTCGCACCTCGCGCGACCGGCGCGATCGCGGACGCTCTTCTCGACCCCGATCGCGACTTCACGGTCCGGCGCCGGCTCCCCGCCGTCCTGACCGCCGGCGAGCCCGGCCTCGCCGCATGGTCCCTCGCTCGCGCCCTCGGCGACCTCCGCTTCGAGGTGCGCTACCGCGCAGGCCGCGCGTTGCTCGAGATCCGCCACGCGGGCCACACCGTGCCGTTCACCGCCGACGACGCCTACCTCGCCGTCGAGCGGGAGCTCTCCGTGGGCCAGAGCGTCCTCCGCAACTACCGGCTCCTCGACACCGACGCAAACCTCGCGAAGGTCCTCGCCCAAGGCGCGGTGCCGCACGCGGCCCTCTCGTCATCGACCGCCCTCGCCCACATCTTCAACGTGCTCGCCTTCGCCCTCCCACCCGAGCCGGTCCGGATCGCGTTCCAGAGCCTGCACACGCAGGATCTCGATCTGCGCGCGACCGCGCTCGAGTACCTCGAGACCGCCCTCCCGCCGGAGATCAGCGAGAAGCTGTGGCCCCTGATCGACGTCGACGCCACACCGCCGAGGAGCGCGCGCACCCACGACGAGCTCGCCGTGGCGCTCCGCCAGTCGCTGCCGATGATCGATGCGAAGCTCTCCGCGCTGACCGTCAAGACCAAGCAATAGCGGCCCGTCAAAGGTGCGAAGCGCTGCCAGCGAACGACCGCCCACGGGATCTCCCCGCGAATGACGCCGCAGCCTTCGCCGACCACCACGCTGACCGGCGGTGGGCATGCGGTCGCGTCGGACTACCGCGTGCGTTGCGGCGTCGGTGCCCGCAGAGGTCCTCCACCCTTGCCCTCCCGACTGACGCAGCAGCCTTGGAGTCGCGGACAAGGCTGTTCGGGATCAGGTCGCCGCGGGAACGCGCGCATCGGCATGTGCGTGGCTTCGAGCACCACGCTGATGGGCGGTGGACATCGCAGGCGGTCGCGTCGGACTTGTGGACGGCTCTCGGCGAACGTTCGTGCGAGCGCGAGCATTCTGGCGTCGGCACCCGCCCACTGGGTCCTCCGCGCTTGCCCACGCCAATGATGCCGCAGCGTTCGAATCTTCGATTCGGCGGACGGGGCGGATCCCGTCTCGGGTCACCGCACGAACGCGGGCAGTGGTGTGTTCGTGGCTTCGAACGCCACGCTGACCGGCGGTGGAGAGCGCAGGCGGTCGCAGCCTTCGAATCTTCGATTCGGGGACGAGGCGGATCGCGTGTCGGGTCGCCGCGCGAACGCGGGCCGTGGTGTGTGCGTGGCTTCGAACGCCACGCTGACCGGCGGTGGAGAGCGCAGCCGGTCGCGTCGGACTTGTGGACGGCTGCCGGCGAAGGCTCGTGCGAACGCGTGCGTTGTGGCGTCGGCACCCGCCCACAGGGTCCTCCGCGCTTGCCCACGCGAAGGACGCCGCAGCCTTCGAATCTTCGATTCGGGGGAAGAGGCGGATCACGTGTCGGGTCACCGCGCGAACGCGGGCAATGGTGTGCTCGTGGCATGGAACACCACGCTGACCGGCGGTGGAGAGCGCAGGCGGTCGCGTCGGACTTGTGGACGGCTGCCGGCGAACGCTCGTGCGAACGCGTGCGTTGTGGCGTCGGCACCCGCCCACAGGGTCCTCCGCGCTTGCCCACGCGAAGGACGCCGCAGCCTTCGAATCTTCGATTCGGGGGAAGAGGCAACCACGCACGCGCCACCGACGACACAACGAGCCACCCATCAACCTACGACCGACCACCGACCACCGACCACCGACCACCGACCACCGACCACAGACCACCGACCACCCACCACCGACCACCGACCACCGACCACCGACCACCGACCACCGACCACCGACCACCGACCACCGACCACCGA
>JBBRED010000338.1:0-9562 GCA_038203335.1 Haliangiales bacterium | reverse complement strand
CACCACGGCCGTGTGGAGGTGGGGCAGGGTGACGGTGGTCACCGCAAGCCCATTGGCAAGCCGAGAGGTCTCGACCTGGGGGTCGAGCGGAGGGGTACGGCCTTTCATTGACGCGGTCTCTAGATCAGCGGTATCACACGGGTGTCTTCGATGCTTCTCAAGAAGATCGTGATCGCTGAGGATGACGACGCCATCGCGCACATGGTCAACATGGCGCTTGGCGATGCCGGTTTCCTTTGCCTGCGTGCTCGCGACGGCGACGAGGCGCTGAAGCTCGTCAAGGCGCACGACCCGGACCTCCTGGTCCTCGACGTGATGATGCCCCGCGTGGACGGCCTCGAGGTCGCCCGCCGGCTCAAGGCCGATGTGATGTGGTCGCGGACCCCGATCCTGATGCTGACCGCGCTCGCGTCGACCGATGACCAGGTCCAGGGTCTCGAGGCCGGCGCCGACGCCTACATGTCCAAGCCGTTCGACCTCCGCGAGATGAGCGCGCGCGTGAAGGCGCTGGTGCGCTCCGCGCGGCGCGAGCGCAATCGCAACCCGACCACGAACCTCCCGGGCTCGAACGCGATCGACGAGGAGATCGAGGGGGCGCTCAAGAGCGGGAAGCCCACCGCGGTCGTTCACATCGACATCCTCAACTTCGACGCCTACGCCGACGCGATCGGTATCGTGTCCTCGGAGGACACCGTCAAGAACCTCGGCGCGTGGTTGCTCGAGGCGGCGCGTGCGGCCTCCGGTGGCGGCGCGTTCGTCGGCCACATCGGCGGCTCCGACTTCATCGCGGTGATGACGCCCGAGCACGCGATGCCGTTCCTCGCGAGCTCCGAGTCCGCGTTCGATGGCAAGCGCGCCACGCTGCCGGGCGATCCGTCGTCGCTGCACCTGGTGGCCGCGATCGCCCACACCGAGGGGCTCACGCTCAACACCGGCGCCGACGAGCTCGGCCGCCGACTCGGCAAGGCGATGAAGCGGGCGAAGGCCGACGGCAAGACCGGCCACGTGGTGTGGTCGGCTAGCTGAGCGTGGCCGGCGAACCCCACGACGATACCGATCCGGCCGTCGCCGATACGCACGCCTCCACCGACGGTGTCGAGAGCACCGCTCCGTCCGCCTCGGCCTCCGTGCGTGGCCCACGCGGCGTGCGCTCGGGCGACACGCTCGGACGCTACGAGCTCGCCGAGGAGCTCGGCGAGGGCGGCATGGCGCAGGTGTTCAAGGCGCGCGACAAGGAGCTGCGGCGCGACGTCGCGGTGAAGGTCCTGTTCCCCCACCTCGCGCGGCGCGACGAGATCGTGCGGAGGTTCCAGCGCGAGGCGCGCGCGGCGGCGGGGCTGGAGCAGGCGAACATCCTCCGCATCTACGACGTCGGCGGTGCCGAGGGCGATGACCCGCCGTACATCGTGATGGAGATGATCCGCGGGCGCTCGCTGCTCGCCGAGATCGAGCAGCGCGGGCCGATGTTCGCCGAGGTCGCCGCGTGCGTCGGTGCGCTGCTCGCGGATGCACTCGGCGCGGCGCACCGGGCCTCGATCGTCCATCGCGACATGAAGCCCGCGAACGTCATGATCTCGCACGACGGGCGCGTGCTGCTCACGGACTTCGGCGTGGCGCGGCTCGAGACCGAGGACTCGCTCGTGACGAAGACGGGCGCGCTGCTCGGCACGCCCGCGTACATGAGCCCGGAGCAGGCGAGCGGCGATGTGGCCACGGCGAAGAGCGATCTGTACTCGCTCGGCGCCACGCTCTACCAGCTCGCCACCGGCACGCTGCCGTACGCGGGCAGCCCGGCGAAGGTGCTCGCGCAGATCGCGACCGGTTCGATGGTGTCGCCGGTCAAGAAGCGCCCGTCGGTGGGGCCGGACCTGTCGCGATTGATCGAGCGGATGATGGCGACCGAGCCGGAGCAGCGCGTGGCCTCGGCGGCGGCAGCCTCGGCGGAGCTGCGTGCGATCGCATCCGCCGGGGGCCTCGGCGAGCCCGCCGACGAGGTGATCGCGTACTTCGCGGATCCAGCCGCGTACGTGAAGCAGCGCACGCCGAAGATCGTGGCGAATGTGATCGCCTCGGCGAAGCAGGCGCTGGCCGAAGCGAAGCTGCCGCGCGCGATGGCGCTCGCGGATCGCGCGAGCTCGCTGGCGCCGGGAGATCCGGCGGTGATCACCCTGCTCGACAAGGTCGCGGATAGCGGCCGCTCGACGCAGCGCAAGAAGGTGCTCGCGATCGCCGCGCTCGGCCTCGCACTCGCCGGCGGCGGGACCGCGCTCGCGTTCCAGCTCGCCGGTGGCGGTAGCGAGCCGCTCGATGCCGGCGTGGTCGCGCGGGCGCCCGCGGATGCAGCCCCCGATGCCGCGCCGGTCGTGGTCGCCGACGCGGGGACCGACGTCGTCGACGCGCTCCCCGATGCCGCGGTCAGGAAGTCAAAGGACGCGGGCGTGACGGTGAAGAAGGATGCGGCGGCCGGCATGGCCGTAGTCGCGGACGCCGGCGCGCCGCCGCCGGATGCACCGCCGCTCTTGCCGGCGGATGCGGCCGTGGTGGGGAAGGGCACGATCGTCGTCAAGGCCGCGCCGTGGTGCGACGTCTCGATCGACGGCAAGCCCGTCGGCCGACAGACCGCGGGCAAGTCGTTCGCGATCGAGGTCGACGCCGGATCCCACACGGTGCGTTGCGATCAGACCGGGCTCGACCACAAGTGGACAAAGACGGTCGAGGTCCCCGCGGGTGGCAGCGTGACCGCGACCGGCGAGCTGCTGCCCACGGTCGAGGTCGTGATCGAGATCGATGCCACCATCGATGGGGTCGCCTACAAGGCGGGCTCGATCGCGAAGGTCAAGGTCAGCCGGCTGCGGGTGAAGGCGGGCGGCGTCGAGAAGCCGATCACGTTCAACGGGCCCTGCCATCTCAAGCAGGCGCCGGAGCTCGATTGCTATCCGGGACCGTGATCCAGGACATCCCTGTCGTGATCCGGGCCGAGGCCGACCGTGATTCCAGCACTTGCGCCTGGCAGGGTGGTTGCAACACCCTGAAGGCAGTGGCTCGACTTCTCGCAGCGCTCGCCCTCGTTGGCACCTCCGGGTGCTTCTACACGGAGGAGATCAACCAGCGGCCGTCGATCGCGATCGATCAGCTCTCGCAGGAGGTCTATCGGGGCGACATGGTCGAGCTGACCGAGACCCACGACGACCCCGAGGATCACTTCGTCACCTTCGACTGGCGCGTTCAGGCGTGCACCGATGGCGTGGGCGGCGCGGACTGCGATCCGGTGCCGTTCTACACGCAGCACGCGCTGCCGAATGCGCGGTTCAAGGTGCCCCTGATCCGGGACAATGGCCTGCCCGTGCGCAACGTGCGCGTGGTGCTCGAGGCCAAGGACGAGCTCGGCGCGACCGCGAAGCCATCGCAGGAGTACGTGATCGTGGCGCTCGATCGTCCCCCGGGTCTCGAGCTCTCGCGTGCGGGCAACTACATCGTCACGCCCGGCCGCGCAGTCATCGTCTATGCGACGGTGAGCGACGTCGACGACGGCCCGATCGCTCTCGGCGCGCCGACGTGGGAGGTGTTCACGCCGGCGCAGGTGCCGGATCCGAACCTGCTCACCGACGTGGTGCTGGACCCCGACCAGATGATGAACCCGGCGGTGCGAACCTACGCGAAGCGCTTCACGCCGCCGATCAGCGGCGACTGGGAGATCCGCGTCACCGCGACCGATCCACTCGACAAGGCCACGACCAAGAGCCTTCCGTTCGTCGTCGTGCCTCCGCCGCCGCCGTGCATCGCGCAGGTCGCGCCGATCGTCGCCACCGGCGGTGCCGCGCTGCCGATCACCGAGCCCACGCTGTTTCGGGTTCCCGTGGTGATCGACGATCTCGACGTGTTCCCTCCGCAGTTCGGCGATGACGCGCTCGGCGTCACGCGGTTCGAGTGGTGGTTCAAGGGCCCGGGCGCGCCGGCGCACACGCTCGTCAACAACGCGACCGCCAGCACGTTCAACTTCGATCCCGCCGGTTACACGCCGGGAGACATCGTCGAGATCCGCGTCCAGATCTACGACCGCGAGAACACGGCGATGAACTGCCTGCCCACCGATCCGACGTGCTCGGTGATCTCGCAGCCGACCTGCATCCAGCGCCAGACCTGGCGCGTGGAGGTCCGATGAAGATCTCACTCATCATCATCGTCGCGATGCTCGGCGCGTGCGCGGGCGAGTACGGCGCCCAGGGCGACGACTGCACCGTGACGATCAGCTACACGCCGACGATGCCCATCGCCGGTCCGAACAGCGAGGTCCGGCTGATCAGCTCCGTCAGCAACGCCTCGGGCACGCTCGGCTACGCGTGGAGCGTGCTGAAGGATGGCAACCCGGTCACGCTCGCGGACGCGCAGAGCGATCACTCGGAGAAGACGTTCATCGCGGTCGAGGATGGTTCGTACGAGGTCACGCTGAACGTGTCGCCGTCGTTCGGTGCGAGCTGCCCGCAGGCGCACGCGACGGTCAACGTCACGATGGACGCGACGTTCGAGAACATGCGCCTGCATATCGTCCCGCCGCTGACCGCGATGGGACCCACCGTGGACCGGCCGATCCAGGTCCACGACGGCTCTGACTTCGCGATGGGCGCCGTCGTGCTCGAGCTCAGCACGCTCGCGTCGGGCACCGTGCGCAACGCGAGCGGCGTCGGCATCCCGGCGTACGTGCAGTTCTATCCACAGGGCATGTCGGGCGCCATGGTCGAGACGTTCGCGAGCGGCACCGGCGCGTTCCAGGCGCGCCTGCTGATGCAGCCCCATGACGTGATCGTGATCCCCGCCGCGACGAACATCGCGCCGCAGCGGCTCGCCAACTACTCGCCGACCGGCACGCTCGCGATGCTGACCGCACCCGATACGATCACCGGCACCGTGCACCAGGGCGCGACCGGCATCGGAAACGCGCGCGTGCAGATCACGATCGACGGCGTACCGACGACGCTGACCAGCACCGCGGGCAACGGCACGTTCTCGGTGCTCGGCCACCACCGCCAGAACGCGATGGTCACCGTCGAGATCACGCCGCCCGCGAACACCGGTCTGCCGCGCCTCGAGGTCACCGACGTGATCACCACGAGCATCCCGATCGATGTCAGCTACGCGGGCATCACGCTGCGCAACCTCGCCGGCGTCCCGGTGCGGCGCGGCGGCTCCGCGCTGCCGAATCGTCCGGTCGTCATCGTCGGCACCGTGGCATCGACGAGCACGATCGCCGGCCTCGCCGCGACGGGCTACCTCCGCGTTCCCACCACCACCGACGCGGGCGGCAACCTGCCGTCGGTGCTCGCGCCCACGACCATCCTGGCCGCGGTGACCACCGTGGCGCAGGGTGACCTCGCGGTGGGAAGCGTGGCGGCGACGGCGCCGGCCTTCATCGACGCGCCCGCGATGGTGGCGATCTCGACGAACGCGGGCGGCGGCACCGAGCCGCTCTCCGGTGCGACGCTCGATCTGATCCCGAAGGGCGCGCTCGCCGCGGCCAACGCACCCGCGCTCCACTTCATCGGCGATGCGAGCGGCCACATCGAGGGCAGCATCCCCGCCGGTGGGACCTACGACGTGCGGTGGTCTGATCCGAAGGGCCGCGTCGGTCCGTTCGTCGCCTACGACAGGACCTCGGTGGCGGCCAGCTACGCGATGCCCCCGGCGGTCTACGTCAGCGGCGATGTCACGATCACCGGTAGCACCAACCCCGTCGTCGGCGCGTCGGTGCAGATCCTGTGCGATGCCTGCACCGGCCTCGACAAGACCCGGCCGATCGTCGAGGCCACCACCGATTCACACGGATCGTTCCGCCTCGCGGTTCCCGACCCGGCAGCGATGTAGGATCGGCGCATGGTCGGGATCCGGATCCTCCTCGCGCTCGCGGTGCTGACGCTCTCGGCACCCCTGCGCGCGGAGGCGCCGAAGGGCGATGCGGTCGCGCTGTTGCCGCTCGATGCGGATGCGCGGCTCGCGATCTATGGCCAGCCGATCGCGAGCGAGATCGCGCGCGCGCTGGTCGCCGGTGGCGTCGACGTCGTCGTGGTCGGGCCGAAGATGGCGATGCCCGATCGCACGCGGCTGATCGTCGACGGCACGATCGGCGCGACCAAGGCTGACCTCGTCACCATCTCGCTGCGCGTGCGCAACCCGGTCGACGGCACCACGATCGCGACCACGCAGTCGCAGGTCCAGGGGCTGCCGAACATCGACAAGGCCACCGCCGACCTGTCCGCGAAGATCCTGCCGATCGTGCGCGAGAAGCTCGAGGCGCTGAAGACCGGTGCCGTGGTGCCCGTCGATCCGAAACTGCCGAAGGTCGTCGTCGTTCCGGCCGAGGCATCGATGCGGCCGCTGCTCGTCGGGGTCGGTACGAGCGGGAGCTCTGCCGCGCAGGGCGCGCTCGAGCACGCGCTGGTCGCGCAGATCTCGCCGTGGGCCGCGCGCCAGCACCGCGAGCCGAAGGCCATCGAGCCGAAGCTGCTGCACGCCGATGGCGCGGTGAAGACGATCAAGGCGGGCGGGACGGATCTCGGCATCTCGTTCGAGATCAGCAGCTTCACGATCTCGAACGACACGATCCCGCTGGCGCGCGCGCGCGTTCACGTGGTGGTCGCCGATGCGGTCGGCGTGCTGTTCGATCGCGTCGTCGTCACCGATTCGATCGTCGGCGACAAGGCGATCACGACCGATGCGATGGCGGCCCGCGCCGCGCGCGAGGTCCTCGACATCCTGCGCCCGCACCTCCGACGCCTGGTCACGGCATGGCGGTGAGGTTGCTCGCGGCGCTCGTCGCGCTCGCCGTTGCGATGCCGATCGCGTACGCGCAGACGCCGCCGTGGACGCCGGCCGATTCGCTGCGCGATGGCAACACGGCGGCGACCGCGGGCGACTGGCTCGAGGTCAGCCAGCTCGTCGATCCGCTGCTACGCGGCGAGCTCCCACCGGCGGATCTCGCCGAGGCGCATCGCCTCGCCGGGCTCGCGGCGTTCTTCCTGGGCCGCCGGCTCGATGCCGAGAATCACTTCGTCGCGTACCTGCGGATCGATCTCGACGCGCAGCTCGATCCCGCGCTGTACCCGCCCGACGTCGTGACGTTTTTCACGGACGTGAAGGCGAAGTACAACGGCGAGCTGAAGGCGCGCCGGCCGAAATCGAAGCGCTACTGGGTCCTGACGCTGCTCCCCCCGATCGGGCAGTGGCAGAACGGCGAGACCACGAAGGCCGTGGTGATCGGCAGCGTGTTCGGCGTGTTCCTCGCGGCGAACATCACGAGCGCGCTCGTCCTTCGGTCGTGGTGCACGCGGGTCAGCGGCGATAACGGCTCGAGCATCACGTGTGACAACAAGAACAACGACCACTACGGAGACGCGCCGACCATGCGTGTGATCAACGTCGCGGGCGGAGTCGGCGCGATCCTCACCTACGCATACGGTGTGTACGACGGTGTGAAGAATTTTCGACGGCGCACGCGCGAGCAATCGGTGCAGCC
This sequence comes from Haliangiales bacterium, assembly GCA_038203335.1. Lineage (GTDB taxonomy): Bacteria > Myxococcota_A > Polyangia > Haliangiales > Haliangiaceae > JABFXX01. The sequence goes on along the minus strand of JBBRED010000338.1, from coordinate 2,055 downwards.
CTTCGTCTCCACCACGGCGCGAGGCGAATCGTTGTTCGGGGTTGCGGGAATCTTCTGATCCCACCTACATCCCACCTGGGGGCATAAAGCCCTGGGCGCGCAACCACGGGACACCTGTTCGGTGATCGGACTGATGTCTGCCGGCCGAGGGATATAGGCCCCTTCTCCGTTGAGATCGCGCGCGAGGACCAGCTACGATGTAACCGGAGTGAGGCAGCCCGTCCCATTTGGGAAATACCTCCTGCTCGACCGGATCAGCGTCGGCGGGATGGCAGAGGTCTTCAAGGCCAAGTCCTACGGCGTGGAGGGCTTCGAGAAGATCATCGCGATCAAGCGAATCCTTCCCACGATGGGCGAGGACCGCGACTTCATCAAGATGTTCATCGACGAGGCGAAGATCGCCGGGCAGCTCGCGCACGCGAACATCTGCCAGATCTTCGAGCTCGGCCGCATCGACGGCTCGCACTTCATCGCGATGGAGTACATCTGGGGCAAGGATCTGCTCCAGATCCAGAACCGGCTCCGCAAGATCAAGCAGCAGATGCCGGTGCCGATGGCGTGCTTCGCCATCGCCAAGGTTCTCGAGGGTCTCGACTACGCGCACCGCAAGCGGGATCCACTCGGGCGTCCGCTCGAGATCGTGCACCGCGATTGCTCGCCACAGAACGTGCTCGTCTCGTACGAGGGCGAGGTCAAGGTCATCGACTTCGGCATCGCGAAGGCCACGTCGCGCAACTCGCGCACGATGGCGGGCGTGCTCAAGGGCAAGTTCGGGTACATGTCGCCCGAGCAGGTCCGCGGCCTGCCGCTCGATCGCCGCAGCGACATCTTCGCGCTCGGCACGATGCTCTACGAGTGTCTGACCGGCGAGCGCCTGTTCCAGGGCGAGACCGATTTCTCGACGCTGGAGAAGGTCCGCAACGTCGACATCCAGAACCCGCGCTCGATCAACCCGAACATCCCGGAGATGGTCGAGCGGGTGATCCTGAAGGCGCTCGCGAAGGACGTCGACGATCGCTACCAGTGGTGCAGCGAGATGCTGGCCGACCTCCAGCAGTTCCTGATGAGCCAGGACGTCGTGTTCACGGCGAAGTCGCTCTCGGGCTGGCTGAAGGAAGTGTTCACCGGCGAGATCGACAAGGAGCGCGCGCTCCTCGAGCAGTACAAGCGCGTGGGCCGCGATGGCCTGATCGCGGGCGTGCCGTCGGCGGAGGCGAAGGTCGACGTCGTCGAGACGTTCGGCGAGGCGGGCGTGCCCGAGGGCGACGCCACGATGCTTGGCAGCCCGAACTTCGATGACCTCGAGCAGGCCGTCGCCGCGAGCGTCGCGCCGGAGATGTCTCCCGCCGCCAAGCCGCGCGCGGCCGCGGCTGCGCCTGCCGCCGGAAAGAAGAAGGGCAGCGACGACGATGATGGCGATTTCGGCGAGGAGGCTCCGACGGAGATCTTCGGCGAGCTCGAGAATCCGCCGAACCCGGGCGCACCGATGCCCGCGCCGATGGCCGCCTCGGGATCGCGCGCGCCTACGGCCGCGGCGTCGCCGGTGTCGAAGCCGCCGCGGCCGCCGCCGCGCGCGCCGACGCAGAGCCAGCCCGCGCAGCCCGCACCGATGCACGCGAGCCCGAACGGCGGCGGTCAGATGCCGCAGCAGCGGACGCAGCATCCGTCGATGCCGCCGCAGATGCACATCCAGATGCCGACCGCGTCGCCGACGAGCGCGACGATGGGTCCGCCGATGCAGGCCGATCCGTACAACGCTGCGCAGCCGTCGCCGCAGCACGGCTATCCGTCCGCATATCCCGCGGCGCAGCAGCCGAACCAGTATCCGGGCGGCTACTACTCGACGCCGCAGCAGCAACACTCCGGCCAGATGCCGATCGGAACACCGTCGCAGCCGATGAATGTATCGCCGTCGCAGCCGATGAATGCCATCGCGCCGCCCGGATCGAACAACCCGGCGGCGAAGACGATGATGGGCGGCATGTCCGCGCCGCCGGGCAACTACGGCCAGCAGTATCGCGTCACCGGGCAGCACGCTGCCGCGTCGCCGTATCC
>JBBRED010000337.1:0-9581 GCA_038203335.1 Haliangiales bacterium | reverse complement strand
CCGCGATCGCGGCGCTGCACGAGCGCTCGCTGATCCACCGCGACCTCAAGCCCGAGAACGTGATGCTCACCCCCGACGGCCGGGTCGTCGTCGTCGATCTCGGCCTCGCGTGGGGTCCGGATCTCTCGCGCCACACCGCCGAGGGCACGGCCGTCGGCTCGGTGCCATACATGGCGCCCGAGCAGATCGAGGGCTCGGGCGTGGGCACCGCCGCCGATGTCTGGGCGCTCGGCGTGATGCTCTACGAGCTGGTCGCCGGCAAGCGGCCGTTCGCGCGCACGCGGGTCTCCGAGGAGGCCGCCGCGGCGCTCGTCGGGTCGTACGCGCCGCTCGATGCCGTCGACGCGCGCTGCGCACCCGAGCTGACAAAGCTCGTCGCCCAGGCGCTCGATCGCGCACCGCTCTCGCGCCCCACCGCCGCCGTGTTCGCGCAGGAGCTGCTCGGCGCGATCGACTGGATCGAGTCATCCGATCACGCCCGCGAGCGCGCCTCGATCGCCCTCGCACCGCCGGACTACGCGGCGCGCGTGTCACCGTTCCGCGTGCGGCGCGAGAAGCGACTCGCGCGCGAGGCGATCGCGGCCGCGCGGCCGTTCCAGGCGCTCGCGCACGTCGATCGCGCGCTCGCCTACGCGCCGAACGATCCCGAGCTCCTCTCGCTCGCCGACGAGGCCGAGTCGAAGTCGAGCCGGGTCGCCGCGCCGGAGATCTCGAGCGCGCCGCCGCCCACGCTCGATCTCGTGACGCCGCGGCCGCGCTCGATCCTGCCGATGACCATCGCCGCGATCGGCGGCGCCGTGTTCGCGATCATCGTGACCTGGCTCGCGCTGAAGGATCGCTCGAAGAAGATCGAGGAGCCCGCGGTCGTCGCCGTCGCGAAGGATGCGGGTGTGGAGCCCGTGCTTCCCCCCGAGGACGCGCTGATGATCGTGACCTCGTCGATCGACGCCGCGCCGATGGATCCCTCGAAGCCGTCGCCGATCCCGGGGCTCGTGCTCCTGAGCGAGGCCGGCATCCCGAACAACCTGCCGAACCGGATCACGGAGATGGCCGCGCCCGCGGGCGAGCACCTGATCCCGCAGGATCGCCTCGAGGAATCGGATCCGGCGAAGGCCGTCGCGAATGCCGATGCGGATGTCGCGAAGAACCCCGATCGCACGAACCTGCTCTCGCAGGCCGTGGTCTACATCGCCGCCGGCCGCACCGCCGAGGGCCTCGCGAAGCTCGACAGGGTGCTCGTCGACTTCCCGGACTACGCGAAGGCATGGGGCGCGAAGGGCTACGTCTCGGTCCGCGCCGGCAAGGCGCGCGAGGCCGAGGCCGCGATGACGAAGGCGATCGAGCTCGATCCCGACGAGCACGAGCCCTACCGCAACCGCGGCATCCTCCGCGACCACGAAGGTCGCGCGCGCGATGCCTATCCCGATCTCGTCGATGCGCTCCGCCGCGATCCCACCGACGTCGAGGCGATGGCCGAGCTCGCGCAGGTCTACTCCGCGGCGGACCATCGCCCCGATGCGCGCCCGCTCCTCGAGCGCATCGTCCGTCTGCGCCCGCAGAACGTCACCGCGTGGATCGACCTCTCGATGCTGCAGCCGGCGCCCGAGGCGATCGAGAGCGTGAAGCACGCCCTCACCCTCTCCGCCGACGACAAGCGCGCGAACGTCCGCCTGTGCACCGTGCTCGCCGAGTCGGGCGCGAAGGACGCGATCAACCAGTGCGCCCGCGCGGTGCAGCTCGCGCCGAAGGATCCGTGGGCGTGGATGGGCCGCGGCCTCGCGCGCTACCAGCTCGCAAACGACCGCGATGGCCTCGACGACATCGACAAAGCGATCACGATGCTGCCCGACAACGCCCAGTTCTACATCAACCGCTACATCCTGCGGTCGCACGCCGGAATGCTCGCCGAGGCGAAGACCGATCTACTGAAGGCCTGCAAGCTCGGCAAGTCCGAGGCGTGCACGCAGCTCGAGAAGCAGAAGTGACCGTTCCGCTCGTCGACCTGGCGGGGGAGCTCGCGCCGATCCGCACCGAGGTCGATGCCGCGATCGCACGCGTGCTCGATAGCGGCGTGTTCATCGGTGGGCCCGAGGTCGCCGCGTTCGAGGCCGAGCTCGCCGCATTCGCCGGCGTTCGCCATGCGATCGGCGTCAGCTCCGGCACCGATGCCCTCCTCGCGACGCTGATGGCCCTCGGCATCGGCCCCGGCGACGAGGTCGTGACCACGCCGTTCACGTTCTTCGCGACCGCCGGCTGCATCGCCCGCGTCGGCGCGCGCATCGTGTTCGCCGACGTCGACGAGGAGACGCTGACCCTCGATCCGCGCGCTGCCCTCGCCGCGTGTACCCCGCGCACCAAGGCGATCATCCCCGTGAATCTGTTTGGCTATCCGGCCGAGCTACCGCGGACCGAGATCCCGATCGTGGAGGACGCGGCGCAGAGCCTCGGCGGCGGTCCGCTGCGTGGCCTCGCCGCGGCCGTATCAATGTTTCCGACCAAGAACCTCGGCGCGCTCGGCGACGCCGGCGCCGTGCTCACCAATGATCCCGCGCTCGCCGACCGACTGATGCTGCTCCGCAGCCACGGCGCGCGGCCGAAGTACCACCACGTCGCGATCGGCGGGAACTTCCGCCTCGATGCGCTCCAGGCCGCCGTCCTGCGCGTGAAGCTGCCACACCTTGCCGGTTGGACCGCCGCGCGCCGGGCGAACGCCGCGGACTATCGCGCGCGCTTCGCCGGCCTCCCGCTCCGGATGCCCGCCGACCACCCGGACCACGTCTATCATCAGTTCGTGGTGCGGGCGCCGAACCGCGATGCGCTCCGCGAGCGCTTGGCCGCGGAAGGAATCGGGACGGAAGTCTATTATCCCGAGCCCTTGCACCTCGCGCCGTGCTTCGAACCGCTCGGCTACCGGCCCGGGAGCTTTCCGAATGCCGAGGCGGCCTGCGGGGAGGTGCTGGCACTCCCGATCTCACCTGGGCTGAGAGACCAGAAGCGAGCCCTCACGGTCGCCGCCTGCCGATCGCAGCTCACTGTGTCCTCTCGCACGTGAACGTTGAGCTATGTGTCGGCAACTAAGCAGGGACGACAGAAACCCGTGTTCCGGAGGGCATTTGGCCCACTGCAATGTGTTGACGCCCCCCGTCACAATATCTAGGATGCCCCGGTATTCTTCATGATTCGGTTCGCACTACTCGCCGGCGTCCTGCTCGCTGTTTCGCCGGTGCACGCGGATGTAGGTTCGCCTGACTCGGTCAGCGGAATCTCGTCGACCTCGTCCTCCGTCAACCCGTCGAGCTCCCTCGCACCGATCTCGATCGTCGAGGGTCCGGGCATCAAGGTGGGCGAGGGGACGGTCATCCATCCGATCGTCGGACTCGAGACCGGCTTCATCTCCAACGCCTTCTACGAGGACACGAACCCGGTCGGCGCCGGCATCCTTCGCCTCGTCGTTCAGCTGGCCACGTCGTCGCTCGGACCAGATCGTCTGGCGCCGAACGGCGAGGACGTCGACGCGCAGAACACGAGCGTCGGCTCCATGGAATACCGTGCCGCTCTGCGCGCCTCGTACGACTTCTACCTCTCCGGGAACAACAACCTCCAGGCACAGGGCGGTCTCGGCATCGGCGCCCTCCTCAAGGGCACCGTGTTCCCCCGCCAGACCTGGTCGTTTCTCTACCACGAGGACTTCGAGCGCGTGATTCGCGCGACGAACTTCGAATCCACGGATCGCACCAATCGCGACGTCAATCGCATCCAGCTCGGACTCCAGTTCGCGCCGGTGGGCCGGAACCTCTCGGGGCTTCTCCACTTCGAGGACGTCGTCGACGTGTTCGAGGACTCCGACCAGCAGTTCGCGAATCGACTGCAGAACACGCTCGGACTTACCGTCAACTGGCGCTTCCGCCCGATGACCGTGTTCTTCGGCGACGCGACGATCGGAATGTTCCAGGGGCTCGGTTCCAAGTCCGTCAAGAACGACTCGTATCCGCTGACGATCGCAACCGGTGTCCAGACGCTGTTGACGCTGAAGACCAGCATCGTCGCCCGGATCGGCTACACCAACGGCTTCTACAGCGCGGGCCCGAGCTACTCGTCGGTCCTCGGCGGATTGCAGTTCGGTTATCGCTATTCGCCCGGCGGTCGCGTGACCGCGATGTACGAGTACCTGCACCAGGACTCGATCAACGCGAACTTCTATCGCGACCACGCCTTCAAGCTGGGGCTCGAGCAGGAGTTCGCTCCGTTCGTCGTGACCGGCCTCGGCGAGATGCGCTTCCGCCAGTACCAGGGCGTGTCGTCGGTCGTTGCCGGCCCCGACACTCGCGACGATGTGATCTTCGCGGCCACCGCGGGCATTCGCTACAACTTCCGCAAGACCCTCGGTGCGGTCGTCGAGTATCGATTCAGCACCGTCCAGACCGATTACATGTCGGCCGCCGGTGACGATCCGTCGTTCGCCCGGCACGAAGTCGTTCTCGGCGTCCGCGCCGCGCTGTGACCCGGGCGCCGCGCATCGCGGTGATCGGTGCCGGAGCGTGGGGCCTGAACCACGTGCGCGTCGTCGAAACGACGGCGAGCTGCGAGCTCGTCGCGATCGTCGACCCTGATCGCGCCGCACGTGAACGCGCCCAGCGCCTCGCACCGACCGCGGCGGTCCACGCGGATCTCGACACGGTCCTCTCCGATCCGGACGTCGATGCCATCATCATCGCGTCGCCCGCTCTCACGCACGCCGCCATCGCGTGCGCGGCGATCACGAGCGACAAGCACGTCCTCATCGAGAAGCCGCTCGCGATGTCTCTGCACGAGGCATCGGAGATCGCTACCGTCGCCCGGTCTCGCGTGATCATGGTCGGCCATCTGCTCGTGTTCCATCCGGCCGTGGTTCGCCTCCGCGAGCTGGTTCGCGCCAACGAGATCGGAGCGCTGCGGTACATCCACGCGACGCGCGCGAACCTCGGACGCCTGCGACGTGACGAGAACGCGCTGTGGAGCTTCGGTCCGCACGAGCTGTCGATGCTCGACTATCTCCTCGGCCGCTTGCCCGTCACCGTCGCGGCCCACGGAGCGTGCTTTCTGCAGCCCGACATCGAGGACGTGGTGTTCCTCACGCTCCACTATCCCGGCGGCGAGCTGGCTCACCTTCACCTGTCGTGGCTGCACCCCCGGAAGCAGAGGACCCTCACGTTCGTGGGAACGCAGAAGATGGTGGAGTTCGACGACGTCGCTCCCGAGAAGCTGCGGATCTACGACAAGGGCTACGACCGACCGCCTGATTTCACCGAGTTCGCGGAGTACCTGTCGCTCCGCGACGGCGACGTCCACATCCCGAGGCTGCCGATGGAGGAGCCACTCCGGGTGCAATTGCAGCACTTCGTGGACTGCATTCAGACCGGAGCGTCTCCGACGACGGATCTGGCGAGCGGCACCCGCGTGGTGGCCGTCCTGGAGGCCGCTCAGAGGTCGCTGCGAGCTCGCGGGGAGCCCGTAGATCTACGGTCTTGAATGGATTTCCGCCGTCTGGCATATCAGGCCCCCGGTTGAACGCTCGCTCGTCGAGTGGACTCTAACCCCTCGAACTCGATGACCTCGCAGAGCAATACGGAAGCCCCGGACGATTCAGGCGAAGTCCTGACGTTCGATCTCGCCCGATACGTCAAGGCGCTCCGCCGCTACATCTTCCCGCTGATCGCGCTCGTCGCGATCGCGATCACCGCCGCCGTCATCTATACGAGCCGGCAGCCGAAGATCTATCAGGCCAAGGCATCGGTCCAGCTCGAGCCGCGCCTCCCCGACCTCCTCGGACAGGGCGAGAACGGCATCCTCAGCATCAACGCGAGCGGTCTCGACTACTACAAGCAGCAGCTCCAGGTTCTCTCGAGCTACACGCTGACCAAGCAGACCGTTCAAGACCACCAGCTCGTCGCGAAGCTCCTCACCGAAGCGGAGCGCACGGCGCTGTCTCCTTCGGAGCAGATCGAGACGGCCGTGACGCGGCTCCAGGGCTCGCTGACCGTGCGGTATCCGGATCAGGACCGCATCATGTACGTGATCGTTCGCAACGAGAACCCGGCGCTCGCGGCCGACATCGCGAATGATCACGTCGCCACGTTCGTCGCGTACGCGAAGGGCCTTCTCACCGTCGACACGCAGAACGCGTCGAAGGCGCTCAACAGCGAGTTCGATCAGGCTGCCCAGAAGCTGCTGGAGTCCGAGACCAAGCTCTACCAGTTCCAGAAGGATAACGAGCTGCTCGCCGTCTCCCTCGAGGATCGCCAGAGCCTCGTGTCCTCGAACATCACCACCGCCACGGCGCGCCTCAACGAATCGCGCAATCGCCGCATCGAGTACGCGTCCAAGCTCGAGCGAATGAAGAAGGCATCGCAGATCGAGGTGCTCGAGTCGCCGATCCTGATGATGGGCGATTCTGCCTCGTTCGATACGTTGCGCGCGCTGTACTACACCGAGCGAAACCAGTTCCTTCAGCTCGAGCAGGAAGTCGGGCCGAAGAACCCCGAGTACCAGAAGCAGAAGGCGAAGGTCGATGACCTGTACTCGGCGCTGCAGTCCGAGGCCAAGCGCATCGTCGGCGGCGTCAACGAGAACTACGAGGCGGCGCTCGCCACCGAGCGCGCCTTGAACGTCGAGGTCGAGCGCTACAAGAAGGAGGCCTTCGACCTCGGTCCGAAGATCGTAGCGTTCAACGAGCTGCAGCGTGCGAAGCGCAACTGGGAGGACAAGTACAACATCCTCCGCGGCCGCCTCTCGACCAGTGAGATGACCGGTCGAATGAATTCGGAGATCAACACCACGCACGTCAAGCCGCTCGATCCGGCACTGGCGCCGACCGTGCCGGTGTCGCCGAGCCTGCGCGTCAACGTGGCAGTGTCGGCGGCGCTCGCGCTTCTCCTCGGGATGGGCCTGATCTTCCTCAGCGTCTTCCTCGATCGCACCGTCAAGAACACCGCGGATGCCCAGCAGGCGGCCGGCGTGCCGGTGCTCGGCTTCATCCCGATGCTCGGTTCCATCGGCGGAAACGACAAGACGCGCGACCTCTACGTGCACCAGCACCCGAAGTCGATCGTCGCCGAGAGCTGCCGTGCGCTTCGCACGAACATCATGTTCTCCGCGGCCGATCGCAGCCTGAAGACCTTGATCGTCTCGAGCGCGAATCAGCGCGAGGGCAAGACCACGAGCGTGATCTACCTCGGCACGACGATGGCCCAGGGCGGCCAGCGAGTGCTGCTGATCGATACGGACATGCGTCGCCCTCGCCTGCACGAGTCGACCGGCGTCTCGCGCAAGGATGGACTCTCCAACCTCATCCTCGGCGACAAGAGCTACGACGACGTCATCAAGACGACGGAGATCCCGAACCTGTTCGTACTCCCCTGTGGCCCGCTGCCGCCCAATCCGGCCGAGCTGCTGATGTCGAACCGGTTCAAGGTGGTGCTCGCCGAGCTCGCCACCCGGTTCGATCGCATCATTCTCGACTCGCCGCCGGTGCAGGCCGTCACGGACGCCGTGGTGCTCTCGAAGCTCGTCGACGGCGTGATCCTCGTGGTCCGCGCCGACAAGACGCTACGCGAGGACATTCGCCGCTCGACCAAGCAGATCCACGACGTGGGTGGCTGGATCTTCGGCTTGATCGTCAACGAAGTGAACGTCAGCGACCGCTCGTACTACAGCTACGGCTACGGCTACGGCTACGGCGCGAACGAGACCGAGACTCCGGCTGACGCCTGAGTCGCTTGGTGCTCTCTCAGCGCGCTGCGCTTCAGGAGTACGGGGACGCGTAGCCAGGAGGCTCGACCGTGATGTCACCGAGGTCGTCGAACGGCAGGCCGGTCGTCGGGTCGTCGATGATCTCGGGGCTGGTGAACGTCGACTGGGGCTGATCGCCGAGCTCGACGGTGCCGACGCATGCGTCCGCTTCCTCGCGAGCCTTGTGCGTGTCGAGAGCGGCCGCGCCGACCGCGTCGAACTTGCCATCGCGGTCGCCGGAATCGAGCGACGTCAGCAGCGACGCGTACGCGTTGTCGAAGATGTTGCTCGAGGCTTTCAAGCGAACGAACTTGTCGTTCACGCAGGACAGCTTGATGACGTCCTTCTCGCGGCGAGCGACCGTCTGGAGATATTGGACGTGCTGCGTGTCCGTGCGGACCTGGGCGACCAGCTCGATGCCGCGCGACTTCATCTGGTCCGGCGTCAGCTGCTTCTTCACGGCAGGAGCCGCAGGAGCCGCAGGATCGGCGGGGGTCGGATCCGCCGCGGGCGCAGGCCCTGGAGCCGGCTGCGCGTAGAGCTGTCCAGCGACCACGATGGACGCGAACAGTGCGGTTTTTGTCAACCGTTTCATGGAGTTCTTGCCTTGGGGTCGACGGTAGCTCGATCGGAGGAGTGAGTCAACCTGCTGGTTAGACACCGTGTGTCGCCCCCGCGTTCAGCAAGACTGTCGGAACTCGCTTGAACGCTATGGCCCGGGTCGGTATCCATTGCGCGTATGCGCTGGCTTGCGGCCCTGCTCGTCGTGGTCCTGGGATGTGGTGACAACCCCCCGGCCACCTATCCCACCGTGGCACCGATCGACGATCAGCAGCTCACCCTGGGGCCCAACGACAAGATCGAGGTCGTGGTCTACAGCGGCACCCGCCAGACCAAGGCTGCCTATGTACTTGATCCTTCTGGCGGAATTGAAGTTCAGTACATCGGGACCGTCGAGGCGCTCGGGAAAACCCCGAAGATGGTCCAGGACGAGATCCAGCACCGGCTCGCCGACGGGTACCTCCGCGACCCGATCATCTCGATCACGATCCTCGAGATCAACTCCCGCAAGCTGTCCGTGCTCGGCCAGGTGCTCAAGAGCGGCACGATCAAATTCACTCCCGGAATGACCATCACGGAGGCGATCGCCCAGAGCGGCGGGTTCTCGCCGATGGCTCGCAAGAACATGGTGAAGGTGACGCGGCAGGTGTCGGGGAAGTCCGAGATCTACAAGATCCCGGTCGAGCGCATCGCCGAAGGCTCGCGCCCGAACTTTCCCATGATGCCGGGCGACGAAGTGTTTGTCCCCGAACGCGCCTGGTGATGCGTGGGACCTCGCGATCGCATCGCGCTCAAGCTCTGCGCGGTCACGCTGGCGATCGCCGTATTCGCGATCGGTAGCGCCACCCGGATGGGACAGTGCGCGGTGGCCGCAGCGGCGGCACTCGCTCTCGTACCCCTGCTGTTCTCTCTTCGCGGCTTCGAGCGTACTCCGCCGCTCGTCGTGGTGCTGCTCGGCGCGAGCGCGTGGACCGCGATCCAGCTGATCCCGCTGCCCGGTGGCATCGTGGCCTCGCTGTCTCCCACGCTGTCGGCGCTCCGATCCGATGGCGCCCTCGCCGCCGGAGTCTCGGTGCGCACGTGCCTCAGCATGGATCCACCCGCGACGCTGCGTGCGCTCACATTCCTGCTCACGCTCTCGGGCGTGGCAATCGTCGCTCTCCGGCTATCGGTATCCGAGCGCGGTCGGTACGCGCTCGTCGGCGCAATCGCGGTCGTCCTCGGCGTCGCCGCGATCGTCACCGGGCTCCACG
>JBBRED010000336.1:0-9583 GCA_038203335.1 Haliangiales bacterium | reverse complement strand
GCCTCGTCGACCACGGTGCCCGAGACCGGCGCGCCCTTCGCGAGAGCGATCGTCACGCGCGTCGGCGTCGCAGGATCACCGGACGACCACAGCATCGTCGCCACGGGCGAGTAGCCCTCGGCGATGACCGCGAGCGGCGCCCATACCGGGCCGACGCCGGTCAGCTTCGCCACGCCATCCGGACCGGTCTGCGCCGACCACAGCAGCGACGAGCGAAACTCCACCGTCGCGCCGGCGACCGGCTTGTCCTCCGCGGTGACCACGACCTCGACGGTTCCCGCGGGCTTGATCCGCAGGGTCACGGGCTCGGGCTTGGTCTCGAGGCGCACCCGCACCGGGCCCGCGTAGCCGGCATCGGCCGTGGCCTCGAGCGCGTAGTCGCGCGCGATCAGCCCATCGAGCGCGAAGCTGCCATCGGCCTCGCTGACGACGGTCTTCGGTGGGTTGCTATCGATCGCGACGCGCGCCCCGCCGACCGGCTGATCCTTCGCATCGATGACCTGCCCCTCGAGCCGGATCGTCCCGGTCGGATCGTCGTCGTAGGCGATCTCGGCCGTCCGCGGCATCGCGCTGGACGTGCTCGCCGCCGCGGCCACCGGCGTCGTGGTCTTGATGGGCGCGGCCGAGCCCTGGGTCACCGGCGCCACGGCCTTGGCGGTGCCGCCCCAGACGCCGAGCAGGCGCGTCACGAGCACCGCCGCGGCGATGGCGAAGAGGGCGAGGAGAAGCTTGGTCCGGGTGCTCACGGTGAGAGAAACGCGCAGGTGTGCCCGGCGTGACAGACCTTGTGCGAATCTCCGCGCATGTACACGCAAGCGAAGTCCGTGTTCGCTCAGACGCTGGCGGACATCGAGAGCGCCGGCCTCTGGAAGCACGAGCGGACGATCACCTCCCCGCAGGCCGCGCACATCCAGAGCAACGGCAAGGAGGTCGTGAACTTCTGCGCCAACAACTATCTCGGGCTCTCGAGCCACCCGCGCGTGATCGCGGCCGCGCAGAAGGCGCTGCAGGATCGCGGCTACGGGATGTCGAGCGTGCGCTTCATCTGCGGCACGCAGGACAAGCACAAGGAGCTCGAGGCGAGCATCTCCACGTTCCTCGGCACCGAGGACACGATCCTCTACGGCTCGTGCTTCGACGCGAACGGCGGCCTGTTCGAGACCGTGCTCGGCGAGGAGGACGCGATCATCTCCGACTCGCTCAACCACGCGTCGATCATCGACGGCATCCGCCTGTGCAAGGCCGAGCGCCACCGCTACGAGCACGATGATCTGAATGACCTCGAGATGAAGCTCAAGGCGACGCAGGGCAAGCGCCTGCGCATGATCGCCACCGATGGCGTGTTCTCGATGGATGGCGACATCGCGAAAGTCGATGCGATCTGCGATCTCGCGGAGAAGTACGGCGCGATGGTGATGGTCGACGACAGCCACGCGACTGGCTTTGTCGGCACCACCGGGCGCGGCTCCGCGGAGCTGCGCGGCTGCATGGACCGGGTCGACGTGTTCACGTCCACGCTCGGCAAGGCGCTCGGCGGCGCCTCCGGCGGGTTCACCAGCGGCAAGAAGGAGATCGTGGATCTGCTCCGGAACCGCTCCCGGCCTTATCTGTTCTCGAACACGCTCGCCCCGCCGATCGTCGCGGGCTCGATCGAAGCGCTCGCGCTGATCAGCGAGTCGACCGCGCTCCGCGACAAGCTGGAGGCGAACACGCAGCGGTTCCGCGCGGGCATGACCGCCGCCGGGCTCGCCATCCGCCAGGGCACGCACGCCATCGCTCCCGTCATGCTCGGCGACGCGAAGCTCGCGGTGACGATGGCGCAGAAGATGCTGGACCACGGGATCTACGTCATCGGCTTCGCGTTCCCGGTGGTCCCCAAGGGCCAGGCCCGGATCCGGGTGCAGCTTTCTGCGGCGCACTCGTTCGAGGACGTCGATCGGGCCATCGAGGGGTTCCGCGTCGTCGGCAAGGAGCTCGGCGTGCTGGAGACGGTCGGATGAAGCCCGCGGAGATCATTGCGAAGATCCGGCTCACGATCCCGGACGCGGTCGTCGAGATGAAGGACCTCACGGGAACGTCGGACCACTGGCAGGCGTCGATCATTTCGGCTGCCTTTACAGGCATGTCGCTGATCCAGCGCCACCGGATGGTGATGGCGGCGCTCGCCGAGGAGATGAAGGGTCCGATCCACGCGCTCACACTCGACGTGAAGACCCCCGACGAAGCCGCGAAGTCGGTGTAATCTCCACGGAAGTGGTCGCCGAGCCCGAACAAGCCGAGGAGCAGTTCGGACCGTACCTGGTCTACGAACGACTCGGCGTGGGCGGAATGGCGACCGTGCACCGCGCACTCGAGCGCGGCATCGAAGGCTTCGAGCGAATGGTCGCGCTCAAGCGATTGCTTCCGCATCTCGCGGAGGACGCGAGCTTCATCAAGGCGTTCGTGCGCGAAGCGAAGCTCGCGTCGCTCTTGAACCACGTCAACATCGTCCAGATCTTCGAGCTCGGTCGCGTGGGCACCGAGTACTTCATCTCGATGGAGTACATCGACGGACGCGATATCCGTCGCATCCTCCGTCACGCGCGCAAGGTCACCGGCCCGCCGCCGATCAACATCACCGTCGGCATTCTCCTGCAGCTGTGCGACGCGCTCGATTACGCGCACAACAAGGGCGACGAGGAAGGCCAGCCGCTCAAGCTCGTGCATCGCGACGTCTCGCCGTCGAACGTGCTCGTCACGAGCGCGGGCCACATCAAGATCATCGACTTCGGCATCGCGAAGGCGCAGTCGTCGCAGCTCCGCACGCAGACCGGCCGCGTGAAGGGAAAGCTCGCGTACATGGCGCCCGAGGCGATCACGGGCAAGGAGCTCGATGCGCGCTCGGATCTGTTCGCCGTCGGCGTCATCGCACACGAGCTGCTGACGGCGCGCCCGCTGTTCGCGAGCAAGAACGAGTACCAGACGCTGCTCAAGGTACAGCGCGGCGACATCATGCCGCCGTCGACGTTCAACCAGGCGTGCCCGCCCGAGCTCGACGCGATCGTCCTCGGTGCGCTCGCGCGCGATCCAGATCAGCGGTTCGGCAGCGCCACGGAGCTACGCGACGAGCTGCTCGCGATGAAGAAGCTCTACAACCTCCAGACCGGCTATCGCGACATCACCGCGTGGGTCGACTGGGCGTTCTCGCTCGAGATCCCGAGCTCGGGTTTCTCCGGTCAGCACACGCTCGACCAGACCGGCCACAGCGAGGTCGTTGCGGTCCCGCCGCCGCGCCAGGACGAAGAAGAAGCGGTCGAGATCGCGTGGGGCGGCGGCAACGAACAGGACGAGGACGCCGGGCCCGTGGTGCTCGACGACGTCCCGGACGTCTCCGAGAAGCACAAGGCGTACTCGCAGCCCAACGACGCCGCCGACGAGGACGACATCCACGTCGACGTCGACGAGCTCGACGACGACATCCCGACGCCCGCGCCGTCGCACGGATCGCGCCCGCGCGAGCTGCCGTCGCAGAAGGGGCCCGAGCTTTCGTTCCCGCCAGTGCTCGAGGGTCCGCTGCCCGGTGGATCCGGATCGAATCCGCTGCGCTCGCGCCGCGGCACCGAGCCGGGTCACACGCCCGCCCCGCAATCGAACCGGCCGAGCGGTCGCATCGACGTCGTGACACCGAGCTCGGGCAGCCAGTCGCTCGCGGAGCTCGTGATGGAGGGCGACGCCGACGCGACGGTGCAGGACATGCCGGCGATGACGGCGGCCGCGGCAGCGCCGAAGCAGCCGACGATCCGGTTCAAGGCGCCAACCATCCAGCCCTCGGTGCGGACGTCGCCGCCGATCACCGATCCCGTCGTGATCCCGCTCGGTCAGCCGGTGAAGTCCGTGCGCACCAAGCCCGGGTACTCGCCGGCGAAGGCGGCGACGGCGGTATCGACCGAGGACGAGGCACCGAAGATCACCACGCAGCGGCTGCGCCCGAAGACCACATCGCCGCCGCCGATCGGCACCGCGCTGCTCGCGCGCGACAAGACCGGTCCGCGGAAGTGGTGGGTGCTGGTCGCCGGCATCACCTCTGCGGGCGTGTGCGCCACCGCCGTCACGCTGTACGTCACGCGCGGCCAGGACACCGTCGAGACCGTCAGCGAGGAGCCCGCACCGCGCGTGGCGCCGCGCACCGTCGGCACGGTGAAGTTCAACACCGAGCCCACCGACGCGCAGATCACGATCGACGGCAAGCTCGCGCACACCGGCTCGCCGTGGGTGACCGAGCTCGGGGCCGGCGTGCACCAGCTCCAGATCGAGGCGAAGGATCACAAGGCGTGGCTGACGTCGCTCGAGCTGTCCGCGTCCGAGACGCAGACCCTGCGCGTCGTGCTCGAGCCGCTCGGCACCGCGTCGATGGTCGCCGAGGCCACGCTGATCCTCCGCACCACGCCATCGGGGCTCGAGGCGATGCTCGACGGCAAGCTGCTCCAGGCGAGGACGCCGATCAAGATGCCGCTCGCCGTCGGTCCGCACTCGATCGTGGTCCAGCAGGATGGCGTCGAGGTGTGGCGCCAGGACGTGACCGCGAAGGCGAGCGCGAACTACGAGTTCTCGCCGGTCATGGACGCCGAGCATCAGCGCGAGCGCGAGAAGTCCGATCCGCGCAAGTCCCGGCCCGCGCAGGTCCGGACGACGGAGCCGGATCCGATCGCACCGGCCGCGAACGAGCCCGAGGCGCCCGCACCGACACCGGCGCCCGTCGAGCAGCCGAAGGTCATCACGCCTCCGCCCGCGTCCCCACCGGTGGCGAAGCCCACGCCGGCCATCGTGCCCGTCCCCGCGCCGACGCCCGTTCCCGCGCCCGTCGTCCCCACCGCGCCGCGCGGACCGGTGACCGTGCCGCCGAGCGCCGTCACGAAGCTCTCCGGCAATCCCCCCGAGATCGGAAAGACCAAGAACGCCGACATGCCCGCGGTGGTCGCGGCGAAGGTCTGCATCGACACCGCGGGCCGCGTGACCGCCGCCGACATCATCACGAAGATCGAGCGCCGCTCGGCCGCCGATCTCGTCGATGCGATCCGGTCCTGGCAGTACGCGCCCTACAAACAGTCTGGGGTTCCGACACCCGCCTGCTTCGCGATCAGCTTCCGCGTAAGGTGATCCGACACCTGCCGTTCTGGTAGGTCAAGAAGTCGCGCGACGGGCACGGAGTCGTGCAACCATCGTGAGCGCATGAAGGCTCTGGCGATGGCGATGGTGGTGCTCACGGCGTGCTCGTTCGCGACGGTGAATGGCCCGCGCTCCACGCCCGGCAAGTACCTCGAGTGCACGACGAGTCGCGTGTCGCCGATCACCGACCTCGTCGTCGGCAGCGTGCTCGTCGCCGGTGGCCTCGGCGTCGCGTACTACGATCGCCGCGTCCAGGATGACGGCACGACCGGGACGCTGACCTACGCGGTCACGCTGCCCGCGATCGCCGGCGGTGTCGCGTTCCTCGTCGCCTCGCAGTACGGCGCGAGTCGCGTCGCGCGATGCCGCGCCGCTGTTGGCTACGACAAGCGCTGGCAGACCGACTGACTACGACTTGCCGTCGGCGACGATCACGCCGGTGAACATGTCCATGCCGCACGCGAATGCGAGCTGGCCCGAGGCCGGCACGGTCACCGCGATCTCGACCGGCTTGCCCATCGGCAGCTCGACCGGCGCGCCGCCGGCGACCTTGACCTGCGCGAGGCACTCGCTGTCCACGGTGCGCGTGAACACGAGCTTCAGCTTCTCGCCCGGCTTGCCCGGAATCTTGTCGGGCGCGTAGCCGTCCTTGCCGGCCTCGATCGGCACCACGCGGGTGCCATCCGCGGCGACGGCGGTCGGAGCAGGCTTCGCTGCCTCACCACCGTCCTTCTTGCACGCACCGAGGGCCAGAGCCGCGAGGGCGAGGGCGAAGATCGGGGCGACGACGAGCGAGGTCCGCATGCGCGCACGATAGCGCGGCGAGGCGTCACAGGCGAGCGGAGGTGCCGCCCGTGGGGGCCTGCGACATCTCGGCGACCGGATCCGCCCAGTTCTCGAACTGGAGGATGCCGAGCTCCGAGAACCGCTCGCGCTGGCGATCCGAGAGCAGGTCCATCTTCTTGATCGCGGGGACGATCTTCGCGAACAGCATCTGCCGGAACATCACCTGCCCCTGGTTGTGCAGTGCGATCTCCGTGCACTGCTTCACCGGCAGGCCGGCCTTCTCCCACACTTCCTGGAACAGGAACCGATCGCGCATCAGGCGCGCGGCCTCGTACACGAAGTCCTCGCGCTCGCGCTTCACGCTCTCCGGCTGGTCGCGATAGTAGTCGCGCAGCGAGAGCACGCCGAACGCCACGTGGCGCGCCTCATCGCCCATCACGTACGCGGTCAGCTCCTTGAGCAGCGGCTCCTGGGTGTTCGCGCGGATCATGCCGAACGCGGCGAGGGCGAGGCCCTCGACCATGATCTGCATGCCGAGGAACTTCATGTCCCAGCGCGAGTCCTTGAGGATCATGTCGAGCAGCGTCTTCAGGTGCGGGTTGCACGGGTAGCTGAACCCGACCTTCGTGTGGACGTAGCGGTTGTAGACGTCGACGTGGCGCGCCTCGTCGACGACCTGGCTCGCCGCGTAGAGCTTGCTGTCGAGATCCTGCACGGAGTCCACGAGCTGAGCGGTCGCGAGCAGCGCGCCCTGCTCGCCGTGGAGGAACTGCGAGAGCGTCCACGCGAAGGTCTCGACCTTGATGTTGGTCTGCTCCTTCGGCGTCATCTTCCGATAGATGTCGGAGCCGAACAGCGGCATCAGCTGCTCGGGACCCATGTTCGGGTTCTCGAGATCGACGTTGCTGTTCCACGGCAGGACGTCGTCGGAGATCCACTGCGCGCGGACCGCCTTGTCGTAGAGGTCGCGGAGCTTCTCGCGGGTCTCCGTGTAGCCCCACGTGTACGTCACGTCGAGCAGAGCCTCGAGGGTCTCGATCGACGGACCAGCGAGCGGCGTCGGAGCGGCAGTGGCAGCCATGGGTACCTCCAGGTGGAAACTGAAACTTGTTTCATTTTGCACTGGCGTACAACGCCGCGTCAAGGGCAATGTGGAGTCATGGCGTCCACACGAGCCAGGTCGAAGCCGGGTAGCCGAACTCCCGAGGATATCCTGCGTGCGACCAAGGAGCCGGATTTCCGGCAGGAACGGTCGCGGCGCAGCTACCTCGCCCTGATCGAGGCGGCCGCCGATCTGTTCGGCAAGGACGGGTACGACAGCGTGGGCACGCCGGAGATCGCGCAGCGCGCGGGCGTGTCGGTCGGCACGTTCTATCGATACTTCGATGACAAGCACGAGGTCTATCTCGAGATCACGCGGCGCTCGATGGTCACCGCGTACGGCGAGACCATCGAGGGCCTGACGCCGGCGCGGTTCGTCGGCCTCGCGCGGCGCGAGACCATCGAGCACACGGTGTCGCTCCTGTTCCAGCACGTGCTCACGCGCCCGCACATGTCGCGCAGCTTCTCGGAGATGTCGCTCCGCGATCCGCAGGTCGCCGAGCTACGCCAGGCGTTCGAGCAGATCAGCGTGGCGCGATTGACCGAGCTGATCAGCGCGATCGTCCCGCGCGACATCGTCCCCGACGCGGAGGCGACCGCGTGGGTGATCTACGGCAGCGCGATGCAGTGCGCGTATGGTCTGGCCGAGCACGTCGGTCCCGCGCCGGTCGATGCCGCGCGCGTGAAGACCGCGCTCACGGACTTCATCGAGCGCGCCCTGTTCCCGGGCACCTGACTACAGGCCGACGACGCCGGTCAGCGTGTCGATCGCCTGCTGCTCGGTCCACGTCGTGATCAGCATCGCGTGCAGCACGCAGGCGATCGATCGCGCCGCGCAGGTCGAGTAATCGAGCGGCACGATGTACGAGCTGCGCTCGCCGGCCCACACCGCGAGCGACGCGTGGTCGACCGCTTCGAGGATCCAGAAGTGCGCGCTCTCGGCGTGGCCCTGCCAGGCGTGGAGCTGGCGCGTCGTATCGATCGACGAGCGCACGGCCTCCTTGTTGGTGTTCGACGGGTTGTCGATCCACCGCTGCACCTTCGCGAGCATGTCGTCGATGTACTGTTTCGGCGCATGCGCATCCGCCCCGTCGGTGGGGTAGTGCTCGACCACGAGCCGGCACGCGGCGACCGCGGCCTTGACCGACTTCGTCTGATCGGTCCCGAGCTGGCGGCGCACCCAGGTGACGAGGCCCTGCGAGAGGTACTCGTCGGCGCCGGCCCAGGCGTTCGCGACGTTGGTGGAGCTCTCACCGAGCTCGCGGAGGGATTCGGGATCGGGTCGCTCTTCGCTCATACGTCCAGGTAGCTTCCTTCGGCAGCGGCAAATACGGGCACGGCCGTGCGCGCCGAGGTTCGCTGCACGACCTCGTCGATCATCTCGTCCGTCGCGTCGGGACTGTGATGGAACAGTGCCAGCTTCTTCGCGCCCGCGCGCTCCGCGACGACCACTCCCGCACGCGCGGGCGAGTGCCCCCAGCCGCGGCGAACGTCGTAGTCGTGGTCGGCGTGCATCGCGTCGTGGATCAGGAGATCCGCGTTCCTCGCGAGCTCGACCGCTTCGGGGAGCGGCGAATCGAGATCCGGATACTCGACGTCGGACAGGTACGTCACGACCTTGCCGTCGCCCTTGATGCGGTACGCGGTCGTCCACATGCTGCCGTGCGGCACCGCGATCGTGGACACCTCGAAGCCGGGAAGCACGATCTTCTGGCCGGGCGTGATCTCGTCGATCGACACGCCGGCGGCGAGGTTCTCGAGGCCGTTGAGCGGCGAGTAGTGCGGCGCGAGCTGGTTCTGCAGCGTGCCCTCGAGCGACGCGCCGCTGTTCGGCTTCGCGCCGAGGATGCGGATCTCGTTGCCCTTGATGAAGAACGGCGTGAAGAACGGCAGGCCCTGGATGTGATCGAGGTGCGTGTGCGAGAGCAGGATCGGCAGACGGCCCTTCCCCTTTCCGAACTCGCTGCTCATCAGCTGCTTTGCGAGCTCGGTCGCGCCGGTACCGAGATCGACGAGCAGGCGCTGGCCAGCGTTCGTGAGCAGCTCGATCGAGCTGGTGTTGCCGCCGTAGCGCAGGAAGTCGCGCCCGCTCATCGCGAACGAGCCGCGAACGCCCCAGAACCGGATCTTCACGCGGGGCCGACTCCGGGATTGGTGCGCTCGGGCGGGATGAAGTCGTCGCCGATCGGGAGCGTCATGCCCTCGAACGAGGTCAAGACCTCGAGCCCGACCGCAGCGCCGGCGGCGAGGTAGCGCGCGGCGATCTGATCCATCTGGTCGTCGCCGTGCGACGGCGCGTGGTGATAGAGCACGAGCCGGCGGACCTTCGCCTCGACGCAGATCTCGAGCGCCTGATCGGGCGTCGAGTGGCCGTAGTGCGGGAACCGCGCGTACTCCTCGGGCAGGAAGTGGGTGTCGTAGACGACCGTGTCCACGCCCTCGAGCCTGCGCACGAGCGCGGCGCGCATCGCGACAAGACTGACCTTGTCGTCGTCTGACAGCGGCTCGGGGCCCTTCAGGAAGTGTTGCTTGTGGATCACCTGATCGAACG
>JBBRED010000335.1:0-9586 GCA_038203335.1 Haliangiales bacterium | reverse complement strand
GTGGTCGAAGATCGGCCGGCGCGAGTCGTACTTCTTGATGCGCTCGGTGAACCGCGGCAGGAACGCCTGCGTGAACTTCTTCACGCGGTCGAACTGCTCGTCGTCGTCGATGCACACCTCGGAGGTGTCCTCGCGAAGGAGATCGCGCACGGTGCGCAGCGCGAGATCGAGATCGGCGTAGACGAGGCCGGGGCCGCGCGAGTCCTTCTCGCGCGCCTCGATCTCGCCCCACAGCCGCGCGAGGAAATCGACGTCGTCGCGCAGCTCCTGATCGTTCGCGTCCTCGGCGGCGGTGCGCACGATGAAGCCCGAGCCCTTCGGCCGGACCTCGTTGACGAGATCGCGGAGGCGGCGGCGCTCCTTGTCCGAGCCGATGCGGCGCGACACGCCGATCTGCGAGACGTGAGGCATGAAGACCGAGTAGCGGCCGGGCAGCGAGATGTACCCGGTGACACGCGCGCCCTTCTGACCGATGGCGTCCTTCGTGACCTGACAGACGACGGTGTCGCCAGGGCGGAGGAGATCTTCGATCTTGCGATTCGCTAGTTGCTTGCGCGACCGAGCGATCCGCGATGCGGCGCCTTCGGGGGATTCGTCACCGCCATCATCGACGTCAGCGTCCTCGAACAGCTTGCGCTCGTCACCCGAGCCCAGCACATCCGCGACATAGAGGAATGCGGCGCGCTCGACCTTCGGGCCCAGGTCGACAAATGCCGCCTGCATGCCCGGGAGGACCCGAGTGACTTTTCCGCGATAGATGTTTCCGACGATTCCTCGATCACGCTTACGTTCGACAAAGAACTCGGCCAGGGATCCCTCTTCGACGACCGCTACGCGGATCTCGGGTCCCTCGGCATTGACCACGAGCATGTTCTGCATGAGAGCTCTGCAATTCGTTGCGCCCGCTCCGGAGCGACGCGACATGAATGTCCTAGCGCGGTCGCGACGGAGGGCGGGTCGAACCTCGTCGGTAACACGCAAGGGCCATGAATACAAGGCATTGCGGTGCGCCTACGTCGACTGGCCCATCGCTTGCTTTAGTCGGGGGCGCATCCGGCGTTGCCGCGCCTGATGTGAGCTCGGTTTAACTAGCTAAGCACCGAGTTTTCCTTAGTTTACCTAGAATAGTTGCACCTTAATCGTCGAACGCCTGGGTTGCCGCCCGGGCGTTCCTGTTTTTCGGCTTCTGCGCGCCCTGGCGTATCGTGCGTCGGTGGAGGACTCGATCGCGTTCGTCCTGGCGCTGGGACGCGCGCTTCATCGCTACGGCACCCCAGCCGACCGCCTGGAGGAGGCGCTCAAGGTGTGCTGCCAGCGGCTCGGCATCGAGGCCGAGGTGTTCACCGCGCCGACCGCGCTGATCATGAGCTTCGGCGCGCCGACCGAGCTGAAGACCCGGATGCTCCGGTTCGAAGGCGCCGAGCTCGATATGGGCAAGCTCGAGACGGTCGACGACATCGCCGATGACGTCACCGAGCGCAAGCTGACGCCGCGCGAGGGCATCGCGCAGCTCGAGCTGGTGATCGCCGCGAAGCCGCGGTTCGGTCACGGCATCTCCACGTTGATGCACGGGGTGACCGCGGGTGCGCTCGCCGTGTTCTTCGGCGGATCGCTCGAGGACGTCGCGGTCGCCGCCGCGATCGGTCTGTCGCTCGGCCTGCTCGCCCAGTATGCGAAGCGCTCCACTGATCAGGCGCGGGTGTTCGAGCTCGTCGGTGCGGCGTTCGCCGCGTTCGTCGCCGGTGTGGTGTCGTCGGTCTGGCACTCGGTGACGCCGTCGCTCGTCACGATCGCCTCGCTGATCGTGCTGTTGCCGGGCATGTCGCTCACGGTGGCGATGACGGAGCTCGCGACGCGGCACCTGATCGCGGGCACCGCGCGGCTGATGTCGGCGGTCATCGTGCTGCTCGAGCTGGTCGTCGGTGTCGCGCTCGGTGAACGCGCGGCGGCCGCGATGGTCGAGGTTCATCAGGCGGTGCCGGTGCCGTTGCCGGCGTGGGCGCCGTGGGTCGCGCTCGTCGCATCGTCGATCTCGGTCGCGATCGTGGTGCAGGCGCAGGTCCGCGCGTTCGGCTGGATCATCGCCGCGTCGGTGGTCGGCTACCTCGGCAACGTCGCCGGCACGAAGTTGCTCGGCGGTCAGATGGGCGTGATGCTCGGCGCGTTCGCGCTCGGCGTGCTCGGCAACGCATACGCGCGCCTGCTCAAGCGACCTGCGCAGGTCGTGCTGGTTCCCGCCGTGCTGCTGCTCGTTCCGGGCAGCATGGGCTTTCGCGGCATGACCTCGCTGCTCTCGCGCGACACGCTGACCGGCGTGGAGACCGTGTTCGCGATGTTCGTCGTCGCGATCGCGATCGTCGCCGGGCTGTTGATCGCGAACGCCGTGGTATCCCCGCGGCGGAGCCTATGACCCGATTCGTCCTCGTCACCGTGGTCCTCCTCGCCGCATGCTCGAAGAGCAAGGCGCCGCGCGAGCCGTTCAAGGGCACGCTGACGCCGAAGCTCATCATGGAGGCGAAGAACCTCGTCGAGCCGTTCGATCCGTGGGACGACGCGTTCGAGCTACTCCAGCACAAGCTCGGCACGCCGACCCGCGTGAAGCAGCGCGAGAGCGGCGAGTACTACCAGTGGGGCGCGATCGACGGCGAGAGCTGCACGTACTTCGAGGTCGGGAAGGAGGACGGGGCGAAGTACAAGAAGGAGGGCACCATGGTCGGTGCGGTGCAGTCGCCGATGACGCTCGACAAGAACGGCGCGCTGTTCAACCGCGCCGAGTGCATGGAGATCGTGGGCAAGGCGGGGCCGCCCGAGGATCCGAACGCGGTGCCACCGCCGGCGAACGGCATCGCTTCGCCCGAGCTCGTGATGGAGAACGCGGTCAAGGGCCGCTCGAAGTGGACCGGCAAGAAGCTCACCGTGGCGACGGTGCTGAAGGGAATCGGCGGCATGGCGCTCACGCTCGGCGATGCCGGCCTCGTGTGCGTGCTGAAGGAGACCGCGCCGGCCGATCTCTCCGCGCAGCTCGGCAAGGACATCATGGTCGAGGGCACCGTGAAGATCTCGACGATGGTGTCGATGGGCGGCGACGTCTCGATGCGCCCCGAGCTGCAGCCGTGCGCGATCGTGAAGTAGTCAGCGGCTGCGCACGAACCGTCCGCCGCGCCACCTGAACGTCCCGCGGCCGGCGCACAGCCGGCGCGCGAACACGGAGGTGTCCTTCGTGCAGCCCTCGTCGGGCGCGGCGTCGGGAGGGACGGCGACGATGCCTCGGTCCTCGACCCGCACCGACATCCCCTCCTTCGAGAGCTCGAGCTGCAGGATGATCCGGGGAAGCCCGGTATCGAAGCCCTGGAGCATCGTCCGCACGTCGAGCACGGTCACGATCGTGCGACCGCGCACGACGCGGATCACGCGATGCGTGGCCAGGTAGGGCCCGGGCGATGGTGCGGTACCACCCGTCTCGGCCTCGTCACACGCGAGTGCTGGCTCGCGCGCCTTGCCGACGACGAGCAGGCACAGGCTCCGCTTCATCGGCTCAGCGCTTCACGTCTTCGGGATCGACGTCGCGGTGCACGCACGGATCGTTGTCCGGATCGTGGCCGCACGCGAGCACGCCCGGCGACGGATCCTCGGGATCCACACCCTTGTGCGGACCCTCGTCGTCGTCGGGCGCGTTCAGATCGCCACCGGCGGCGATCAGCGCATCGCGCAGCTCGACGGCGAGGTTCGGCACGAGGTTCTGCCGCGCGAGCCACGCGACGTAGTACGCGTCCTCGCGGCGGGCCTCGAGCGAGCTGTCCTCGATCGCGGTCTTCAGCGCGCGCATCAGGTCGCCGATCAGGCGCGACGGCGGGATCGCGAACGCATCCATGATCGCGGTGCCCACGCCGGGAGGAAGCGGCGGCAGCTTCGCATCGGCCTCGGCGAGCACGAGCACGCGATCGGACAGGGCGCTGATCTGGTGGAGGAGGTTGTTGCGCCGGCCCGGCCGCTTCGACGTGATGTCGGCGCGCGACAGATCGAGGAGATCCGTCATGTGCGCGCCCATCTCGCGATGGAACCGGCGCACCGCGCTGTCGGTCCACTGCTCCGAGTACTGGTTCGTGCGCAGGTGATGCTTGACGAGGAAGCGGATGGTCTGCCGCTCGTCGCGCGCGAACGCGAACCGACCGTGGATGCGATCGAACATCCGCGCGCCGACCTCGGCGTGACCGTGGAAGTGCACGCCGTCGTCGGTGAACGTGCGCGTCGGAACCTTGCCGATGTCGTGCAGCAGCGCCGCCCAGCGCACGAGCGGCCGCCGCACCGTCTGGCGAACGACCTGTTTCGTATGAGCCCAAACGTCCTTGTGCTGGCGACCTTCCTCCTGCACGAGGTCGATGGTCGCCGCCAGCTCGGGGAACAGCACGGTGACCGCGCCCGTCGCGCGCAGCCACTCGAGCGCAGCGTCGACGTCGCGGCCCATGAGCATCTGCTCGGTTGCCGCACGCAGCAGGGTCTTGTCCGCGTCGACGAGGCGCTTCGCGTGCTCGCCGCAAACGTCGGTGATCGCGTCACCGGGCCATCGGCCCTCTTCGTGAGCGATCGCACTCGCGATCTCGAGCATCACGACTGGGTCGGCTTCGACGAGGCCGCGCACGCGGTCTGCGGCCGAGTGGTCGCCGGACATGGTCGCGATAACTACCACGGAAAGGGTTTGGTACGCCCCGTGCTCCTAGGCCGCGCGCAGTGCAAGGTCGGATTACAGAACGGCAGCTACCGATGGCCGAACAGTGCTTTCCGGGGATCTCGCAGTTCTATGCAGAGATGTCCGATAAGCCCATGACTTTCTTGCAGCTGTTGTGGGCGTTCGAAGGCCGCCGGGCCGCACGTCCGACTCGTCGGAAGCAACGCGCGCGCTGAGACGTTTTCCTGGCGACGTTGTAGGTCCTCTGGCAAGTTGAGTTGCCAACTGTGACAGCTCGTCGCAATCCGGACTCGTCGATGGGGCAAGATCGAACATTTCTGAAGCGGAATCCAATCGGGGTATTCGATTCCGGTGTGGGTGGACTGACGGTGGTTCGGGCGCTGCGGTCAGAACTTCCCGGAGAGGACATCGTCTACCTCGGGGACACCGCCCGGCTCCCGTACGGGAACAAGAGCCCAGCGACCGTGGAGCGCTACTCGCTGCTCTGCCAGCAGTTCCTCCTCGACAAGGGGGTGAAGCTCGTCCTGATCGCGTGCAACACCGCCTCGGCGAATGCGCTGCCGGCCCTGACCAGGGCGAGCTCGGTTCCGGTGATCGGCGCCGTCGATCCAGGTGCGTCGAGCGCGCTCGCAGCGACCCGTAACGGGCACGTGGGCGTGCTGGGCACGCTCGCCACCGTTCGCTCCGGCGCGTACGCAGAGGCGATCCAGCGAGGCAATGGCGACGTGCGGATGACGGCGCTCGCGTGCCCGCTCCTCGTCCCGCTCGCCGAGGAGGGCTGGACCGACGACGAGGTGGCGCTGCTGACCGCGCGCCGGTACCTGACGCAGCTGTTCGCGCAGGATCCGGAGATCGATACGCTCGTGCTCGGCTGCACGCACTACCCACTGCTGAAGGGCGTGCTGTCCCGTGTGGCGACCGAGCTCACGGGGCGCGAGATCGCCGTGGTCGATTCCGCGAGCGCGATGGCCATCGCCGCGCGCGAAGCGCTGGGCAGCGGAGCCAATCGCCGCGCCGAGGCCGGTCGCCTCGACTGCTACGCCACCGACATGTCGCGGCTCGACGAGCTGGCGCCGCGCTTCCTCGGGGAAGCGCCGACGGGGTTCGAGCTCGTCGACCTCTAGAGAAGGCTAGCCACGAGCGGCTTTGCCGCCCTTGAGTCGAGCTTCTTCGTCTTTGCGGCGCTTCATCACGTCCGTGATGGTGCTCGCCTTCTTCAGCTTGTCGGTGATCGTCTTCTCGTCGACGGGGTAGTCGGTGCGGAAGACCAGGCCGTCGTCGAACAGCTGCTCGCGCGCTGTCTCGTCGTCGAGGTACTTCGTGACCTTCTTGCCCTTGTAGTCGAGTTTCGGCAGCGCCTCCACCTTGCCCTCGAGCCACGTCATGAGCTCGCCCATGACGGTCTTGCAGAGAGCGAGATTCTCGTCGAGCGACTCGAATAGCTCGGGGAAGCGGCCGCGAAACGCGTCCTCGTCCTCGCCCGTACCCAGTGCCTGCGTGAGCGCGAGGCGAAGGAGGAGGGCGTCATCGGCAAAGCTCACGACAGCGTCGTTGCGATCCGCGATGAAGTCATTGGGGGCAACGACGTAGGCCACCACGCCTGCCGCGACTTCGCGGACCGGGCGGGGGAGGTTCTCGTCGTCCATCGCATCAAATGCGATCTTGAGATCGTGGGGTAGGGAAACCAGCCAACCGCGCACTAACTCGACGAACTTCGACTCCGCTGCTGCACTCACGAGATTTTGCGTACCCCGCCGAACGGGGCCTCCAAGAAGCTTCGAGATTGAAGCCCGAACGGAGTGAGTACCAACCTAGAAGCAGAATTACAAGCCTGGGGTCGGCCAAGCCCCTCCGCCGCCGGCCGTGATATCCTAACCCCGCGGTGGCCAAGCGTTCACCCATCCTCGGCTACAACCACAACGTCCTGTATCGAGGGCTGGTCTTTCACGTCCAGACCGAGGACTCGGGACAGCTGAGCCCCCACCTGTTCACGCACCTGTTCCATGGGGGCGTGATCATCTCGACGCGAAAGCTGGTCTACGACGCTGGCTCGGCCGAGGAGTCCATCAAGGGCCTCATGCAGGCCCAGCACAAGGTCGTCCTCAAGGACCTGAAGAAGGGCACCTTCGACGACAAGATCGACGCCTATCTGGTCGGGACCGAGGGCCTCCTCCCGCGCTCCACTCCCGTGGCGCTGTCGCCCTCGGAGGTGGTCCCGCCGCCGCCCGATGACGTGCCGCGCGCGAGCGCGCCCGAGATCACGATCTCGCGACCGGGCACCGAGGAGCTCGAGCAGATCGATGCGATCGAGATGTTCGCCGACCGGCCGAGCGAGCCGGTGATCACGCTCGAGGATCCGCCGCCGGTGGTCGCGCGCACCGCGACGCCGCCGCCGATTCCGCGCGCGGCCACGCCGTCGTCGCCGCCCGCGGCGCGCACGCAGACCGCGGAGCGCGGGAGCGCCCAGAGCGCGGTGCGCATGACGCTGCCTCCGGCGCCGCCGTCGCCCGACGAGCTCGATCCGCCGACGGATGTCGATGTCGATTCGGCCGCCGTGTATGCCGCCATCAACGCCACGGTGAAGACGCCGATGGTCGATCTCGACTCGGCGCCCGAGATCTCGATCAAGCTCGACCTCGAAGACGACGATCAGCCCGCGGGCGCGCGCACGCGCTCGAGGCACGACACCGAGGTGCAGAGCGATGGTGTGCCCGGAGCGATCGGCCCGATGCCATCGACGCCACAGGCGCCCTCGATCACGGAGAAGAAGACCGGCGAGCGCGTGCCGGCCCTCGGCGCCGCGGCGCTGCCGCCCGCTCGCCCGATCTCGCGACCGCCGTCGCGCCAGGCGCTGACGCCGCCCGTGATGGCGCGGCCGGTGGCGCCCGAGGATCGCTCGGACGCCGTCGAGGTCTATGCGCCAGTGCCATCGGATCCGCCGCTCGAGCGCCCTGGTCAGTACGCGCAGCACAAGAAGCCGAGCACGAAGCTGCCCATCGACATGATCAAGGGCGAGCGCCCGGGCTCCGGCTCGTTCCCGATCCCGTCGGGGCTCTCGCGACCCGGTCGTCCGTCGGCGATTCCGACGGCGACGCCGCCGCGCCCGAGCTCGCCGTCGTCACAGCCGCTCCCCCAGCCGCGCACCGGCACGCCCGGATCTCAACCGAATTCTCAGGTCGCCTCGCGCTCTCCGTCGGCGCCGCATCAGGTGCCGCGCGTCCACACGCCCTCGCAGCCGCCGCCCGACGGGGTATCGGTCGGCCGCACGCCCACGCCGTCGCGCGTGTCACCGGCGAGCAGCTCCCCGGCCGCGCGCACGAACGCGAGCGGTGGTGTCGTGATGACGCGACCGGCGGTGATCGTCGGTGCGCCTGCGAAGCCCGCCACGCCTCCGCGGGTTCGCAAGGCGCGCGAGGAAGAAGGGCGTGGCTTTGGTCAGGGACTGATCTCGGAGAAATCTCTCGATGAGGTCATCCTGGCGTACCTGTCCGAAGACGCCGACGACAAGTAGCCGTTCGGGGTCGATCGAGTAACCTTCGAGCATGGCCGCGCAAATCAAGATGTACACGCGCAAGTGGTGTGGCTACTGCACCGCCGCCGAGCGGCTCCTCGACAAGAAGGGCGTCCCGTACGAGAACATCGACTGCACCAACGATCAGGAGAAGCGCCGGTGGCTCGTCGAGGCCTCGGGCGGACGCACGACCGTTCCGCAGATCTTCATCAACGGGAAGGCGATCGGCGGCTACGACGATCTGAACGCGCTCGATCGTCGCGGTGAGCTCGACAAGTTGCTGCAGGATGCGCCGGCCGCGTCCTCGCAGACGTCGTCTTAAAGATCTTCGTCGGGATCAGGGATGTCGATCTCGGGCCGCTGCTCGAGATACGTCTTCATCCACTCGGCGAGCTTCGGCATCGCGATATCGAGGCGATGACTGCCCTCGCGATCCTTGGCCTGCTTCCATGCGAACGACGCCTCGTCGTGATCGCCGCGCGCCGCGTACGCCCACGAGCACAGCAGCAGCAGATCGCGGCCCGCCGTCATCGACAGGCCCTTGCGCATCCGGTCGTAGAGCTCGCTCTCGTCGATGTCGAGCTTGCCCTCGGCGACGCCGAGGTGCATCTGCGCGATCCAGTACGAGAGCTTGAGCACCTCGCCCTGGGGCACGCCTCCGCGCGTGTCGAGGATGATCCGCGCTTCCTTCATGCGGCCGAGCGACGTGAGGAGGTTGATCTCCGTGTAGTACGAGAACTGGTGCTGGATCAGGCGCGGCGACAGCCGGGTGCGCGCCTTCCGCACGCGCTCGAGGGCCTGCTCGCCCTTGCCGTCGAGTGCATCGGCGATCGCGACGCGGAGCTCGGCGAGCGCGCGCACGCGACCGGGAGCCCACCACGCGCGCGACACGGGCTCGGCGAGCGCGCGGCCGGCGAGGGCATCGCCGTTCGAGAGCGCGACGCTCGCCTCGTTGACCTTCTTGACCGCGCGCACGGTGCCGATGAATCGGCCGCCGAGCGCGAGGTAGAACGGGATCAGCAGCGGGAACGACGAGGCCGCGAGCGCGACGCCGGCGGCGGTGATGCCGCCGAACGCGAGGTACGCCGCCATCTGCCGGCTGCGCACACCCGAGGGATCCTTGACCTCGCCATCGCGGCCCACGTAGACGAGCTGGCCCTTGCCGGCCTTGTCGAGGTCGCGCGCGATCATCGGGCGGGCGAGCGCGGTCGTCGGGGACTTCGGATCGTCGGCCATGTCAGCTCGCGTCGTCGTTTCCGCTGCTGATCCCGTTCTCCCTCGCGCTCGGCGGTCGGTTCATCGGCACCGTTCGCGCGGTCAAGAAGGTCAACGAGGCGAGCGTGGCGCTCTCGAACGGCGATTCGCTCGCCGGCCGCGCACTCGCCGAG
>JBBRED010000334.1:0-9631 GCA_038203335.1 Haliangiales bacterium | reverse complement strand
CTACGTCATCGGCGACGAGCGGCAGTGGCTGCGCGACGCGTACCACACGTTCCTGAACCTCCCGTGGTCGGCGGCGCTCGGCCTGATCGCCATCGCGTTCTTCGTGTTCAACCTCGTGTTCGCGGCGGTCTACGTCGAGATCGGCGGCATCCACAGCGCCGATGGCTCGTTCACGGACGCGCTGTCGTTCAGCGTCCAGACCATGGCCACCATTGGTTACGGGGTGATGCACCCGGAAAGCAACCCTGCGACGGGCGCGATGATCATAGAGTCGATGTTCGGGATCGTGTTCACGGCGCTGACCACGGGCCTGGTGTTCGCGAAGTTTTCCCGCCCCGACACCCGCATCTCGTTCTCGGCCAACGCGGTGATCACGAGCTTCGAGGGCAAGCGCACCCTGATGTTCCGGGTCGGTAACCGCCGCAGCAACGTGATCGTCGAGGCCCAGCTGCACGTCACCGCGAACATGACGACGGTCACGATCGAGGGCGAGACGTTCTACAAGTCCACCGATCTGAAGCTCGTGCGCGAACGCCAGGTCGGCATGACGCGCGGGTGGACCGTGATGCACGTGATCGACGAGGCGAGCCCGTTCTATGCGATGTCCTCGGACGACCTCGCGAAGGCAGAGGCGGAGGTCTACATCGCGCTCACCGGCATCGACAGCGTCACGAACCAGACCGTGCACTCGGTCCATCAGTACACGGACACGAACATCAAGTTCGGCTTCCGGTTCGAGGACACGTTGCAGGCGCTCCCCGACGGGCAGTTCCTCCTGGACCTCCGGAACTTCGACGTGATCGTGCCGGATACGATCCCGCGTGTTAGCGTCCGCGCATGAAGAGCCTTGCCGTCGCCCTCGTCCTCTTCGCCGCCGCGTGTGGCCCCGGATCGCCGGGCGGACCGACGATGGGCAACCACATGGGCGGTGGCGGCGATGCCACGCCGCAGTCGTCGCCGGTGGCCTCCGCCGACATCCTGTCGCGCGAGCCGATCTCCAACACGGCCACGGTCAAGCACATCCTGGTCTCGTGGAAGGATCTCGAGGACGCGTTCAGCGGCCACCAGGACGAGCGCGCGGCGAAGCGTACGAAGCCCGAGGCCGAGGCGCTCGTGAAGTCGCTGATGGGCCAGATCAAGGCCGGCGCTGACTTCGAGACGCTGATGAAGGCGAACTCCGAGGACCTCGGCAGCGCGCAGAGCAACCGCGCGTTCGTCGTCACGCCCGATGCGCAGCTCGTGATCGAGTTCCGTCAGCTCTCGCTGCGGCTCGACGTGGGCGAGGTCGGCGTCGTGCAGTCCGACTTCGGCTTCCACATCATCAAGCGCTACCCGAACTAGGACTGAACCGAGGTTAGAACGTGTGCGGGCGATCGCGCTCGCACGCGATCCACTCGGAGAGCTGCTGGCGCTCCTCTTCCGTCGGCTGCTGGCAGTCGATGCTGAGCTTCCCGCCGGCTGTGCTCGGGCATCGACCGGGAGGCATGAAGTCGTTGCTCGCCTTCGGACCGGAGCCCGCCTGCTCGTCGATATGATCCGGCGTCTGCAGCACGCCGAGGAGCGAGTCGTAGTCGTGATAGATCGGCGCGCCGTTGCGCTGCGAGCGCGGGATGTCCTTCGCGTGACACCACGTGCAGTACTTGTCCATGAACGGCTTGCCGAAGTTCTCGTAGGTGAGCGTGCCCGGATCGGGATCCGGGCACGCGGTGCCGGTCGGCGTGGGAGTACCGCCGCAACCGACGACGAACACGAGGACGACGAGGGTCTTGCGCATGGTTACTCCTAGAAATGAACCGCGGACTCGACGAGCCCGCGAAGGATGAATGGATCGCCGGCGAACCCGGCCTGGACCTCGAACGCCGTCTCGACCTGCCCCTGTGTCCAGATCGCGCGCACGCCGCCGTTCGCGCGGTTGCGGCCGTCGCCGATCGGAACGCCGCCGCTCACCTTCACGCCCGCCTGGATCGACCCGCCGACTGCGACGTACGCGTTCGCGGTCCATGTCAGCTCCGACAGGTTCATCGGATCGACGAGCGGCCACGAACCGTGATCGTGATGCGCCTCGCCACCGAGCGCGCGCCCGTACCCGACCGAGCCACCGACGTGAACGCGCTGGACCGCCGCGCTCACCCACACCGCGGGCATCACCATCGGGTGCCCCATGCCAAACCCACCGACCTGATCGCCGGTCGGCAACGAGACCGGCAGCGCGACGCCGAGCATCGCCCGCGGGCCCTCGACGAGCGTCGCCTGTCCCGACAGCACGATATCGCTGATGCCATACCGCGTCAGGCCGTTCTCGACGAGCCGGTACGCACCGACGCCGACGCTCGCGCCGAACCTCCCGCGAACCCAGCTCACCGTGGGGAGAACGCCCTGATAATCGCCGGCGTAGACCTCGGTGTCGTAGCGCGCGGCGACCAGGCCCACGCCGGCTCCGAAGCTCGAGACGGCGTCGGCGGGATGGTGGTGACCACCACCGTGCTCGTGCTCGGCACGTGCAAAGCCCGGGGCAACCGCCCCGACGGCCAGCGCAGCCGTGATCCAGGACAACGATCTCATCGAGTTAACACCCTCATCGTACGAGCTACACCCCGCAGAGGTTCGCGCACAAACGCAGTGCCGCGCCTGCGGGCACAGCACCTGAGCTACGTCTCTCGCCCGTGGGCGTTACGACGGTGCGTCGGGGCGGGCCGGAGCAGGGGCCGCGTGCGGAGCGTGGCTGACGTGGAGAGCGACGACGAGCGCGGTGACCGGTGCCGGCAGCGCGGTCGGGACAGGCGGGGAGAACACGGGGAGCGTGGGGGCGACAGAGATCGTGGTGGTCTGGTGACAGGCCTTGAGTTGCGGCTGGTCGGGCTTGGTATCGTCGTGATCCGGGCAGTGGCAGCTCGTCGGATCCGGGCAGCAGCACGCATGCGTCACGCGCGCGGTGCGCAGCTGCGAGACCGGGATGCTCAACGCGAGGACGAGCGCGACCACCATGGTCGACAGCGCGGTCCACGCACGGCAGGGCACATCTGGTTGTAGGGCGTCACGCTGCCCCTGGCAACAGGCGCTTTCCACTGCGTGCGACGGAGCGCCGCAACAGGCGCAGGTGAATGTGATCTTTGGTGCAGATCAGCGCGCCGATCGCACCGCCGGCCACGTGGATCGCGAACGAGACCTGGGTCAGGTGCAGCACGGCCAGCACCAGCACCGCCCACACGATGAAGTCGCGGCGCACCATGTTCGGCGCGAACGCGACGATCTGTCGGATCACGGGGGGGAGCGGCTTCGCGTTCACGACCTGCTTCGTCGGCACCGGGACGATACGAACCGCGGCATCACCGACCTCGACGATCTCGAACTTGCTCGCGTAGTCCTGCGAGTTCGCCGAGCCAACGCCGACGATGATGTTGAAATAGATGCAGTAGATCGACCAGCCGTAGGTGACGAACCCGACGAGCACGAGCCCGTTCCACACATCGAGCCCGGGGTGCCCCCACACGAGGTGACAGTGCCATCCGATCGCGGCCATGTACGCGACCGTCGAGGCCTCGTCGACGATGGTGTCGAGCCACGCGCCGAACCGCGAGGCCATCAGCTTGAGCCGTGCGATCTCGCCGTCGCAGCAGTCGATGTACCCGGTGCTCGCCTGGATCACGGCGCCGATGATCACGAGCCGCAGGTCGGCGGTCGCCGTCAGCACGCACGTCACCGCGATCATCGCGGCGACGGTCATCGTGAGCATGTTCGGCGTGATCGGCGTATGCACCAGCAGCTTCGACAACCGCCGCGCGACCGGGCGGAACACGTAGCGCGAGATCGCGTTGTCCTGCGGCTTGATCATCAGCCGGTACAGCAGCTCGTGCGCACCCTCGCGGTCCTCGGCGGTGGCGATCGGGTGGCGGGCGATCGCGCCGTGCGGCACGCGCGTGGCGTTCGCCGCAAATGTCGTCGCGGTGTTCTCGCCGTTCGCGATCGCTGCGATCGCCGCGCGCGCCGAAGCTCCCGCCGCGAGATACGCACCGGCGTAGGCACCATCAGGACCGACGGCGACGACCACGCCATCCCCCAGCGGCATCGCGCCGACGAGCGGGGACACCAGCGGCGTGTGAACGAGCTGGTCGGCGCGGATCACGAGCAGCGGGGCCGAGCTTCCGTTGCGCCACGTGGTCACCTGGTCGCGCGCACCGTCGAGAACGAGCACGCGCGTGGCCCCAGCCTTCTTCGCAGAGCGCGATGCGCGCTCGCGTACGGTCAGCCCTGCAATGCGCACGCTCGCGAGGGGATCATCCGCGAGGATGATCGCGTCGAGCGCGGTTACGACGGCCACGCCTTACGTCTACATGCACGGATGAGATCGCGCCAAGACCTGGCGCGAGGTTGCCGCCTACGAATCGCCCGGACGACAGATCGGTGACAGGAATCCATCGATCGAACGGCCGGCGGGCCCGATCTGTTCAAGATTCACCACGTCCCGGCGCGCAAGTCCCTGTGATCCTGCGTGTATGGCGATTGCATATACCGCGTTCGAGCTATGAAGGCCGTCATCCTCGCCGCCGGTTGCGCCACGCGCCTTCGTCCCTACTCGGACGACACGCCGAAGACGTTGTTGCCGGTAGGTGGCGTTCCGATCCTCCGCCGCACGATCACGAGCCTGCTCCGCGTGGGCTTCGACCAGTTCGTCATCGGCACCGGCTACCTCGAGCACATGGTCCGTGACGCCGTCGCGAGCTGGTTCCCCGGCCTCGACGTCAGGTTCGTCTCGAACCCCGACTTCCGCACCACGAACAACGCTTACTCGCTGCTCCTCGCGCGCGAGCACGTCGAGAACGATGGGTTCATCCTGCTCGACGGCGACGTCGTGTTCGATCTCGGCGTCCTCGAGGAGCTCGTCGAGCGCGGCCCTGATTGCCTCGCGGTTCGCTCCGTCGGCGAGATCGGCCTCGAGGAAGTGAAGATCACCGCCGACATCGAGGATCGTGTCCTCGCGATCGGCAAGCACGTGCCCGTGCGCTCCGCGATGGGCGAGTCGGTCGGCATCGAGCTGTTCTCTGCCGCATCGTCGAAGAAGTTGTTCGCCGCGCTTCACGCGCGCGTTCGCGAGCAGAACCTGGTCAACGAGTACTACGAGGCGGCGTTCCAGCAGATCGTCGACGAGGGCGTCACGCTCTACGGCGTCGACATCGGCTCGATGTACGCGACCGAGATCGATACGCTCGAGGATCTGATGGCCGCCGAGGCTCGCCTCTCGCAGCGACCCGCGTTCGATGTAGGTATTCAGACCGTGCGCCTCGCGGTCTGAAGCAAATCCACATGATCGTACGCTCTGGCAGCAGCTATCAGCAGCTGATGCCTCGAGTACCCCGCACGATCGTGTGACGAATCTCGTTGCCGCCGACGCGAGGGCGTTGCGACTATTCCGCCATGTCGTACCGAGGGCTCGTCGCATCCGTCGCGATGCTCTCCGCTTGCGCGGAAGCTGGCGTCACGCTCGAGCACACCGATGCCTCGGTCGGAACGACGGATGGCAAGGCTGACTCGCCCGAGACCACCACCAACGACGCGTCGCCCGACGCGCCGCCGCAGTGCACGCCGATGACGGTCAACCTGCTGCAGAACGCGAACTTCGATGCGACACCGCTCGCGACCATGTGGACGGAGACGCGCTTTGGCACCGAGTTGATCGTTCGCACCGATGGCTTCGCGGCGCACTCCGGCACCACCAAGGCGTGGCTCGGCGGCGTCCTCGGTTCGATCGGCACCCCCGCGACCGACGCGCTCCACCAGGACATCGCGATCCCCGCGTCCGCGACCGGCATCTCGATCACCGGCTACTACCACGTCATCACCGGCGAGACCGGCACCACGGTCTACGACCGCGGCTACGTCGACCTCGTGACCACGGGCGGCACGACGATCGAAGCGATCACGACGCTCGACAACGCGCACGCGACGACCGCCTGGACACCGTTCAACAAGACGTTCACCCAGAACGTCGCCGGCATGACGGTGCGCGTGAAGATGTCGAGCAACAACGACTTCACGAACGCCACGTCGTTCTACTTCGACACGCTCGCGCTCAACGCGACCGTCTGCCAGTGACTCAGAAGTCGGTCAGGCCGACTTCGAAGTAGACCGCCGGCGATTTGCCCTCGATGCCGTAGCCGACATCGAACCCGAGCAGCGGCAGCACGATCGCCTTGATGTAGACCCGGAGGCCGAGGCCCACGTCGCTGCGCCAGCGATCGATGCCCGGCGCCTGGGTGTCGAGGTACAGGCGACCACCGCGGTCGTCGATCGTGCGTGGGCTGTGGAAGCCGATCACGCCGCTGTCGTAGAAGCCGATGCCGCGGAACGCGAAGATCTTCCACTTGAACAGCGGCACCGAGTACTCGCCGCGCCAGAACGCACGCCGATCGCCGCGGAAGCGATCCACGGAGTACCCGCGCAGATCCGATGCACCACCGAGCGCGAAGTCCTCGTGTAACGGGAGGTCCTGACCGACGGCGCCGCCGACGCGCAGCTCGAGCTGGTGCTCGCCGAACAACCGCCACGAGTAGTAGGCGCGGATCAGCGCGGACGAGTAGTCGTAGTCGTCGAGCCCGGGCACAGAGTGATCGAGGATGACCTGCACGTACGGTCCCCACGTGATTCCGAACCGATGGTGCCGCCCGTCGAGCGTGAGCCGCGGCTGCAACGACACGTCCCAGCCGTCGCTCTCGGGAACCGGCGCCGGGGTCTCGTCCACGTCGTCGAGGTGGGTGTCGCGGAACGTGACGTACGCGCCGCGGAACCGCAGGTCGGCGACCATCCACCACACCGGGCGAAAGCCGATCAAGCCGCCGAACCCGAGGTACCGCGTGGTGGTGATCCGCGCGATCGACGCATCGGTCGCGTCGTCGGTGGGGTTCGCGTACTCGGTGATGCCGCGGCGATACGCGTACAGATCGATCCGGTACGACAGTGGGCCGCCCGCGATCGACGGATTGAGGAACGTGCCGAAGAACAGCGACTCGCGCGTGCCGATCTGGCCGTAGAGCAGAATCTTCTCGTTCTTGCCGCGGAAGTTATTCTCCGCGAAGCCCACGCCGAACGCCTGGCTACCCGACAGGAGGAACACCGTCGGGGCGATGACCCACGAGTGCTTGTCATCGACGGTGGCGACCACGAGCCAGCCGCCCGGCGCCTCCTCGAGCGTCACCTTCACCGACGTGAACAGCTCGCTCGAGAGGAGCGCCTCCTCGATCCGAGGGACGTCGCGCGGCGTGATCCGATCGCCGACCGAGACGTGCGACAGGTACTCCGCCGTCTCGTCGGTGGTCTTCGAATCCCCGCGCACCGAGAACCCGACGATCGGTCGCGGCGCATCGTCCGCCGCGGCGACGCTGGCCCACGCGAGCACGAGGACGACAACGGCCCGCACGAGTGCCTACGGCCTCGCAAGCTCGGCGAGCACTACTTCTTCTTCTTGCTCGGCAGGATCCCCATCAGCTTGGCGATGATGCCGAGCATGATCTCGTCGGCACCGCCGCCGATCGAGAGGAGCCGCGTGTCGCGATACGCACGCGCGACCGGGTTGTCCCAGGTGAACCCCATGCCGCCCCAGTACTGGAGGCACGAGTCGGCGACCTCGCGCGACAGCCGGCCTGCCTTGAGCTTCGCCATCGACGCCATCATCGTGACATCGGCGCCACCGACGTAATCCTCGACGGCGCGATACACGAGAGAGCGCAGCGCCTCGACCTCGGTCTTCAGCTCCGCGAGCCGGAAGTGGATCGACTGGTTGTTGATCAACGGCTGGCCGAACGTCTCTCGCTCGCGGCAGTACGCGATCGTGGCCTCGATGGTGCGGTCCATGCCGCGCACGCAGCCCACCGCGCCGCACAGCCGCTCCTCCTGGAACTGGACCATCTGCATCATGAAGCCCATACCCTCTTCACCGATGCGGTTCCTCTGCGGCACGCGAACCGAGTCGAAGAACACGGGGCACGTATCGGAGGCGCGCATGCCGAGCTTGTCGATCTTCGGACCGATCTCGATACCCTTCAGCTTCGTCGGGACGACCACGAGCGTCTTGTTCGCGTGCACCGGCCCCTCGCCGGTGTTGACCAGCAGGCACATCCAATCTGCCTGCGCCGCGTTCGTGATCCACATCTTCGAGCCGGAGATCAGGTAGTCGCTGCCGTCCTTCTTCGCGACCGTCTTGATCGCCGCGACGTCGGAGCCACCGCCGGCCTCCGAGACCGCGATCGACGTCACCATGTCGCCGCTGATCGCCGGCACGAGGAACTCCTTCCTGAGCTCGTCGCTGCCCCACCGCGCGAGCGCGGGCGTGGCCATATCGGTCTGAACACCGAGCGCCATCGGAATCGCGCCGGCGCGGCACGTGCCGAGCTCCTCCGTCGCACACATCGCATAGGAGTAATCGAGGCCCATGCCGCCGTACGCCTCGGGCTTGTTGATGCCGAGGAGGCCGAGGTTTCCGGCCTTCTTGAACAGTGCATGCGCGGGAAATGCACCCTCGCGCTCCCACTCGTCGACGTGCGGATTGATCTCCTTGTCCACGAAGTCGCGAACGGTCTTGCGGAGCTGGTTGTGTTCATCCGTGAAGCGCATGTGGGCGAACCGTACACCAACCCGAACCCCTTCGAACTGTCCGAGATCCGTACAGATCTTTTCAGTTTGATGACTCCGGAGTCCGTGCGAGCCTCGTCTCACCGAATGTTGCCGATCATCCTGAAGATCCGGCTGACGACGATGGCGATGGCGGGGTGGACCGCTGCCGCTGCGCCGGTACCACTGCCAATGGATGCGGTCTCGATGGTCTACGAGGGGCGCGCCGCCGCGCCGCTCGAGGTGAAGCTCTACGACGAGAACCTCCACGTCAGCGCGACCATCCTGATGGACCACCTCGGCAACAGCGACGAGGCCACCACCGCGCTGATCCGCCACCTGTTCCGTTGCCGCGTCACCAACCGCGAGCGCGCGATCGCCCGCAAGTCGCTCATGATGCTCGGCGACGTCGCCGAGATGTACGAGGGCAAGACCATCGAGTTCGTCAGCGTGTATCGCGTTCAGCGCGGCGAATCGCTGACCTCGCCTCATCGCGACGGCCGCGCGATCGACTTTCGCATTCGCGGCGTGCAGCTGCGCACCATCCGCGACTACCTCTGGCGCAAATACACCGAGGTCGGCGTCGGCTGGTATCCGAGCGAGCAGTTCATCCACATCGACACGCGCCCGACCATGCACGACACGGCGTGGACCTTCCTCAAGGGCAAGAACCGCTACCATCCGTACTGGGGCGAGCTCGCGCGGCAGCCGCAGCCAGCGCCCACGATGCAGGCACGACGCAGCGGCGTGTGATCACGCGATTCGCGCCGTCGACCACGGGGGAGGCTCACCCGGGCACGCTGTTGTCGGCGCTGCTCGTCTGGCTCGAGGCGCGGCGTCGCGGAGGCATTGCGATCCTCCGGCTCGAGGATCTGGATGTCACGCGCGTGAAGAGCGGCTGGGCGGCGCAGCTCGTCGAGGCGTGTGCCGAGCTCGGGTTGGCGTGGGGAGAGACGGTGCTGCAGTCAGCGTTCGGTGATGCGCACGCGGCGGCGATGGACCGGCTCGAGGCCGGAGGGAGGTTGTATCC
>JBBRED010000333.1:0-9638 GCA_038203335.1 Haliangiales bacterium | reverse complement strand
GGTCTACGCGGTGATCTTCATCGACGGGAAGCGCTACGGCGAGACCCCGTTGGTCCGGCAGTCGCTCGCGCCTGGCAAGCACAGCGTGCGTGCCGTCTCACCCTCGGGGACCGTGCGCAACGTCAGCATCACGATCGAGTCGGGAAAGGTCGCGCCGACGCGCCGCATCGAGTGGTAAGATGTAGAGATGCGACGCGAGGGAGCGTTCGTGATAGCCGCGCTCCTCGCGAGCGTGGCGTCACCCGCGCACGCCGATGGCACGCTCGACGGCGCGACGTCGGCGGTCGATGCCTCTGATTACCTGAATGCCCGCACGCAGCTCACGCAGCTGCTCGCGAAGGGCGACAACTCGCCCGAGGACATGGGCGAGATCTACCGGCTATCGGGCGTGGTCGCGGGCGCGCTCGGCGAGTCCAAGGCCGCGGTCGAGGCGTTCAAGAAGTGCCTCGCGCTCGCGCCGAAGGCGGCGCTCCCGCCCGGCACCTCGCCGAAGATCACGCGCCCGTTCGGGGAGGCGCAGGCGTTCTACAAGACGCACGAGCCGCTCAAGATCAAGGCCGACACCGCGGCGACGCCGCCATCGGTGACGGTCGAGGTGGTCAGCGATCCGCTCTCGATGATCACCCGCGCGCGCGTGATCGCCACCGTGGACAAGGCGGCGCCGAAGACGCTCGAGAAGCCGGTGGGCACCGAGGTCACGCTCGCGCTTCCGGCGGGGGCGCGCATCGATCTGCGCGTGGTCGCGCTCGACGAGCAGGGCAACCGGCTCGTCGAGATCGGCTCGGCGGACGTACCGATCGTGATCGTCGGAACCGGCGTCGTGCCTCCCGTGATCCCGGCGAAGCCGCCCGAGAAGAAGCTGGTCAACTCCACACCGCGTTCGCCGCGCCCGGTCTACGCGAAGTGGTGGCTGTGGGGTGGAGCCGCGGTCGCGCTCGCCGGTGGCGCCACGTACTTCGCGTTCGGCGCGCGGTCGGCGAAGGCCGAGCTCGACGAGCTCAACGCGCACAGCGTGGATCACGACTTCGACGAAGCGACGTCCATCGAGTCCCGAGGCAAGCGCGACGCGCTGCTGACGAACATCGGCTACGCCGCGGCGGGCACGTTCGCGGTGGTCTCCGTGATCCTGCTTCTCACCGAGCCTCGCGCGAGCGAGGAGCGACGTGTCACCACGGTGACGCCGGTCCCGATGCGGGGCGGCGGAGCTGTTGTCCTGGGGGTCCCGTTCTGATGCGCGTATTGATCCTGATGCTCCTCGGCTCGTGCTCGCTGAGCGCGGACTACACGGGCACGTTCTACAAGTGCGGCGAGGGCGACTCGTGCCCCGACGGCTACGTCTGCAAGGAACAGGTGTGCATCCCGACCGAGCCGCCGCCGCCGGCCTGCTCGTCCTCGGTCGCCGGCGGTGACGCGCACGCGTGCGCGATCCGCGGCGACGGCACGGTGTGGTGCTGGGGGCGTAACGACTTTGGTCAACTCGGCGACGGCGCGATCGCGGACAGCTCGCTCCCCGTGCAGGTCGCGGGGCTGACGGACGTCGAGGAGGTCCGCGGCGGGCCGCTGTTCACGTGCGCGCGCACGACCGGCGGGCTGGTCTCGTGCTGGGGGCGCAACACGATGGGTCAGCTCGGCGATGGTACGAAGACCGATAGCCGTACGCCGGTGCAGGTGCAGAACCTGACGGGCGTCACCGCCATCGCGGTCGGCGGTGAGTTCGCGTGCGCGATCGCGACCGGAGGCGCGGTCAGCTGCTGGGGCGAGAACAACGCGGGCCAGCTCGGCGACGGCACGATGACCAACCGGTCGAGCCCCGCGCCGATCGCGGGCTTCGCGGCGACGGCGATCGCGGCGCAGAACGACACCACGTGCGCCGTCGGCACCGACGGGGCGCTGAGCTGCTGGGGGGCGAACAACGAGGGACAGCTCGGCATCGGTAGCCTGGTCAGCCAGCCGCGCCCGATGGCGACGGGACTGACCAACATCGGCGGTGTCACCGTCGGCGGCGGTTTCACGTGCGCGTTCGATGCCGGCGGCAGCGTGTTCTGCTCGGGCTCGAACCAGTTCGGCAATCTCGGCATCGGTACCACGAACGTCTACAACCAGCCGACGACGAACTCGATGACGTTCGTGCAGGCGCAGCTGCCCGCCAAGATCATCGAGCTGATGGGTGCCGAGGATCACGCGTGCGCGCGCGATGACAAGGCGCGGCTGTGGTGCTGGGGCGCGAACCCGGATGGCCGTCTCGGCGATGGTACGAACCTCCAGCGGAATCGCCCCACGCTCAGCCAGTTCACCAACGTCGCGGCCGCCGGGATCGGCGACGGGGCGACGTGTGCGGTCGACGAGGTCGGCGCGATCCGGTGCGCCGGAGACAACGCGCGCGGGCAGCTCGGCGATGGCCGCGCAACGACGAAGGGTAGTCCGCAGCGGGTCCTCGCCATCACCGACGCCACGACGGTCGGTGTCGGAGGCTCTCACTCGTGCGCGATCGTCGGAGGCGGTGCGGTCAAGTGCTGGGGGGCCAACTCCGAGGGGCAGCTCGGTGACGGAACCTTCCTCGACAGCGCCACACCGGTGGCGGTGATCGGTCTCTCGAGCGTGAAGAAGGTGCGTGCCGGCACCGACCACACCTGTGCGCTGACCACCGCCGGAGCGGTGTGGTGCTGGGGCGATAACGGCGACAACGATCTCTCCTCCGGCTCGAGCAATTCGTCGACGCCTCGCCCGGTGGACCTCGGCGGAGCGGTGGTGAGCGACCTCGTGGTCGGAAGCGAGACGTCGTGCGCGCTGATCGCCGACACCGTGAAGTGCTGGGGGCGCAATTTCACCGGTATCCAGGACTCGGGACAGACCGGTGTGACCGCCGTCGCGACCGCCAGCAATCACACCTGCGTGATCGCCGGGGCCACGAATGCAGTGTCGTGTGTCGGGCATAACGGCAACGGCCAGCTCGGCAACGGAAACATGCTGGATCAGACGATGTTCGTCTCCACCGGCCTCACGAACGCGACGGAGATCCAGGCCCGCTACAACATGACGTGCGCGCGCACCGGCGCGACCGTGTCGTGCTGGGGGGCGGGCGCCGAAGGCCGGCTCGGCACCGGCAACACGCAGGACAAGGACACCCCACAGCCGGTGGCGATCGATTCGGTCGCGCAGATCGCGATGGGCTGGGATCAGGAGTGTGTTCGCAAGACCGACGGCGCCGTGTGGTGCTGGGGGCCCGGGTACCAGGGCAATCTCGGCGATCCCACGTACCAGTCGCACGCCGCGCCGTACCAGGTGCCGAACCTGTCGGTC
Source organism: Haliangiales bacterium (assembly GCA_038203335.1). Lineage (GTDB taxonomy): Bacteria > Myxococcota_A > Polyangia > Haliangiales > Haliangiaceae > JABFXX01. Next base: position 6,338 of record JBBRED010000333.1, on the reverse strand, counting down.
ACCGATCTCTCCTCCGGCGGGTCGCACGTGTGCGCCGTCAAGGCGGATCACACCGTCGTCTGCTGGGGAGCCGACTACGACGGGCAGCTCGGCGACGGCGTGCACCAGAGCCTCGGCCTGACGGGGGTCGCGATGACCTGCGACGCGCCGTAGTCAGTTCGGTTTCGGCGGCGGGGGAGGGGTCAGCTTCTCCCACGGCGCATTGAGGCCGAGGTACTCGCCCCACTCGAAGCCGGCGTCGTACATGGTCTTGACCTGGCCGGGATCGAGGATCTTGCCGACCTGTCCCTGCGCCTCGCCGAGCATGCCGCCGAGGCCGCCGGCGAAGTCGAGCCAGCCGGCGACGTTGCGCTCGTACGGCGAGAGCGTGCCGTCGGTGATCGCCTTGTTCGTGTAGTCGAGGACGTCCGTGTAGACCTTGTCGAACGCCTTGTCGAGCTTGGCCGACTGCTCGGGCGTGACGTGGGCCTTCTCCTCGGCGAGGCGGCGATTTTCGTTCGTCTTCATGCGCGGCATCATCAGGCCGGCCGCGATCATCGGCCCGATCCGGTTGCGATACTCCTCTTCGGTCTCACCGTCGTGGCGGCCGAACATCGCGCCGAACTCCTCGGTGCGGCGCGCGCGGCGATCCATCCGGGATTCCTTCGGCTCCTCCGCCAGGCTCGGCTGCGGGCCGGCCGCGGTCCGCGACTTGACCTCGGCAGAGCGCGCCTTGGGCTGGGTCCATGGATCCGCGGAGGGTGCGGGAGCGGCGTCCTTGGTCGCCACGACCGTCGGCTTGTCGGCGAGCTCCCCGCGGAGCGAGCGGTTGTCGAGGTACAGCCAGATCGACGCGACGAGCCCGACCATGGTCGTCGCCGCGAGCACTCCGGTAGCGCGCACCATGGCCGGAAACGTAGCCTCCCGCGTCGGAATCAGCCATCCCCCGTTCGGTCGGGGGGCCAACACCCCGGATCGCATCGGGATCATTCGGGTGTCGGGGATTTGAACAGTCGTCTCCGGGCGGGATATGCTCGATCTCGTCACGTGACCGACGACTACCGCGAAGGCGGAACGCTGATCCTGGCGCGTCCGATCGGACCTTCTGAAGAGAAGAAAGCGCCGGCAGGAGACGCGTGTCTGGTCAACCTGCACCCGCCCGGGCCGGACATCGGCAAGCGCGTGCCGCTGATGAACCCGCAGTACATCGTGGGCCGCGATAGCGAGGCCGCGTTCGTGGTCAGCCGCAGCTCGGTCTCACGCCAGCACGCGCGCCTGTACCAGGACGATCAGGGCAGCTGGTGGGTCGAGGATCTGAACTCGACGAACGGCACGTTCGTCAACGAGACCCGGATCCGCGCGCAGCAGCTGACCGATGCCGATCAGGTGCGGTTCGGCGACGCGATCTACAAGTTCCTCAGTGGCTCGAACATCGAGAGCGCGTACCACGAAGCGATTCACAACATGGCCATCCAGGATGGCATGACGGGGATCCACAACAAGCGCTACTTCATGGAGTTCATCGAGCGCGAGATCGCCGTGTGCGTGCGCCACGGTCATCCGCTGACGCTCGTGATGTTCGACGTCGATCACTTCAAGAAGGTCAACGACAGCCAGGGCCACCTCGCCGGCGATGCCGTGCTGAAGGATCTCGCAGGTCGGATCAAGCCGCGCATCCGCCGCGAGGATCTGTTCGCGCGCTACGGTGGCGAGGAGTTCGCGTGCGTGCTGCCGTCGACCGCGCTGCCGGGGGGCATCGTGTTCGCCGAGCACCTCCGCACGTTGATCGAGGAGCGGCCGACGATGTTCGACAACGCCGCCATCCCGTTCACGATCAGCCTCGGTGTCACCACGCTGCACCGCGAGACCGGCGTCGATCCATCGACCCTGATCAAGCGCGCCGACGACAACCTGTATGCAGCGAAGCGCGGCGGTCGGAACAGGGTCGTTCCGAGCCTGCAAGACCTGATTCCGGGCTAGAGACCACTTCGGCGCCGCATCCCAGGGGCTGCTCGCAGTACTGGTCCGCGAGCCGGCAGCCCCGGAAATCCGCTCAGCGCGACGCCGAGCACGAGCCAGAGGATCCGGGCCATCTGCCTGATTCTCGTCAGCCACCGGGGCAGGTCAAGGTCATTCCCTCGGCCGCGGAGCCTTCGCAGAGCGAGCCGCACGGTTCCCCCGACAGACACGCGCAGCTCCCCGCCGCGTTGCATCCGTTCGGCCGATCCATGCAGGTGAACGAGTCCGGCTCGTTGCCGACGTCCGAGACGCCGCGCTGGCAGTACTCGGTCATGACGGAGCAGGCCCGGAACCCGCACGTGAACTGACCGACCATCAGGGGGCACGCTCCGCTCGCGTCGACGTCCACGCCGATCGCCTGCGCGTCGCACTCGTTCGAGTGCACGTTGCCATCGCAGCCACACACCGGAGAGAACAGATCGGGGCAGCCGCCGGGGCGCGCGCGACACGTGCCGCCTTCGTCGCTCCGGCCACAGCTGTTGCGGCCGAAATCGCAGAACTCGCCCGGCGGGCAGTTGGTCCCGGCGAACCCTCCGCAGGCCCGGCCGCTCCCGCCACCGCCATCGGTCAAGGCGCCACCGCCGCTGCCGTGTTCGGTACAACCGGTCAGCGTCAGGCCAAGCACGAGCCAGAGGATTCGCGTCATCGAGGGTGTGCGTTCCAACTCCCGTGCCATCGCCATGCGGGCAATTCTCGCCGTTCCAGAGGGTTCGCCTCAGAAATTCGTGACGCGACACCTCGCCGGTGGTCGATGACACAATGGGGAGATGGTGCTTCGCGTCCTCGCGGTGCTGACGGTGCTCGGGCACGCAGCGAGCGCCGAGCCGGCGACCGGCGTGTGGGCGGGGAACGGGACGTCGTGCGCGGCGTTGAAGAGCGGCAAGGTCGCGTGCTGGGGCGACGTGTTCCTCGAGAACGGCGTGACCAGCGCGACCCCGACCGTGATCCCCGGGATCAACGACGCGATCCAGGTCGAGGCGCAAGCGGATGTCTGCGTGCTCGCGAAGGGCGGTGTGCTGACGTGCTGGAAGACGGGGAGACTGCACAGCAAGCCGACGGGCACCATCGAGCCGATCACGCTCGAGCCCGCGCTGCTCCCCGACATCGTCGAGCTCGCGCTCGGATCGGGAAGTACGTGCGTGCGGATCAAGGACGGCACCGTGAGCTGCTGGGGGCGGAACGAGATCGGGCAGGGCGGCAACGGTGGCAAGAAGGACAGCCTCGCGGCCGTGCCGGTGAAGGGCCTGACCGGCGCGCGACAGCTCTCCGGCAATGCGTACGCATCGTGCGCGGTGCGGGCGGATCACACCGCGGTGTGCTGGGGCTACAACCACGTCGGGGAGCTCGGCGACGGCACGATGACGAACCGCTTCGTGCCGACGGTGATCCCGAGGCTCGCCGAGGTCGCGCAGATCGCGCTCGCCGACTCTCACGGCTGTGCGCTCACCAAGGGCAGCGTTCGCTGCTGGGGCAACAACGACTACGGCCAGCTCGGCGACGGCACCACGAAGGCGCATCGCATGCACGCGCCGGTGATCGGCGTGACCGATGTGGTCTCCCTCGTCGCGGGTGCGGGTGGAACGTGCGCGATCGACAACGCAGCGAAGCTGTGGTGCTGGGGTGCGATCGCGCCGGGCCTGAAGGCGCGCACCACGCCGCAGGTGCTGCTCGAGAACGTCGCGCAGGTCTCGCTCGGCGGAGATCACGGATGTGCGCTGATGAAGGACGGTTCGGTCGCGTGCTGGGGCGGCAATGGTTCCGGGCAGCTCGGCGACGGCGGCACCGCGATTCATCGAGACAAGCCGGCGCCGGTCAAGCTCTGATATCGTGGAGGGATGTGGCGAGCGTGGATGAGGTGCGGACACGCAGAACGGCGCGCTGGAACGTGTCTGTGAGCTGATCGGGTCGCCGATCGGCCGAGTTCATGGCAAAACGGCAGCCCCGTGATCGCTGCCCGGACATTGGATGACCTCGGCTGGCCGACGCTCGTCGACCACTGGGCGAAGCGCTGCGCGACCAAGCGCGGCGAGGCGCACGTGCGCGCGCTGCAGCTGTTCGACGACATCCACGCGGCGCGGCAGCGAGCGGCGGAGATCACCGAGGCGCGCGGCCTCGCGACCCGCGGCGAGCCGCTGCCGCTCGGCAGCATCGCCGACATCGCGAGCTCGATCGCACGCGTCCGCAAGGCCGCGGCGCTCGATGCGCCGGAGCTCGTCGCGGTGGCTACCACGGCTCGGTCGCTCGCTCGCCTTCGCACGCACCTGCGCAACCAGGAAGCGGTCGCGCCGATGCTCGCCGCGCGGGGCGCGATGATCGGCGACCTCGGTCACGTCTATCACCCGATCCTCGAGGGCTTCGATGCGGATGGCCGGCTCGTCGATCACGCGAGCGAGGCGCTCGGACCGCTGCGCCGCGCGCTCGCCTCGATCAAGGCGCAGCTCGAGAAGCGCATGCAGGGCCTGCTCACCGACGAACGGTTCAGCGGCTACCTGCAGGACGCGTACTACACGCAGCGGGAAGAACGCTACGTGCTGCCCGTGCGTACCGACGGCAAGGGCTTCGTGCGCGGCATCGTGCACGGCACGTCGCAGAGCGGTCAGACGCTGTTCATCGAGCCCGAGGAGATCGTCGATCTCAACAACCGCGCGAAGCTCGCCGAGGCCGAGATCGCCGACGAGGAGCGCCGCATCTACGTGAAGTTCTCGGGCTGGATCGCCGAGGAGGCCGATGCGTTCGAGGCCTCGCTCGTCTCTGCCGAGACCCTCGACGTCATCGCGGCCGCCGCGATCATGGCCGAGGACACCGTGTCCGCGGAGCCGATCCTCGACGATGCGCCGCGCATCGCGCTGCTCCACGCGCGCCACCCGCTGATGCTGCTCGCGGAGCGTCGCTGCGTGGCGAACGACGTGATGGTCGCCGCGGGCGCCACGCTGCTGATCTCCGGACCGAACGCCGGCGGCAAGACCGTCGCGCTGAAGACGGTGGGCCTCGCCGCGCTGATGGGCCGCTCGGGTCTCCATCTGACCGCGGAGAGCGGCAGCGCGATCGGCTGGTTCCACGACATCCGCACCGATATCGGCGACGCGCAGAGCCTCGAGAACGATCTGTCCACGTTCTCCGGCCACATGGTCAACCTGCGCGAGATCCTTGTGGCGGCGGGCTCCGGCGCGCTCGTGTTGATCGACGAGATCGCCGTCGGCACCGATCCCGAGCAGGGCGCCGCGCTCGCGCAGTCCGTGCTCGAGGCGCTCGCGGAGCGCGGCTCGACCGGCATCGTGACCACGCACTACGAGCGGCTCAAGGCGCTCGGCGCCACCGACGCGCGGTTCTCGAACGCCTCCGTCGGCTTCGATCTCGCGCGGCTCGAGCCCACGTTCAAGCTGCACCTCGGCACGCCCGGCAGCTCGGGCGCACTTGCCGTGGCGCGGCGCATGGGCATCGATGTCTCGATCGTGGAGCGCGCGCGCGATCTGATGGGCCCGCACGTCGCGAAGGTCGAGGAGCTGCTCGCCTCCGTCGCCGATCAGCAGCGACGCATCGAGATCGAGCGCGCCGCGCTGCTCGCCGAGCTCGAGGCCGTGGAGGCCGATCGCGCCGCGCATCGTACGTACCGCGAGAAGGCGAAGCAGCGGTTCGAGAAGCAGACCCGCGCCGTGCACGGCGAGGCACTCGCCGAGCTGAAGGCCGCGCGCCGAGAGATCGAGGAGGTGCGCCGTCAGGTCCGCGCGAAGGCGGCCGCGGAGTCCGCGACGGCCGACGACGTGCGAGCGGCGACCCGTGCGCTCGCGGTGCCCGGCTCGCAGGTCGCGCGCCACGAGCCGCAGCGCGCGATGCCGCCTGGCACGCCGGCTACGATCGAGAAGCTCGTCCAGGGCGCGCCCGTGATCGTGCCGCGGCTCGGCCGGGCCGAGGTCGTGGCGGTCCTGCCCGACGACAAGGTCGAGGTCCGCGTCGGATCGATGCGCGCGAGCGTGCTGATCAAGGACGTCATGATGGACACGCACCGCGCTCGTCGCGCGCTGCTGCCGCCGACGCCGCCGGCCGATGCGCCGCCACCCGGCGTCGTGCTCGTCGATGGTCAGCCCGCCGGTGGCCGCGCGGGCGCGCGCACGGCGGACACCACGATCGACGTGCGCGGCAACCGCGCCGAGGAGGCGATCTCGCAGGTCGATCGGTTCCTCGACGAGAGCCTGATGGCCGCGCGCGATACCATCTTCGTGATCCACGGCCACGGCACCGGCGCGCTACGCACCGCGATCCGCACGCACCTCGCGTCGCACAAGGCCGTCGAGAAGATGCGCCCCGGCGAGCCGAACGAAGGCGGCGACGGGGTCACCGTG
>JBBRED010000332.1:0-9660 GCA_038203335.1 Haliangiales bacterium | reverse complement strand
AGCTTGCCCTCCGCGGTCTTGACCTCGATCGCGAAGTTGCCGACCTCGCCGTGGGCGCCGTTGACGACGCGCGCGTTGCCCGAGGCCCCGTCGTACCCGCGCGAGCCGCTGCTGCCGCCCGGATTGGAGTGATGGTGCGTGGTCGTGTGGGTCTGGCCGTTCGAGTCGCGGCTGCTCGACGTGGTGGTCCAGCTGTACGAGCTGCCGCCGGATCCGCCACTGCCGCCGGTGCCGCCGCTGCCGTTGCGCCCCGCGGTGCCGCCGGCGCCGCCCGTGATCTCGTGGCGGATCAGCATCAGCAGCGGCGTATCGGCCTCGCTGACGGAGACCACGATCTGCCCGCCGTCGCCGCCGGTCGATCCGTTCGTGGCATCGCCGCCCGCACCGCCACTTCCGCCGCTGCCGCCGTCGCCGCCGCTCGACCACCGCGTGGCGTCGGAGCCATCGGAGCCGCGGGCTCCATCGCCGCCGCGGCCGCCGTCGCCGCCGTTGCCGGCGGCGCCGCCGACCGCGCGCAGCGGGATGTAGCCCGCCGCGTCGATCACGATGAGGTTGCGGATCGGCCGCTTGTCGCCGTGCGGCGTGAACAGCTCGCCGGAGAGCGTGACCGATCCGGCCGCGTCATCGGCGGTCATCTCGAGGCGGATCTGTCCCGCGCTCTCGCCTGGCTGGGATGGCCCGGCGCTCTGGCCGCGGCTACCACTGCATCCGGTCGCGGCGCCCGACGTACCCGAAGCGCCGTGCGCTCCATCCGCGCCCTTCTTGCCGGAGACATCGAAGGCGGCGAGCGGCTGCGGCTCGTCGCTCGTCGCCACATCGCGATCCGGTACCTCCGCGTCTCGATACGGGGAGCTCATTCCCCCGAGGATAGCGCGGTGCTCAATCCTGGTTCACGCAGCCGGACTTGAAGATCCAGCCTTCTTTGCTGGCGTCGAGGTTGCCCTGCCCGAGGAACTTGCCGCTCGTGTCGTGCAGCTGCACGAGGTACTTGCCCTTCTCGAGGACGAGCGCGAAGTCCTTGCCGGGGAACACCACGTTCTGCGTCGCGAACACCTGCTGGCCATCGCGCGAGACCACGAACTTGAGGTTCTCCTCCCACGAGCAGGAGTCGCTGTTGTTGAACAGCCGACCCGTGAACTTCTGCGGCGCGCTCGCCGCGGCGTCGCCCTTGACCGCGTCCATCGCCTTGCGCGCGGCCGCGATGCCCTGCTGGATCATGGTCGCTTGCGACCGGAGGCTCTTCCGCTCGTCCTTGTCCTCCGCCTCGTCCGCGAGCTCGACCAGCGCGGTCGCGTCCTTGTCGACGGCCGCCGCATCGGTCGCGATCGACTTCATCGCGATGTCCTTGCCGAGGCGCTTCGCGAGCGCGGCGAGATCATCCGACAGCTCCGCGGCGGCCGGGCCGAACTTCTTGCGCGCGCCGCGGTCATCGCTCGCCTTCGCCGCCTTCGCGAGCGTGCCCGCGTTGGTGGACAGCTGCGTCAGCGAGGTCGCGATCGCCGCGCGATCGGCCTTCTGATCCGCCGAGGCGGTGCCCAGGAGAACGAGGACAACGGCAACAGCGGTTCCGAGCAGGGCCTTTGCGGTCATGGGCGCGCTTGTACAACGCGCCACGAGGAACCACTAGCAGATAGTTCAGGTCACCGGGAAGCCGCGATCACGCATGAGCGCATTGGTATCGACGTCGCGCCCGCGGAACTTCTTGAACGCCTCCTCGGGCGACACCGAGTTGCCCACGCTCATGATCGCGTCGTGCAGCTTCTTCGCGGTCTTCTTGTCGTAGAAGCTCTTCGCCTCGACGAACGCCTCGGCCGCGTCGGCGGTCAGCGTGTCGGCCCAGATGTAGCTGTAGTAGCCGGCCGAGTAGCCGTCGTCGGCGAAGATGTGGCCGAACGCCGGCGGGCGGTGGCGCATCACGATCTCGGTGGGCGCGTTGATCTTCTTCATCGTCGCCTTCTCGAACGCCGCCGGATCGATCGGCTTGTCGGTGGGCGCGGTGTGGATCTCGAGATCGTAGATCGTGGACATCAGGTACTCGGCCGTCTTGAAGCCCTGGTTGAAGTTCTTCGCCTTCATGATCTTCTCGAGCAGCGCGGCCGGCATCGGCTGCTTGGTCTCGTAGTGCAGCGCGTACTTGTTGAGCACCTCGGGCGTGGGCAGCCAGTGCTCGTTGAGCTGGCTCGGGAACTCCACGAAGTCGCGCTTCGTGTTCGTGCCGGCGAGCGTCAGGTACTTCACGGCCGAGTTGAGGCCGTGAAGGGCGTGACCGAACTCGTGGAACATCGTGGTCGCGTCGTCCCACGAGATCAGCACCGGCTCACCGGGCTTGCCCTGCACGAAGTTCGAGTTGTTCGAGACGATCGGCGTGGCCGGGGTCTTGAACGCCTCCTGCGTGCGGTACTCGCTCATCCACGCGCCCGAGCGCTTTCCGTCGCGCGCGAACGGATCGAAGTACCAGAGGCCCACGCGGGCGCCGCCCTTCGTGACCTCCCAGACGCGGACGTCGGGGTGATAGACGGGGACGCCCTTGATCGGCTTGAACGTGAAGCCGTAGAGCTGGCCCGCGGCGAAGAACATGCCCTCGCGGAGCTTCTCCGCCTGGAGGTATGGCTTCACCTCGTTCTGGTCGAGGTCGTACTTCTCCTTGCGGACCTTCTCCGCGTAGTAGCGGTAGTCCCACGCCTCGATCTTGACCTTCGTCTTCTCGGCGTCGGCGACCTTCTGCATGTCGGCGACTTCTTCCTTCACGCGCGCGGCGGCCGCCTTCCAGACCTTCATGGTCAGCGCCATCGCGTTCTCGGGCGTCTTCGCCATGTTGTCGGCGATGATCCAGTGCGCGTGGCTCGGGAAGCCGAGCATCTTCGCGCGCTCACCGCGGAGCGCGAGGATCTGCGTGATGATCGGCTTGTTGTCGTGCGCGCCCGGGTTGTCACCGCGCGACGTCCACATCCGGAACACCTTCTCGCGCAGCGGGCGGTTCGACGAGTAGGTCAGGAACGGCTCGGCGCTCGAGCGCGTGTTCGTGATCGCCCACTTGCCCTTCTTGCCCTTCGCCTCGGCGGCACCGGCCGCGGCCTCCTTGATCGAGGCGGGTAGACCCGCGAGGTCGGCCTCCTTGTCGAGCAGCACCATGCCGGTCTCCTCGTCGGAGAGCTGGTTCTGCGTGAACGTGGTGTAGAGCGAGGCGAGCTTCGTGTTGATGTCCTTGAGCCGCGCCTTCTGCTTCGCGTCGAGGGCCGCACCACGGCGCGCGAAGTTGTTGTAGTGCACCTCGAGCAGGCGCTGCTGCTCGGGGGTGAGCTTCTTCTTGGCGTCGTAGACCGCCTTGATCCGAGCGAACAGCTTCTCGTTCTGCGTGATCTCGTCGAAGTAGCCGGCGATCACGGGCGACATCTCGGTCTCCACGCCCTGCATCGCCTTGTCGTTCATGGTCGACGTGTAGACGCCCATCAAGGTGGTCGCGCGCGCGAACGGGCGGCCCGAGTCCTCGAACGCGACGATCGTGTTCTCGAACGTCGGCGGCTTCGGGTTGTCCGCGATCGCGGCGAGCTCGGCGCGGTGCAGATCCATGCCCTTCAGGATGGCGGGCTTGAAATCGGCGACCTTGATCTTGTCGAACGGCGGCATGCCGCCGTTGGCGCCGGTGAACGGCGCGAGGAGGGGTTCGAGCTTCACGGCCTCACCTTTCGCGAACGACAGCTGCTTGCGGAATGCCAGTAGAACGGCCGACGAGGCCGAGGCGAACAAGAACGTGCGACGCTTCATCGCGCGGACGATAGCCGCCCGTCGGGGTGGGCGCCAGCGTCGTCGCAGGCGGTCGCGGTGCGACCTCTCGTGGACCGGAAGGCGCCGGCTCGTGTCGCTTCCGCCCGTGGCCGCCCCTAGGGTGTGACTTCGATACGTTCGAAGGCGACGCTGCACGACGAGCCATCCTTCGTGCACGAGTGCTTCGCATGCCACAGCGGTCCATTCCAGTCGGCGATGCCCGGCGCCGTCGCGTGCGATGGGCCCCAGCGCTTGACCAGCTCGGCCTCGAACGACGGGCGCTCGAGCCGCATCGTGATCTCGGAGAGCCGCGAGTGCTGGAACACGACCGTGACGGGCACGTCCTTGACGACGAGCTCGGCGAAGCCCGAGTCCTGGAGCTCGCCGGTCAGCTCGGGCAGCTTCGCCTTCGCGTCCTCCACGGTCATGCCGACCTTCAGCGTGTCGAACGGCGCGGGCGGCGCGATGGTCTCACCGAGGAGCTCGATCGGATTGCCGTGCCGATCGCACGCGGTGACGAGCACGAGCGCGAGCACGACCTTCATGCCGATCCGGACGCCAACCATGCGTGCATCGTCTCATGCCGGGTCGGTGGTCGAGCGCGAGCATGTCTTGACGACCCGGCATCATCGCGATGAATCGCTGCACGTCGGCGGCGGCCTGGACCTCGCTCTTCGCGCGACAGCGGCTTGTGAGCGCCGCATCGTTCGATCACGAAAGCGACTCCTGGCCGCGGTAGATGGCTGGAATCACGCAGATCGCGCGTGGAAGCCTCATGACCAGGAGGTAACGGCTACGATCTGAGGTGGTTTCATTTCACGCGGATGGCAACGGGCTCCTACACTTTACACGTGGGCCGCAAGGACGATCAGAACGACCGGACGCAGGTCCAGGTCCACGATCCCCTCGTCGGCACGGACTTCGATCGCCGGTTCCACATCGACTTCCGGATCGCGATCGGCGGATTCGGCGCGATCTACCACGCGACCCACAACAAAAGCGGGCACCAGTTCGCGCTCAAGATCCTGCACGCGCGGCTCGCGAACGACCCCGGCGTGATCGCGCGATTCCAGCGCGAGGGGGAGACGCTGACGCGGCTTCGCAACCCGCACACGATCATCGCGTACGAGATGGGCGAGGCCGATGACGGCACGCTGTTCATCGTGCTCGAGCTGCTGCACGGCGAGAGCCTGTTCGAGCGGTTCCGCGCGCGCGGCGTGTTCGAGTGGCGGGCGCTCGCGCAGATCGCGCGCGGCGTGTGCTCCTCGCTGGAGGAAGCCCACGGCCTCGGCATCGTCCATCGCGATCTCAAGCCAACGAACATCAACCTCGAGCGCAAGGACGGCAGCGAGGACTTCGTCAAGGTGCTCGATTTCGGCATCGCGAAGATCCTGCGCGACAGCAGCATCGACTCGGCCGATCTGACGAGCGCGGGCCAGATGATCGGCACGCTCGACTACATGTCCCCCGAGCAGATGGTCGGCGGCGCGACCACCGGGCAGACCGATATCTACACGCTCGGCATCGTGATGTACGAGATGATCGCGGGGCGCCGGCCCTTCGCCGAGGCGAACTCGCCGGCCGCGGTGCTCGCGGCGATGCTGCGCACGCGACCCGATCCGCTGTCGTCGCTGTTGCCGGTGCCAAAGGCGATCGATCGCATCGTGATGCGCTGCCTCGAGCGCGAGCCGGAGCATCGCTGGGCGGATGTCACGGTGCTCGGCGCGGCGCTCGATCGCCTGCTCGATGGCGACGAGTCCGGCGACGACGACGACGTCACGCGCTCGGTCACGCTTCCGGTCGAGGAGGAGTCGACGATGTTCGAGGAGCGGCCGCGCCCGCTCGTCACCGCGCCGTATCCCGCGCAGCTCGTGCAGCCGAGCCCGGCCGCGATCGAGCTCGGCGAGGCGCCGACGGTGCCCGCGCCTCCACCGGGTGCGCCGTCCCGCGGATCGCACCCGACGCTGACCACGCTCACGGGCCGCGGTGCGCCGACCAGCGGTCTGACGCCCGCGCCCGTGACCCAGCGCACGCAGCCGCCACCGACCAACGAACGCCGCAGCCAGCCGATCTTCGGTGGTGCCGCGGCGGATCGCGGCAGCCAGCCGGCAATGAGCGGGCGCGCGAGCCAGCCGCTGTTCGGTCAGCCGTCGCCGCAGGAGCAATCGGGCGGCCTGGCGACGCCACTCCCCGGCTCGGGCCTCGCGCTGTTTCCGCCGCCCGTCGATCCGCGCGGCCGACCGCCGACACCTCCGCCCCCGATGGCCATCTACATCCCGCCCGGCGCCGCGGGGCCGCTGCCGCAGGCGCAGCGCCCGGTCATGGACCTCGCGAGCTTCGGTCCGCCGCCGCCGATCCCGCGCACGGATCTGGTGGCGCCGCTTCCGCCCGGGCCCGGGATGCCCGGCTTCGACATGTCGCAGATCGCCGCGCGCGACGCGGCCGTGCGCCGGTTCGTGTGGATCTTCGTGCTCGCGATCGCCGCGATCATCGGCGTCGCGGTGGCGACCCAGCTCTAGTCAGGGCGCGAAGTGCAGCTTGTGCTGCACGGCTCTCATGCTGCGGCAGCGCTCGAGGCGATCATGCTCGGTGGTCGTGACGAACACGTACGCGACATCGCCGCCCTTCGAGACCTCGATCGGGATCGTGGCGCACTCGAAGCTGCGGTCGCGGAGCTCGAGGCGCTGCTTGCCGCCCGGGAGATCGAAGCGAACCTCTCGCGCCTTGTTGCGACGGTTGGACGTCGCCGGGATCCGGACCTCGACCGCGCGCTGGTTCGAGTTGAACACCACGGCGCCATCGGTCCGCGGCGGTGCGCGCACGCTGCACTGGTAGTTCTCCCCGGGACCCAGCTTGCATATCTGCGAGCCGAAGCTGACGGCGGTCACCACGTCGACGACGTGCTCGCCGCTGCGAATGTCCACGCCGAAACCCTCGCGATATCCGAAGGGGCCGGCGTGGATCTCGACGCCGGGCTGCTTCTTGATCTCGCCGTCGATCAGGATGTACGCGGCGTTGAGATCGATCGCCTGCGGATCGCTCGGCGGCGCGGTGCTGATCCACAGCATACCGGGGGTCTTGTTGAGCTTCTCGATCAACGCCTCGACCTGGATCTTGTCGACCGCGGTCGGAGCGATCGCGAGATAGATCTCGTAGCTCTTGAGCGCGAGCGGCAGCTGGTTCAAGCGGCGCTGGACGTCGGCGATGTTGTAGATCGTGCTCGGGTGCGGCGAGATCGCGAACGCCTTCTGGTAGAGGCCCAGCGCGGCCTGCAGATCGCCGGACTTGTCGGCGGCGACGGCGGCGCGGAACGATTCGCCGGCGGCCTTCACGAACTTGTCGGGCGTGCCCTTGCGGACGGCGTCGTCGGGCTCGGCGGCGGCGAGGCGCGTGAGAGCGACGAGGAGGACGAGGGCGCGCATCATGGTGGGAACACCAGCTTCTTGGTCTTCACGGTGAACGGCGTGCACTTCGAGCGATCGGGCTTCGGCGGTGCGTCGAGGTAGACGTAGGTGACGCCGTTGCCCCTCGGGACGTCGAACACGACCGAGTTGCACAGGAACTTGTCGTTGAACGCGGAGGTCTCGTAGCGACCGGGCGGCAGGTCGATGCGGTGCGGGAATCGCCAATCGCGGTCACCGTCGCGCCAGCTGCTCGAGATCTGGATGCCGCTCGAGCCGGTGAACGCGACGTTGCCGGCCTCCTCCTTGCGCGACGACGATTCGAGGTGCCGCATGTCGAGGGGCTTGGCCTCGAAGCTGTCGTGGTCGAAGCTGCGCGGGCCGATCCGGTCGACCGCGTGCCAGCCGGGGGTGATCTGGATGGTCTGCGGCGACGGACCCACGAGTACACCGTCGAGGATCACGATCGCGCGCGGATCCTCGCCATCGACGGTGATGATCGGCGGCGTCTCCTTGAGCTTCGCGATCAGCGCCTCGACGTCGGCGCGATCGGTCGCGTCGGGCGCGGCGGCAAGGTACTTGCCGTAGGTCTCGATCGCGTCCTTGTAGCGCTCCATGCGGCGCTCGACGTCGGCCAGGTTGTAGAGCGCGGCGGGCTGCTTGCTATCGTCGGTGGCGCGGGCGTAGTGGTCCTTCGCCTTCTCGAGATCACCGGCCTTGTCGGCCATCATCGCCTCGGCGAACTCGCCGAGGGCATCCGCGGAGAACTCGAGGCTCGCGGGCTTGCGCACGGGTGGGCCCGGCTTTGGAGGAGGGCCGAACGCCGGTCCGGCGATCGCGGCGCCCGCGAGCATGACCAGGACCAGAGGGGTCGAACGCATGGCGCGAGTATGCCACTCGCGATCGTGATTTGTCGGAGGACCTTCAGGGCGGGTACGATGACCGTGGATGGCGTCACTCCTCGAAGCCGTGCGGCAGGCCCGGCCCGAGCTGGTCCTGCCCGATACGTTCGGCACCTCACTCGACGCGAGGGTCGCGAGCGCGCGCGCCGCGTGGCGGGACGTGTCGCTCGATCCGGAGCGCTTCGCCTATCACCTCGCCACGCGTCTCGATGCGCCGGTCGTCGGCCTCGATCAACTGCACGTCGAAGACCTCTACCTCGCGTGTGGTTGCCTCGATGATCTGCCGGGGGCGATCGCCGCGTTCGATCGCGCGTGCACGGGCGGCATCGATCTCGCGATCTCGGCGGCCGGGATCGAAGCGCACGCGGTGCCGGTGGTGCGGCGCCGGGTCCGCGATCGCCTGCTCGTGAAGTTCGGCGACCTGCCGCCGAAGCTCGCGAGCTACGCCGGCAAGGGGAGCCTCGGCTCGTGGGTGCGGATCTTCGCGATGCGCGAGGCGCAGCGGCTCGGCGTGCACGGATCCCCGGCATGACGCCGCGGATCCTGCGGATGCTCGAGGAACAGTTCCATCGCGACGACGAGGACCGGCTCGTTCGCGAGGGTCGCACGCCGAGCGAGTACATCCGGCCCGGCGAGATCGAGTACAAGGCGTGCCCGTACGCGGGGACCCGCCACCAGCACGCGTCGCCGATGAACGTGTCGGCGCTGCGGCAGATGTCGGCGCACTGGGACGACATCCTCGCGTCGCTCGCGGTGATGCGCGTCGCGTACGCCGAGCTGCATACAACGCCGGGCCCGCCGGAGCTGATGGATCTGTGGCGCGTGGCACAGCTCGGCTCGGCGCTGCCCTGGTTCTATCTGCTGCGCGGCGAGGGCTCCGCGCGGCCGCCCGCGTACGCCGCGGCGCTCGCGAAGATCACGCTCGGCGTCGGGCTGTGGGCGCAGCGGATGCTGGTGGATCTCCTCGCGGGCGTGTGGGTGCCGGTCGAGCTGACGCCGCAGGCGATCTACGACTCGTCGGAGGCAACCGGCACGCTGATCGGCGAGACCGAGGTGTGCTCCGGCCCCGAGAAGAAGATGATCCGGTTCTTCGAGGTGCTCGTGGCCGGATCGCCGGAGACGGAGAGCCCGGCGATCGCGGCGCTGATCGCGGAGCGCGAGCGCGCGCTGCTGTTCGGCGCGCACTACACGAACCTCAAGCTGCTGCTGTGGATCCACTACCTGGCGCGGCGATTCCTCTACGCGGATCTGGTCGCGGCGCTCGGCCCGCGCGAGGAGCTGGTCGCGCTGCTCGACGGGGCGTGCGAGCCGCCGGACTTCTTCGTCGTCGGCCCCCCGGACCACGCGGCCGTGCCGCTGCAGAGCCGCGCGATGTGGATCGGGAGCCTCGCGGCGCTGGTCGTGCCGATGGCCCCCGACGGGAGCGACGGCGCGCTGAAGATGGCTGCCCTGGCGATCGGTCTCGCGCTCGGGACCACGGCGCCGGAGCCCGAGGCGACCGCCGAGCTCGCGCGGCTGCACGGCCTGGCGCCGCAGGCCGCAGAGCTGGTCGCGCGGGCGCTCGCGACCTACGTGAAGCTCGACGCGATCCT
>JBBRED010000331.1:0-9673 GCA_038203335.1 Haliangiales bacterium | reverse complement strand
TCGAGGGTACGCGCGAGACCGAAATCCGACTGCCCGTACGATAGACCGTAGTTGACGGCCTTCGCGATCCGGCGCTGCTCGGTGGTCACCGCCTCGCGCGGGATGTCGAACACCTCGGCGGCGGTCTGCGTGTGGACGTCGACCTTGTCCCGGAACGCGGCGCCGAGCTTCGCGTCGCCCGAGAGGTGCGCGAGGATCCGCAGCTCGATCTGCGAGTAGTCCGCGGCGATCAGCACGTGGCCGGGAGCGGCGATGAAGCCGCGGCGGATCTGCCTGCCGAGCTCGCTGCGGATCGGGATGTTCTGGAGGTTCGGATCCTGCGACGAGATCCGGCCGGTCTCGGCGACGACCTGGTTGAACGTGGTGTGCACGCGCCCGGACTTCGCGGAGACGAGCGGCGGCAGCGCATCGAGGTACGTGCCCTTGAGCTTGCTGAGCTCGCGGTGCTCGAGGATCGGCGCGATGATGGGGTGCGCATCGATCAGCGACTCGAGCGTCTCGGCCTCCGTCGACCAGCCGGTCTTCGTGCGGCGCACGCCCTTCGTCTCGAGGCCCAGCTTGTCGAACAACAGCTCACCGAGCTGCTTCGGCGACCCGATATTGAACGACCCATGTTCCGGGGCGGCCGCAAAGATCGTGCGCTCGAGGGTCTCGAGCTTCGCGCTGACCTCGGCGCCGAGCGTGCGGAAGTGCGCGACGTCGATGTGAATGCCGACCCGCTCGACCTCGGCAAGGAGCAACGCGACCGGCAGCTCGACATCGCGATACAGCGAGAGGAGGCCGCTCGCATCGAGGCGCTGAGGGAGCTGGTCGCCGATCGGCAGCATCGCGTGCGTGATCGCGCCGGCCCACGGCGCCGCGCGCTCGACCTCGATCGACTCGAGGCTGTACTTCGCGCGACCGGCGATCGTGGTGCGCGGCGGCAGGATCACGCCGCCGAGACGCTGGGCCACGGCCTCGCCGGGCTCCGCCTCCGCGGTGGGATCGAGGAGGAACGCGGCGAGCATCGTGTCCTCGACGATGCCCCGCACCTCGATGCCCTGGTTCGCGAACGTGCGCGTGATGGTCTTCGCATCGTGCGCGACCTTCTCGACGCTCGCGTCGGAGAGCAGCGCGTGGATCGGCGCCAGATCTCCCGCGGGGGGCGGCGCGGGCGCGCCGATGTACCGGTGGCCGACCGGGAGGTACGCCGGCGGCATGCCCTTCACGGCGATCACGATCGCGACGATGCCGGCCTTCTCGGGCCGCTCGGGATCGAGCTCGATCGTGATCGCGAACCGACCGGCGGCGCGCGCGGACGCGGCGACCGCAGCGATCGCCTCGGGGCGCGTGACGATCTTCGTATCCGTGGCGACCTCCACGTTCGCGAGCTGCGTGGTCTCCGGCGCGGCGACGATCACGACGTCCTCGCCGGGTGGCATCCGCATCTTGACCTTGTCGACGAGCAGGTTGAACTCGAGCTCGGTGAACCGCTGCAGCAGCGCCGGCAGGTTCCAGCCCGTGACGACGAGGTCCTCGAGGCCGAGCGGCAGCGGTACATCGCGGCGGAGCTCCACGAGCTGGCGCGAGATGGTCAGGCGCTCGAGCTGATCCGGGTCGGAGAACGGCTGCTTGACCTGGATGCGCGGGACGACCGGATTCTCCTTGATGAGGTTCGCGAGCGAGCCGTACTTCTCGAGCAAGCCGGCGGCGGTCTTGTCGCCCACGCCGCGCAGGCCGGGGATGTTGTCGCTGGTGTCGCCGACGAGCGCGAGGAAGTCCGGAATCTTCTCCGGCGGCACGCCCATCTTCTTGATGACCTCTTCGCGCGTGTAGACCTTCTGGTGAAGCGCGTCGATCATCTGCACGCCATCGCCGACCATCTGCATGATGTCCTTGTCGGCGCTGTAGATGATGACCTCCCAGCCCTTCGCGCGGGCCATCGTCACGAGCGTGGCGATCACGTCATCGGCCTCGACGCCGGGGACCGTGATCACCGGCCAGCCGAGCTCCCTCACGATCGGCTCGAAGTACTCCATCTGTACGGCGAGCTCCTCGGGCGGCGCTTTGCGCGTGGCCTTGTACTCTGCGTACATCTCCTTGCGGAACGTCTTCACGCCGCTCTTGTCGTCGAACACCACGCACATGCGGACCGGAGCGTTGTCCTCCTCGAGCCGCATCAGCATCCGCGTGAACACGTAGAGCGCGCCGGTGGGCATGCCCTCGGCGGTGGACAGGCGCACCTCCTTGCGCTCGCCCCGCGAGATGTTCATCAGGCCGTAGTGGGCGCGGAAGATGTAGCCGTGCCCATCGACGATGTAGAGGCGCTCCGGCACGGGCGGAATCTAGCCTCTGGGTCTGTCACTGCCCAGACGTCCCGTCCCGACGTTCGACCTCCGGCCGCGGTATGGTGACCACCACACACCGCGCGGGTGGGAACGATCCTGGGGTGATGAGCCCGGCCTTCCGCTCGGCCCCTTGATCCTGGTCCGCGGCGTACTCCCGTACTGCGCCGCGCTCTCTTCGGGCTGTTCGCATTTCGATGATGCGTCCGCTCGCGTTTCACTGGCGCCGTTGCAACGGCGCTTTTCAACGCAAGCCGTGGCAGCGGTTTCCCCGTCTCTGTCCATGGTGTGGTGAGCGCGACTGGAACCTGCCGGAATAGGGTTGCCGCATCATCCGTTCGAGCGCGTCGGCGCCACCGAGCGACTAGCGACTAGCGACTAGCGCCCCGGCGCTTCGGGTCGTCGTGCGGATGCTGGAACGACCACGGCCACACCAGCTCGCGTAGCGTCTTCGTCGCGTCCAGATACGGCCGGTTCCACACCTCGACGAGCCGCTCGGTGGCATCGAAGATCAACGAGTCGCCGACGGACTCGACCGCAAGCGCGCCCGCCGATCGGAGCTCGTCGGCGCTCGTGCGCGCTGCGAGCTTCGGACCGAGGAGCGTGATCGGATACACGCGCCGGACTCTCTCCCACGCGTGGGACTCGAATGGTTCCTTCTCGATCAGCTGGTTGATCGGATCCGCGGCCTCGCCCACCGGGCCCTCGAACTCGAGGCTCGCCTCGACCTTCGCGTTGCGCATGTTCGCGGCCGCGAACACGCCACCCGAGAGCACCTGGCACCGTGTCGCGGCGATCCGGAACCATGCGCGCGCGACCGCGGCAAACTGAGCTTCCGGCCAGCGGGTCGATTCCGCTGCGAGCCACACGAGGGGCGGTGCAACGTTGCGGAGAAGGGCGCCCCCGAGTGTGATCCGCCCTCCGAGGTGAACCTCGGAGGGCTCACCGGCCAACAATGTGACCGACAAACGGCCATCCTCGAGAGCCGCATCGACCTTCTTCGACGTGAACTTGCTCCATTGCAGGAATCGGTCCTTCGTCGAGATCTTGAGGGTCTCGGATCCGAGTCCGAGTCCTTCGATCATCTCTGCGATGAGCGCGCGACACGCCTCCGGCGTGTCACCGAGGGTGCGCTCGAGATACAAGAAGCAGCCATGGCTGGGGAGGTTCGCCCAGTGTCCTCCGACGGTCTTGCTCATTCGGGGCACTGATAGCGGAACGTGCAGCGATCGTAGGGCTGGTACTTCTTGACGAACCTCACCTCGTCATTCTTCTTCGGCGAACCGGGGCTCACTCGACAGTTCGCTTCGACGAGGTTCTGAAACGCTCGGTCTTCCTTCGATTCCCCATCATCTCCTCCTTAGAACGCGTCGCCCATCGAGGGCTGCGGCGGCGTTGCCGGCGGCACGGTGGGTCCCACGGGCGACCTGCCGACGTAGAACACCTTGTCCGAGGTCGTGTCAGTCCGGGTCATGCCCTCAGGGAACGACCTGCACACGATGTTCGGCTTGCAGCTCGGATCGCCGCTGCCGGTCACGCTGACCTCCTTCGTGACGAAGCCGAGCTGCTTCAGGGTCGCCTGGCCTTGTCGACGTGCTGGCCGACAAGA
This sequence comes from Haliangiales bacterium, assembly GCA_038203335.1. Classification (GTDB taxonomy): domain Bacteria; phylum Myxococcota_A; class Polyangia; order Haliangiales; family Haliangiaceae; genus JABFXX01. The sequence goes on along the minus strand of JBBRED010000331.1, from coordinate 5,740 downwards.
TCGGGCATCAGAAACCATCGGCGGCCACCGCCGAGATCTCCGCCGTAGGGGGTCTCCGTTTGAAGACGAATCGAGACCGCGACCCCGCTGCTCTGCTCGCGCCCCGCCGGAGGATGCTGATAGCAGACGCGACCGAGCTCGACGATCTGGTGTTCGACGACGCTGCCGCAGATCGAGTGGTCGTCGATGCTCGGTGCTCGAAGCCCTGCACGCGCGAGCGTGGCCTCGGCGTCTATGCGCGTCATGAACATCACGTTCGGCACCGTCCGGTTCTGGATCGTGCCCGCGCTTGGCCCCGACGAGCTCGAGGTCGATGGGGAGCTCGCCGAACCACCGGGCCCCCTGAGGCTACTGGTGAACGTGCACCCGGCGAGCCCCAGCACGATCACGAAACCCGCCTTCCACCCCCCCCAGCTTTGACATCGCGAGAGGCTACCGCGGTGCTCGAGCTCGCAGGTCCATCGACCGTGTAGCAATGCGCTGCAGGGCGCGCGAAGGCGCGGGGGCCGTGGCAAGATGCGGGTCATGTACCGCATCGTCGTCGACGCCATGGGTGGCGACCACGCGCCGGACGAGATCGTCCAGGGCGCGGCGGAGGCGTCGCTGCAGCTCGCGTCGGCCGAGATCATCCTCGTCGGTGATGCGGCCGTGCTCGGGCGCCTGTTGCCGAAGCTTCGCCACGATGGCGGCCGGGTCCGCGTCCACCACGCGCCGACGTACATCGAGATGGACGAGAAGCCGGCCGAGGCGCTCGCCGCCAAGCCCGAGTCCTCGATCGCCGTCGCCGCCGATCTTGTCGCGCGCGGCGAAGGCGATGCGCTGGTCTCCGCGGGCAACACCGGCGCGAGCGTGCTCGCATGTGCTCGCCGCTGGACCCTGCTGGAGGGTGTGCGCCGCTCGGCGCTCGCCGCGGTGTTCCCCACCGAGCTGCGCCGCGGCGAGAAGGATGATCCGTTCTCGTTGATCCTCGATGTCGGTGCCACCGTCGATGTCACCGCGGAGGATCTGGTCGGGTTCGCGGTGATGGGCTCGGCGTACGCGAAGCTCGTGTCGAGCAACCGGCGCCCGCGCGTGGCGCTGCTCTCGAACGGCACCGAGGCCGGCAAGGGCCCGAAGGAGATCGTCGCCGCGCACGCTGCGCTCGTCGAGACCACCGAGCTCAACTTCATCGGCAACATCGAGGGCCTCGATATTCCGCGCGGTGTCGCCGACGTCGTGGTCACGTCAGGCTTCGTCGGCAACGTCGTTCTCAAGATGCTCGAGGGCGTGTCGGAGACCGTGGTCCGGCTCGCGCGCTACGCCCACAAGGAGCGCCTCGCGTGGCGGCTCGGCTTGATCGCGCTGTCGTCGGCGATCGATCAGCTGAAGTCCATCACCGACTGGCAGCAATACGGCGGCGCGCCGCTGCTCGGGTTCACCCATCCGTTCATCAAGGCGCACGGGCGGTCCAACGCGCGCGCGGTGACGAACGCGATCAAGGTCGCGCACAAGGCGCTCGCGGGAAACCTGTGCGGCAACATCGCGCGCACCATGGCCGAGCTCGACGAGCGCGCGCAGCGCAAGCCGCGCGCCACGACCGGCTCCGACGCGGGATCCTGATGGGCCGCCGCCAGTCGCTGCTCCGCCGGCTCACGAACCTCCCGATCGAGCTCGGCGAGCGCATTGGCCTGCTCGATCACGTGCCGCCGGGGCTGCCCGAGGGCGCACCGCCGCCGAAGCACACGTTCCGCTGGGACCTCGACAAGACGTACCTGCGCACCGAGTTCGACAGCTTCGCGGATCTCGCGAAGTCCGCGATCGAGACCGCCGCCGACAAGAAGGCGTATCCCGGCGCCACCGCGCTGCTCCGAGCGCTGAAGCAGGATGGCCATCGGATCTGCATCGTCTCGGGCAGCCCCACGCAGATGCGGCAGGTGCTCGCCGCGAAGCTCGCGCTCGACGGCATCGACTACGACGAGTTCGTTCTCAAGAACAACCTGAAGAACATCCTCAAGGGCCGGTTCCGCGCGCTGCGCGCCCAGATCCCCTACAAGCTGCCGGCGATGCTGCGCTCGCGGATCGGTGCACCCGCCGAGCACGAGACGTTGTTCGGCGACGACGCCGAGGCCGACGCGATCATCTACTGCCTGTACGCCGACGTCGTGTCGGGCCGCGTGTCGCTGCAGGATCTCGAGCGCGTGCTCACCGCATCGCGCGCGTACGAGGACGACACCGAGCGCATCCTCGATCTCGCGCGCCGCGTGCCGCATGGCGAGGCGGTGAACCGGATCTTCATCCACCTCGATCGCAAGTCGCCCCCGGTCGGCTTCCGCCGGTTCGGGCCGCGCCTCGTGCCGGTGTTCAACTATTTCCAGGCCGCGCTCGTGCTCTACGAGGACAAGGTCCTGTCGGCGCGGCAGGTCATCTACGTGGCGCTCGAGATGCTCGACTCCGGCCAGTACGAGCTCGGGCACCTCGCCACCAGCGTGCAGGACATCATCCGGCGCGGGCGCGTTCGCCGCGAGACCGCGCTGCTGCTCGCGAGCGAGGCCAACGAGGCCGCGACGTCCGGCGCGCTCTCGGGCCGTCACGACCTGCCACCGTTCGAGCAGATCGCCGAGGCGTTCCGCGCGCGCGTACGCGAGCTCGGGACCGCGCCGGCGCAGGTCGTGATCGAGCTGGCCGAGCCGCTCGACTACGTGCGCCTCGTCGACGAGGAGCACGAGCACCGCCGCACGCGCCGCAAGCACGGCCACAGCTAGCCGTCCGGTAATGGGGTCCGACCCCATTACCGGACAAAATGGGGTCGGACCCCATTACCGGACACATTTGGCGGACACGGGCGATCAGGGCTCGTCGGGGACGGGCCCGTTGTTGTCGTCGCCGTCGGTGGCCGGGCCTTCGGCGGGTCCGGGCGCGCTGGGCGTCACGTCGAGATGGCACGGTCGACCACGGTTGCGTGCGGAACATGTCGGCTCGATGTCGAGATGTTTCCGTTCCGCGTGACGGATCTCGCGGGCCGCGACATGGCAACGATGTGACGGATCGCCCAGCCTCGTCGCAGATGAAATCCGCAGCCGGGGCGGGCACTTGGGGCGCTGCGCGTGGGTGTCCGCGAGTCGCACGCGTCCTGAGGTACCGAGGTCGCAATCACCACACGTTCTGTGATCCCAAAGCTCACGTCGTTGATCAGCAGACTGCTATGGATGGGTTTCGGTGCGTTTCCTCGTTGCTGTACTCGGACTCGGGCTCGCTGCATGCGGCAGCGGCGGCAACGTGCCCGCGGGCCCCGATGCCACGGTGACCGTCGACGGCGGCCCCGATGCCCCGCCGTCGTTCGCCGCGTGTGCCGCCTTCGACAGCACGCCCGGCGTTGCCGTGCCCGCGCACATCACCGCCCAGCTCGGCGCGTCGGACGTGGAGAGCCCGAGCACGTGCGCGATCGTCGATGCGCCGTTCGGCATCGAGTCCGCGGGACCGGACCGCGTCATCCCGCTGACCAACCTCGTGCCGAACGCGCCGTACGTGGTGAAGCTGACCTCGGCGAGCGACCTCGCGTTCTACGTGGTCACCGGCTGCAGCTCGATGAGCGGCCCGGCGGCCGACCAGTGCCAGCTGTTCGAGGACGCGGTCGGCGGCGGCGATCCGGAAGTCGGCACGTTCATCGCCGGCGGCAACACCGCGTACGTCGTGGTCGACTACTACGCCAGCCACGCACCGCCGAGCCTCGACTTCACGCTCGACGTGTATCCCGAGCAGTGCCAGGACGCCGGAACCGGCCAGTGCGGCGGCGCCACGCCGGCGTGCTTCGAGGGCCGCTGCGTCGGCTGCGTGACGAGCTTCGATTGCACGACCGCGAGCGAGCCGGTCTGCGGTACCTCCCAGATCTGCATCGCCGGCGGCAACACGTGCACGAGCGACGGTAGCGGCGAGCCGGGCAACGATGGTCCTGCCGGCGCCTCGATGATCACGCTCGACGGCACGGGGCACAGCTCGATCGCCGGAAAGATCTGCTCGAGCCCGGCGACCGAGTACGACTTCTTCGCGTTCGACGTCACCACGCTCGGCGAGACCTGGACGCTCCAGCTCGGCTGGATCGGCGGCCGCGATCTGGATCTGAACATCTACACCGCAACCGGGACCGAGCTCGGACTGTCATTCTGGGAACAGCCCGAGCAGGTGCGCCTGACCTACCTGCCGATCGGCCGGTACTACGCGCGCGTGCGCGAGTACGTCTCCACACCCGATGCCTCCCCTGTCGCCTACACCCTCACCACACAGCGCACGCTCGGCCCCGGCTGCACCGCGGCCGCCGACTGCGCCGCCGAGTACCGGAACCAGCTGTTCCGCGGATCGTGCACCGCCGGCGCCTGCGTGCAGATCGACGGCGGTGGCGCGGTCGCAGAGGGCGGGCGCTGCGATAGCCAGTCCGATTGTGCGCTCGCGCTCTCGTGCCCGAGCTTCTTCTTCGTCTCCGATGGGGACACGCGCGAGACCTGCTCGCGCAGCTGTACCGATGATACCGCCTGCGCGCCGCTCGGCGCGGATCACGTGTGCACCACGTATTTCTCGAACAACTTCTGCGTCCAGAAGTGCACCGAGGATGACCAGTGCCCGACCGTGATCTCGTCCGCGCCGGCCAGCGGGCCGTGGCGTCGACTGACGTGCGACCTCCCCACCGGCCGCTGCGTTCCGTAACGCGTCCTGCCGCGCACCACCCCGTGCTAGAACCTCCGGCAGTGTCCCCGGAGCGTACGGCCTCGATTCTTGTCGTTGAAGACGACGAGGCGATGCGCGATCTCCTCTCGGAGGAGCTCGAGGACGCGGGCTTCGAGGTCGCCGCCGCCGGTGGCGCCGCCGCCGGCCTCGAGGTCGCCCGCTCGGGCCGTTTCGACCTGGTGATTACCGACCTCCGCATGCCGGAGATGGACGGCTTCGACCTGATCCGAGGCGTGATGGCGCTCCCCGAGCCGCCGCACGTGGTGATGATCACCGCGTTCGGCTCGATCGAGACCGCGATCCGCGCGGTCAAGCTCGGCGCCTACGATTACATCACCAAGCCGTTCGAGATCGAGGAGCTGCTGCTCGTCGCCGACAAGGCGCTCGGTGCGCGCGCGCTCCGCACGAAGGTCGCGCGGCTGCAGCGCGAGGTCGAGGACAAGTACGGCCTCGGCAGCATCATCGCGAACAGCCAGTCGATGCGCGACGTGGTGGCGCTCGTGCGGCGGATCGCCGGCTCCACCGCCTCGGTGCTGGTCACCGGCGAGAGCGGCACGGGCAAGGAGCTGATCGCGCGCGCGATCCACTACAACTCCACCCGCGCGAACGGCGCGTTCGTCGGCGTCAACCTCGCCGCCGTGCCCGAGGGCCTGATCGAGAGCGAGCTGTTCGGCCACAAGAAGGGCGCGTTCACCGATGCGCGCGCCGACAAGCCCGGGCTGTTCGTCGAGGCCGATAGCGGCACGATCTTCCTCGACGAGATCGGCGAGCTCGCCCTGCCCTTGCAGGCGAAGCTCCTGCGCGTGCTCCAGGAGCACGAGGTCCGCCCGCTCGGCGCGACCAAGAACCAGCGCGTCGACGTGCGCGTGGTCGCCGCCACGAACAAGAACCTCGAGGTGATGCTCGCCGAGGGCAGCTTCCGCGAGGATCTCTACTACCGGCTCAACGTCATCCACTTGGATCTCCCGCCGCTGCGATCGCGCCCCGAGGACATCGTGCCGCTCGCCGAGCACGTGCTGATCCAGCTCGGTGCGAAGCAGAC
>JBBRED010000330.1:0-9685 GCA_038203335.1 Haliangiales bacterium | reverse complement strand
CCCAGTCCAATCCACCGTGGTCTGCCCGCGCGTGTGCTGGCCCGCCAGCTCCACCGTCAGGGCGCGCGTCTCGCTGCGAAGCACCAGCGCGGGCTCGATGGCCACCGCCATCGCCAGTGGCTCCGTCCGCGTCGCCGTGCTCTCGAAGTAGACCTTCATCCACGAGTAGTCGCTCGTGTAGGGCGCGCGATCGACGAACGTGCCGAGGCACAGCACGTAGCGGTTCGGCGCGTGGATGATGCCGTCGATGAAGTCGACATCGCGCGCTGCGGCGTGGCGCTCGATCGCCTCGCGGTAGCCGACGACCGTGGGATAGGTCTCGTACTGCAGCCGCACGAACGCCTTCGCGGGCACGAGCTTGAACGTCAGCTTCGTCAGCACGCCGAGGGTGCCGAACGCGCCCTGCATCATCTGGAACACGAGCGCGTGCTCGTTCTCGGGCGTGCACACCAGCACCTCGCCGCGCGCGGTGATCACCTCGTACTCGAGGCAGGTGTCGTGGAAGCCGCCGTGGATGAACGACATCGACTCGATCGAGCAGCCCGCCACCGCGCCGCCGATCGTGATCGTCTTCAGCTCGGGCACCACGATCGGGACGAGGCCGTGCTTCATCGTGGCGGTGACGAGAGCGACGAACGTCACGCCCGCCTCGGCGACGCAGGTCCGCGCCACCGGATCGATCGACAGGATCTCCGTCAGGTCGGCGACATCGATCTTCGTGTCCTTGTGCCGCAGGTCGCCGCGCTTTGGCACCTGGTGCGAGACGCTCGCCTTCTTGAGGGAGACCGGCGTGTCCCGCGGATGGGCGCGCAGCTGCTCCGCGATCCGCGCGATCTTCGCCGTGTGGCTCGCGAGCGAGGCGGTCACGACAGGCGCGGGCGAACGGCGTCGGCGATCGAATCGGCGATGCTGATCTGATTGGTGGCGTGCGGAACGGTGTCACACGTGATGATCCCGCGCGCACCCGCAGACATCAGCTCGGCCTCGAGCGCATCGGCGAACACCGCGTGGATCGCGATGCACAGCGGCGCTGCCGCACCGGATCCGACGACCTGCCGCGTGGCCTCGATCATCGTCTTGCCGGTCGATACGATGTCGTCGATCACGACCGGCGTGTGGCCGTTCCACCTGCCGTCGGGCGCGGTGATCGAGACATCGCGATCGCCGCGCCGCGTCTTCTCGAGGATCTGGAACGGCGCGCCGCAGCCCGCGGCCACCGCCGAGACCCACTGCACGCTCTCCGCATCCGGTCCGATCAACACCGGATGCGTGACCTGATCGAGGATGTACTTCGCGATCGCCGGCGCCGCGCGCGCGATCGACGTGGGGATCGAATAGACGTGATCGAGCGAGTCGAGCCGGTGGAGGTGCGGATCCACCGTCACCAGCCAGTCCACGACCTGCGACATCAGCTTGCCGAAGTACCGCGCGGTGACGCCTTCGCCCGGGTGGAACCGGTCGTCCTGGCGGAGGTAGGCCAGGTACGGAGCGACCAGACCGACCCGCGAGGCGCCGAGATCGCGCGCGGTGCCGGCGAGAAAGGCGACGCGTAGGAACGTGTCGCCGCGGCCGTGGAGGCTCCCCACGAGGATGACCTCGTGGCCGGAGAGCTCAGCAGCGACGCGGACATACAGCTCGCCATCCGGGAACTGCCGCACCTCGGGGATGATCGCTTCGACGCCCAGGCGGGTCGCCAGCTCGCGGGCATGCTGCTCGTTGCCCGGAACGGCGAGGACCACGGTCACCGCGCCATCGTACCAAACTCGGTGCCACGATGGCTGCGGTCGAGGATCTGCTGACTACAGCGCCTTGAGCGGCGTCACGCGGAGCAGCATCGGGATGACCTTCTTGCCGGTCACGATCTGCATGTGCTCGTACTGCGAACGGACATAGAGCAGCTTCGCTCCGCGCTCGCGCTTCGTGAACCCGCCGACCGAGTTCGGCATCCTCTCGCGCGCGACGGCGAACTTGTACTTCGTCGCGAACGCCCTCGACTCCTGCGCCGTCGACGCGGCGACGACGATCAGCTTGTGATCGTCCGCGCGCTTGCCGCTCTTGATGAACTCGTCGAACGCCGACTCGCCAGCGTACATCGCATCGAGGAGGATGATCTGATCGACGACGCGGTTGTCGACCCACTGCATGACGGTGCGGAACGCGCCGGAGTGGCCCATGACCACCACCGGGCCATCGGGGATCTTGATGTTCGCGCGCGACACGGCCTTGCGCAGATCCGAGAGCGCGGGCCAGTGGACGCTCTCCTCGTTGCTCGAGGGCGCATCGGGCACCACGAACATCGCGTTCTGGCGGCTCGCCCGGAACTGGCGCGCGAGGTCGTAGTCGCGCCACGCGCCGTCGGCATCGGTCCAGTAGCCGTGGACGTAGACCACCGTGCCGGCGGTCGAGCGATCGTAGTTCTCGGGGAACCACACGTGCACGGCCCCCTGCGCGGTCTTGATCCGGAAGTGGCGACCACCGGCGACGGTGTCCTCCTTCTTCTCGAGGCGGCTCTCGCCGTCGTCGTTGACGCGCGGCCGGATCGTGCGCGGCGTGGGGTTCGAGAGGCGCGCGCGTGGCGGCGTGGCCGGCTTGTCGGTCGGCGCGCGCTCCGGCGTGGTCACCGGCTCGTCGGCGACGGGAGCCGGTGCGGGCTCGCTCGCGGCGCTCGTCTCCTCGACCGGCATGGGATCGTCGGCGTTCGCGATCCCGAGGGTCGAGGCAAGCACGAGGCAGATCGCGAGCGACTTCGTCATTTCGTCTTGGGCTCCGCGGGTGACGTGATCATCAGGTGGACGTGCTTTTCGAAGTCCGGATATCCATAGCGGAAGGGCAGCTTCCGCCGGGGCTGGCCGGCCCACAATTTTACGAAGGCCTCGCTGGTCGTCGGGTCGGCCTCCTCGAGGAAGGCGCCCGTGAACGTGCCGTAGGTGGTCTGCGTGAAGCCGGCCTTCTTCGCGAACCGCGGCGGGATCCCGGTGGAATCCGAGGACATCCACACCATGTTCGCGAGCAGGAAGTCCCGGATTCCCGAGAATCCGTCGTTCCAGAGGAGGTAGCTGGCGGCCTTGGTCATCGCCGCGACCTTGCCCTTGGCGAGCAGGTGCTTCTCCAGCGGGCTGCCCTTGAACGCCGCGTTGGCCAGGTTCGCCGCGAAGTGCCGGTGGACCACGATCGGAGCCTTGGGGTCGCCCGCCTTGCGGAACGACAGCTCCATGTTCGTGTACGCCTCCGAGAAATCCGTATCGACCCAGCCGCCCTTCTTCTTCTTCGCCTTCTTGTTGGCGACCGCATCGATCTCGGCGCGCGTCAGGTAGTGCACGGCGCCCGTGTCATCGAGCGTGAAGTACTTGAGCGAGACCGGCTCGAACCCGAGCGCGGTCATCCCGGTCAGGTGGAACGACAGCTGGCCGGGGATGCCGCCGACCTCGAGCTTGCGCATGTTCTCGCTCGTCGAGTCGTTGAGCGAGAGCAAGCCCTCGATGGCGTTTCGGTAGTTCGAGAGCGCGTTGCGCAGCTTCGCCTTGTCGAGCTTCGCGAGCCGCGTGGGATCGCCCGCGTGCTCGAGGGAGATCGTGGTGACCTCGCGCGCATCGGGATACGTGACGAGCGCGCCGGCGAGATCGCCGCCGCCGAACGGATAGACCACCGTCGTGGGCACGTTTGCCGGGCGCTTGTCGGCGAAGAATGCCCGCGCGGGGGTGATGTACTTCTCGGTGAACGACGCATAGCGCTTCGCCATCTCGGCGCAGTGCTTGTCGACGATGGCGGCGTCGATGCCCGCGGGCAACGGATCTGCGTTGCCGCACGCGACGACGCGATAGTAGAGCTTCGCATCGGAGATGAAGTCGACGGCATCGTCGGCGTGCGCGAGCGAGCTGCTCGCGGCAAGGACAAACGCGGTTGCGACCAGCGAGCTGCGCATGAGTGCCTCCAAGAGGAATATGACGTCTCGTTCGACGACGCTATTCTTTGGCTAATTCACGTCCGCGCGTGCTTCGGCGGCCGAGCCCGGCTTGGGCCCGACCAGGCTGTGCAGGATCACTTTTGCGACCTCCTCGCCGGAGGTGTCGCGGAGCGTGACCGGCACGTCGACCTGGGCCCGCACGCTGGTCCGCGGGACCGGCGGCTCGCCGACGGCGGTGATCGTGCCGCGGGCCTTCTTCAAGTACTCGATCTCCATGCCACTGACGATGAACCGCGCGTCATCCGGCAGGGAGTAGGCGAGTGCCACGTTGCCGGCGAGCTCGGCCAGGTTGGCGAGGGCGATGGCGTGGACGCAGTCGAGGTGATTCCGGACCGCCTTCCGGTCGACCATCTGGACCTCGGCGTACCCCACGCGAAGGACGATGACCGTGGCGTTGACCGTGCCGGTGTACGGGGCCATCCGGCCGACCAGCTTCGAGAACACCACCTTGCCGCCCGGCATCCCCGACAGCGTGTCCCACGCCAGCTTGATCACGTTGCGATTGCCGTCGAGGCCAGGCAGCGGGAGCAGGCGGGTCAGAGGACGGAAGCGATCGGCGAGGGCCATCGGCGGACCCTACCCGAAACCTCTTCGGATCTCCGCTGATTTCGTGCACCTCCCCCGGTTCGGGTGCATGGTTGATGGGAGTAGGATGGCGTGGTCCCGATGAGCTCTTTCCGCCTTTTGTGCGTCGCGCTCGCAGTCTGCGCGGCGTCGTGCAGCAGTTCTTCCAAGAAGCGTCCGTTGACCACGCAGGAGATGATCTCCGCGGATCCACTGCCGCTGCACAAAGGCGCGAAGTGGACGTACGCCGTCACCGTGAAACGGTTCGACGTGGAAGCCGACAAGGAGACCACGAAGACGCTGACGTGGGTCACCGAGGTCGTCGACGCGCGCGAGGCGAATGGCGTGATCGCGTATCGCGTCAAGGGCTGGCCCACCGACCTGGCGGACTTTGACGGAACGTCGGCCGCGCCAACCGCCACCGAGAAGACGCTGCTTCGCTCGGGCAACAACTTCCTGTTCGGCGCGAGCGCCGAGCCCACGCTCGACGGAGCCGAGGGCTGGTTCTCGTGGCCCGTGCTCGACGGCCAGAAGATCTGCCCGTCGGCGGAGATGGTCTACTGCTGGCAGGTGTCGTCGGTCGAGACCGGCTACGCGCTGTCGTTCTACACGGGTCCCGACGAGCAGACGTTCGAGATCGAGCCGGGCACCGGTGTGTCGCGCTTCCACTACGCGCACCACGGCACGACCAACGAGGTCGAGGCAAAGCTCATTTCGTATTCCAAGGGAAAGCTCTAACCTCCACGCGTGGGGAACGATGCGGGGGAGTCGGCGGTCAAGGACTCGTTCGATGAAGTCCTCCGGCGCACGGTCACCGGCGACGCGACCCCCGAGCTGAAGCCCGGCGCGGTCCTCTCGGAGCGGTTCACGATCGACCGCATGGTCGGCGCGGGCGGCATGGGTGCGGTCTACGTTGCACGCGACCAGACGCTCGGACGCGACGTCGCGATCAAGTTGCACCACACGCCGGGCGGCGCGCTTCGCCTTCGCCGCGAAGCCATGGCGATGGCGCGGCTCGCACACCCGAACGTCGTCACGGTGTTCGAGGTCGGTGAGCTCGGTCGGTTCCCGTTCGTGGTCATGGAGTACGTGCCCGGCACCACGTTGCGCGAGTGGCTCGCCGCGGTGCCGCGCACCGTCACCGAGATCGTCGACATGATGCTCGCCGCCGGTGCCGGGCTCGCGGCCGCGCACGATGCCGGCCTGATCCACCGCGACATCAAGCCGGAGAACGTCCTCGTCGGCAACGATGGCCGCGCGCGGGTGGGAGACTTCGGTCTCGCGCGCGAGCTGGATTCGCAGGAGGACCAGCCGCCGCCCGGAGGATCCACGCCGAACCTGCTCGCCCCGATGACCCAGACCGGTGCGGTGCTCGGCACGCCGGCGTACATGGCGCCCGAGCAGATCGGCGGTGTGATGATCGATCCGCGCGCCGATCAGTTCGCGTTCTGCGTGACCACGTGGGAAGCGCTGTGGGGACAGCGCCCGTACGCCGGCAGCAACGTCGAGGAGGTGATGCGCGCGGTCACCGGCGGCGTGCGGCGCGAACCTCCCGCGACGCCGAAGGTCCCGTCGCGGATCCGGCTCGCACTCGAGCGTGGGCTCGCCGTGGATCCTGAGGGTCGCTATCCCACGATGCGGCAACTGCTCGAGGCGCTCGCGGAGCCGTTGCGCCGTCGACGGAAGCGGTTCGTGATCGGCGCGGCGGCGCTCGGCCTCGCGGCGTTTGGCACCGTCGGCTACCTCGCGATCGGTCGCGGTGCGAAGGAGATGTCGTGCGACGACGCGGGCGCCGCCGAGATCGCGCTGCTGCCGACGGAGATCGTGACGCGCATGCAGGCGCTCGGCGACGCCGATGCGAGCAAGCGCGTGGGCGAGGCGCTCGCGTCGTTCGCCGTGGACCTGCGGAAGGTCTCCGTTTCAGCGTGCGATGCCACGCGCACGCACGAGTGGTCGCCGCAGCTCTACGCAAAGAGTCGGGTGTGCCTCGTCACCGCCGCTCGCTCCGTCCAGAACTTGCTGCGCCCGGCACGGCTCGTCCGCGAGGACCTTCACGCCCTCGTCCACCGCTCGTTGTACGCGTTCCCGGGCATCGAGGAGTGCGGCTCTGCCTCGTTCCTCGCCGCGAGCCCCGATCTTCCCACCGACCCGTCGGAGCTCGACGGCATCGTCGAGGCGCGAAGCGATCTGAAGATCGCGCTCACGGAGCTGCAGGACCGCCGCGCGGCCGAGGCCCGGCCGTACATCGATCGCGTCGAGCGCTCGGCGATGCGCGAGTCCCGCCTGATCAAGCCGGCGCTGCTCGTGGTCCACGGTGTCGCGGCCGTCCTCCGAGGCGACTACGCTGCCGCCGAGAAGCTCGCCTCCGATGGCTACTACGCCGCTCGCTCGTTCGACGACGACGTGCAGCTCGCGACCGCACTCCAGGTCTTGCTCGGCCTCGCCGACCAGAAGCACCCCGATGATCCGCGCGTGTCGATGTGGCTGCGCACGGCCATTGCGGATGCCGAACGGATCGCGAAGCGCGCGCCGTGGCTCGCCGCCTCGCTGTACAACTCGTCGGCCGCGGTCGCGGTGGAGCTCGATGACGCGGCCGGCGCCTTGCGCTACGTCGCGCGGGCGAGAGAGCTCGCTCCCGCCAGCCTGTCGATTCGACACTCCGGCGAGGTCATCGAAGCGAACATCCTGTTGTGGTCGAGCAAGGTCGACGAGGGCATCGCGGCCTACGAACGGATCGTCGCCGAAGAGGCCGCGCGCATCGGCGCCGACCACCCCGATGTCGCGGCGCTGACCGCGGACTATGCCGTGTCGCTGCTCGAGGCCGGCCGCTACGAACCGGCGCTCGTGCAAGCCCGGCGAGCGATGGCGATCCTCGAGAAGATCGGCGACGAGAACGATCAGAGCTCCGACAACGCGCGCGTCAACCTCGCCGCGGCGCTCCTCGGCACCGACAACGACGCCGAGGCCAAGGTGCTGTTCGAGACCGCGCGGCGCCACTACGTGCTCCACCAGGGCGAGCGGAGCACCGCCGTCGCACACATCGACATGAACCTCGCCGTGGTCGCGATGGATGCTCACGAGCCCGCGCGGGCGATCACGCTCCTCGAGAGCGCGCTGGCAACCTACGAGGTCGTCATCGGGCCGGATCGTCCCGATACCGCCGACGTGCTCTACAACCTCGCGGCCGCGCGCCGTGACGCGAACGATCTCGCCGGCGCTCAGGCCGCCGCCCAGCGCGCCGCGGACATCTACACGAAGGTGCGCCCCGGCGTCGAGCGTCACGTCCTCGCGCTGTCGATGGTCGCCTCCATGGCGAACCGGCGCGGTGACCCGGCGACCGCGCTCGCGCGTACCGACGACGTGATGCATCTCCCCACCCCGCCCGACCAGCAGGCCTACGCGTGGACCGAGGTCGAGCGTGCCCGCGCCCTGATCGCGGTGAACCGGCCCGCGGAGGCGCGGCCCCTGCTGGTCGACGCACGCGACCGTTACGGCAAGGTGCCGCTTCCGGGACGCGTGAAAGAGATCGACGACCTCCTCGCGCAGATGCGTTAGCCTCGCCGCGTGGAACCGCCCGGTCTCGAGGCCCCGATCCGCTCGTCGTGCGACGCGGGCGACTACGGCCGCGCGATCACCCAGGCTCTCCAGCTCTATGGCACCGAGCTCCTCGGCTTCCTGCGCGCCCTGGCGGGCAACCCCGACCTCGCCGCCGATGCGTTCGCCGAGCTCGGAGAGTCCGCGTGGACCTCGCTCCCGACCTTCCGCTGGACCTCGTCGCTGCGCACCTGGCTCTACGTCGTGGCGCGCAACGCCCTCGCGCAGCTGCGCCGCGACCCGCGCCGGCGCATCGATCGCAACCTGCCCCTCTCGGTGGCGCCCGACGTCGAGCTCGTGCTGCGGACCGCGACCCGCGACATCCAGCGCACCGAGGTCAAGGACGAGTTCCGCGTGCTGCGCGAACAGCTCGATCCCGAGGAGCACGAGCTGCTCCTCCTGCGCCTCGATCGCGAGCTGTCGTGGAAGGAGATCGCGCGGATCACCGGCGAGAATAACGACGACGATCTCGACTCGCGCGCGGCGACCCTGCGGAAGAAGTTCGAGCGTGCGAAGGAGCGGCTGAAGAAGCTCGCCGTCGAGCACGGGCTGATCTGATCAGACCCCGGCCTGCAGCTCGGTCTCATCCATTTCCTGCGCACCTCGGCGGGCGGCAACCCACACCTGGTCGGCGAACGCGGCGATCCACTGCATGCCGGTGACGTGGATTCGGTGTCGCTGATCTCCGCGTAGATCCACGAGCGCGATCGGGGTCGGTCGGCCCCGACGAGACGGATCGCTCTACCTGGCTGTTCCGGCAGGAGGAATTAGTCGACCGGCCACCCACTCGACGCGTTGCGCGGATCCCAGGGGGCTCGTACAGTCGAGGAGATGAAGCCCGCGATGAACTACTTGGTCCCCACTGTCATCGAGCAGACTCACCGCGGCGAGCGGGGATGGGACATCTTCTCCCGTCTCCTCAAGGACCGGATCATCTTCCTCGGTACCGCGATCAACGATGACGTCGCGAACGTCGTGATCGCGCAGCTGTTGTTCCTCGACTCGGAAGAGCCCGAGAAGGACATCATGCTGTACATCAACTCGCCCGGCGGTCACGTCTCGGCGGGCCTCGCGATCTACGACACGATGCAGTACCTCCACTGCGACGTCGCCACGATCTGCATGGGCCAGGCAGCATCGATGGGCAGCTTCCTGCTCGCCGCCGGCACCAAGGGCAAGCGCTACGCCCTGCCCCACTCGCGCGTGATGATCCACCAGCCGCTCGCGGGCTTCCAGGGTCAGGCCACGGACATCGAGATCCACACCAAGGAGATCTTGAAGACCCGTGACACGCTGAACGAGCTGTACTCGAAGCACACGGGCCAGCCCGTCGAGCGCATCAAGAACGACACCGACCGCGACAACTTCATGTCCGCTCCGACGGCCAAGGAGTACGGCCTCATCGACGAGGTCCTGATCACCGCCAAGAAGAAGCCCGACGAGAAGTCGGACAAGAAGTGAGCTAGGCTGTCAGAGCTGATGCCCATCGAGAAGAGAGACGGAGCTTCGCTGACCTGCTCCTTTTGCGGAAAAGCGCAAAAAGAGGTCAAGAAGCTGATCGCC
>JBBRED010000329.1:0-9703 GCA_038203335.1 Haliangiales bacterium | reverse complement strand
AGTGAGGACGCGAGCTTGGCCATGGCACGAGAGATGGAACAGGCGTCGACCGTGAAGTCCTTCCAGATACGTGCCGTCGTGTTCGGGCTTTTTGCCGGGTGCGCTGCGTCGGCAGATACCCCACCCACGTTCTCTCCACCTCCCGCGACCACGCGGCCCGATTCGAGCGTGGACGTCGATCCGGGCTCGCGCCCGTACGTGACCTCGCAGGTGGTGGCGCTCGAGTCGAACGCGCCGGTCGTGCGTGCACCGGCGCGGGTCGCGTTCCGTGATGGCGCCGTGTCGCAGATCAACCTCCCGATCGCGGGCCGGGTCACCGCCGTGCACGTCTCCACCGGCGACCGCGTGAAGGCCGGCGATCCGCTGATCACGCTCTCCTCGCCGGAGGCCGCCGCCACCCGCGCGTCGCTGGCCGCCGCGCTCGCCGAGCACGATGCCACCCGCAAGGAGCTCGCGCGTCAGGATCAGATGGCGACCTCGGGCGTCGGCATCGAGAGCGAACGCGTGGCCGCGCAGGCGAAGCTGCGCCAGAGCGAGGCCGAGCTCGCGCGTGCCCAGACGACCGCCGGCATCCTGGGGGGTGGCGGGGGATCCACGATCGTGCTGCGCGCTCCGATCGACGGCACCGTGATCAACCGTCACGCCAGCGTGGGCAGCGTCGCCGCACCGGGCGGTGATCCGCTCATCGAGATCGGAAACCCCACGGCGCTGTGGGTCGTGGCCGACGTGTTCGAGCGCGACCTCGTGCAGGTCCATCCGGGTGCGGAGGTCGAGATCGAGCTCGGCGCCGGCGAGAAGCCGATGCGGGGCAAGGTCGCCTCCATCGGCTCCGCGCTGACGGGCAGCCTGCGCACCGCGCCCGTGTACGTCGCGCTCGATGCCGACGCCACCGACGCGATCCGCGCCGGCATGTTCGCGCGCGCCACCATCAAGGCCGCCGCCGGCCAGAGCATCGTGCTCCCGGCCGAGGCCGTGCTGGTCAAGAGCGGCAAGCGCTACGTGGTGTACGTCGAGCAGGCCGACCGCCGGTTCGCGCCGCGCGATGTCACGGTCGGCCGGTCCGTCGATGGGCGCGTCCAGATCCTCTCCGGCGTGTTCCCCGGCGACCGCGTGGTCACCAAGGGCGCGCTGCTCATCGACGGCGCTGCCGAACAGCTCCTGTGACCCATGCTGAAGTACCTGATCGACCTCTGCGTGTCGCGGCGGTTCGCGGTCCTCGCGTTCACGGCCGGTATCGCCGCCTATGGTTTCCACGCGTACTCCCAGACGCCGATCGAGGCGTTCCCGGATGTCACGAACTACCAGATCAACGTCATCACGAAGGCGCCCGGCCTGGCCTCGGAGGAGGTCGAGAAGCAGATCACGCTACCGCTCGAGCGCGAGCTCAACGGCACGCCGGAGGTCATCTCGATGCGCTCCGAGAGCCTGTTCGGGCTGTCGCTGATCTACCTCACGTTCGATGACGGCATCGACGCGTTCCGAGCGCGCACCCGGATCACCGAGCGACTGACCACCGCGGAGCTTCCGGCCGGCGTCACCGCCGAGCTCGGGCCCGAGGCCACACCGCTCGGCGAGATCTTCCAGTTTCGCCTCGCGAGCGATCGCCATACGCTGCAGGAGATCCGCGCCGAGCTCGACTGGAGCGTGGGGCCGCAGTTCCGCCAGGTCCAGGGCGTCGCCGACGTGGTCAGCTTCGGCGGGTTCATCCCGGAGATCCACGTCGAGGTCGATCCGGCGCGTCTTCGCGCCTACGGGCTCACCCTCGACCAGGTCACCGTCGCTCTCGGGAAATCCAACCTCAACGTCGGCGGCGGTTTCCTGCGCCACGGAGATCAGGAGATGGTCGTGCGCGGCCTCGGCAACCTCCGCACGCCACGCGACATCCAGGACGTCGTCCTCGCCAGCCACGACGGCACGTCGGTGACCGTTGGGGATGTCGCCCGCCTCCTCCTCTCCGGCACCCCGCGCCGAGGCGATGTCGGCCTCGATGGTATTCCGGAGATCATCGAGGGGTTCGTACTGCTTCGCCGCGGCGAGAACCCCACGCTCGTCCTCGACGGCATTCACGCGAAGGTCGCCGAGCTCAACTCGAAGATCCTCCCCGCCGGCATGAAGATCGAGCCGTTCTACGATCGCTCGCGACTCGTCGAACACACGCTCGGAACCGTCCACCACAACCTCCTGTTCGGCGCGCTGCTGATCCTCGGCGTGACCTGGCTGTTCCTGCGCACGCTGCGCGCCTCGCTGGTGGTGGTCAGTGTCATCCCGATCGCGCTGCTCGTCGCGTTCATCGGCCTCCACGGGATCGGGCTGCCCGCGAACCTCATCTCGATGGGGGCGATCGACTTCGGCATCCTCGTCGACGGCGCGATCATCCTCGTCGAGCACGTCATCCACATGGCCCGCGAGGAGAAACCCACGAACCGCCGCGAGGTGCTCGGGCTGGTCGCCCGGGCGGCATTCGATGTGGCGCGCCCCACGTTCTACTCGATGGCGATCATCATCGCCGCGCTGATCCCCGTGTTCACGCTCGAGCGCGTGGAAGGACGGATCTTTCGCCCGCTCGCCCTCACGTACACGTTCGCGCTGATCGGCGCGCTCGTGCTCGCGCTGACGCTCGTGCCCGCGCTGTGCGCCGTGGTCGTGCGCCCGCGCGACGCGGCCAGCAAGGAGCCGCGGTGGATCGAGTGGCTCCAGTACAACTATCGGATCGTGCTCGCGCGTGTCGTCCGCCACCGCCTGGTGACCATGCTGCTCGCCGGCGCCCTGCTCGTGGTGACCACCCTCGCCGCGGGTGGCGTGGGCAAGGAGTTCCTGCCGCAGCTCGACGAGGGCGATATCGTGATCTTCGTCGAGATGCCACCGAGCATCGCGCACGAGCGCAGCCGCGAGATCCTCGTCGATGTCCGCCACCGGCTCCGCGCGTTCCCCGAGGTGATCGCGACGCTCTCCGAGCACGGTCGCCCCGAGGACGGCACCGACAACGAGGGCATCAACATGAGCGAGACGTTCGTGCGTCTCGCGCCGCGCGAGGACTGGCCCGCCGGGATGACCAAGGACGGGCTGGTCGACGCGCTGCGCGCGTCGCTCGAGCAGATTCCCGGCGTGCGCTTCAACTTCTCGCAGCCGATCAAGGACAACGTCGAGGAGGCGGTCTCCGGCGTCCGCGGTCAGGTGGTGCTCAAGATCTTCGGCTCCGATCTCGAGGCGATGCGGACCAGCCTCGAGCAGGCGAAGGCCGCGCTCGGCGCCGTGCCCGGTATCGTCGACCTGGATCTCTACCGTGACTCGATGGTGCCGCAGCTCCAGATCGATCTCGATCGCCAGGCGCTCGCGCGCGCCGGGATCGCCGTCGATGACGCCCAGGCGCTGATCGAGACCGCCCTCGCCGGTAAGGTGGTGACGAGTCTCTGGAAGGGCGAGCGCACGCTGCCGATCCGGGTCAGCCTGCCGACCTCCGAGCGCGGCGATGCGGATGCGATCGGCGCGCTCGCCGTGCCCACCGCCGATGGCGGTCGCATCCCGCTGCGCGAGCTCGCGCGGCTCGAGGTCGCGGAGGGGCGCGCCGCGATCAACCACGAGGCGAACAGCCGCGTCGCGTCGCTCAAGTTCAACGTCCAGGGTCGTGACCTCGGCTCGGTGATCACCGAGGCGCAGCAGGTCGTGGCCGCGAAGGTGAAGCCGCCCGACGGCCACTACTTCGTGTGGGGGGGCGAGTTCGAGAACCAGCAGCGCGCCATGGGGCGCCTTCGCGTGGTGGTGCCGATCGCGCTGGTCATCGTGCTCGTGCTGCTGTTCTCGGCGCTCGGTTCGGCGCGCAGCGCGCTCACGGTGCTCGCGATCGCGCCGTTCGCGCTCACCGGCGGACTCCTCGGCCTCCGCCTCGCGGGTATCGCGCTGTCGGTCTCCGCGGCGGTCGGGTTCATCGCGCTGCTCGGCCAGGTCTCGCTCGCGGGGCTGCTCGTGGTCTCGGCGATCGAGAAGCTGCGCGCCGAGGGCGTGCCGCTCGACGAGGCGATCGTCGCCGGGCCGACCGGCAGGTTTCGCGCGCTCGTCATGGCGGCCCTGCTCGCGATCCTCGGCCTGATGCCGATGGCGCTGTCGCAGGCCGTCGGAAGCGAGACCCAGCGCCCGTTCGCGGTCGTGATCATCGGCGGCATGGTGACCACGCTGCTCGTCGCGCTGACCGTGTTGCCGGTGATGTACCGGCTGTTCACCCGCAAGGTCCTCGGCGCGCCGCGTGAGGAGGACGCATGATCCGCCTCGGAATCCTCATCCTCGCGACCACGTCACTCGCGCACGCGCAGCCACCGGCCGAGGTCACCGTGGATCAGGCCGTGGCCCTGGTCCAGGCCAGTCCGCGGCTCGCCGCCGAGCGCGCCGACATCGGCGTCGCCGCGGCCGACGTGATCGAGGCGCGGCAGCACCCGAACCCCACGCTCGATGTCTCCGGCACGCGCACGGTCGCGGGATCCGACACCATCGCCGGCTGGCAGCCCTCGGTCGGCGTCGACGTTCCGATCCTGATCGGCCACCAGCGCGCCCGCCGTGGCGAGGCGGCCCGTGATCGCGTCGCGGCGGTGCGCGCCGAGCTCGCCGCGACGACCGGCGATGCCGAGCTCGATGTTCGCGCGCGGTTCGCCGCGCTCCTCGTTGCCCAGGAGCAGGAGGCCGTGCTCGCCGCAGCGCTCGCCGATGCGCGCGCGGTACGCGAGATCGTGGCGGCGCGCTCCGCCGCCGGCGCCGGCAGCCCGTACGCCGTCGAGCGCGTCGATCTCGAGATCGCGGAGCTCGCGAGCCGGGTCGACGAGGCGGCGAGCGCGCGGGCCGCGGCCGCGGGCGATCTGGCGAGCGCCGTGGGCATACCGGGATGGCACCCGCACGCGCTCGGAGTTCTCGAAGATCCCATCGCACTCGGCGCGCTCGACGAAGCTCACCCGCGTCTGGCCGCGGATCGGGCCGCGCACGAGTCCGCGCTCGCCGACATCGCGGTGGCACGCGCCGACGCCACGCCGACCCCGAGCTTCGGCCTGCACGCGTTCACGACCTCGGATCCTACGAGCCTCGTGATCGCCGCCGGCGTCAGCATCCCGCTGCCGGTGTTCGATCGAAATCGCGGCGCGATCGCTCGCGCCCGCGCCACCGCCGACCGCGCGGATCTGGTGGCCACCGCCGATCGCGTCGCGCTGACGACTGCCGTCGACCGCGCCAGCACGGTGCTCGCCGCACGTCGCGAGGGAACGCAGCGCTTCCAGGCCGATGCGCTGCAGCGGCTCGCGAAGCTCCGCACGATGGCGGAGACCTCGTACCGCAGCGGCCAGGGTGGCGTGGTCGAGCTGCTCGATGCCCTCGGGGCGATCACCGATGCGCGCCTCCGCGATCTCGATCTGCGCGCCGGCCTCGCCGAGGCCGCCCTCGAGCTTCGTCGTGCCCAGCGCGGCCGCTAGAACGATCCGCCGTGCGTCAGCACGAGCGCCGATGCCCGCGGTGGTGAAGGCATGCGGATCGGTTGCGACCATTTTCAAAGTTTCCGATCGGGCGCTCCGAGGCGACCTACACGAAGATCCCCGCGGCGGAGTGCGTCAAACCGAGGCCGATCAGCGGCTACACCGCTCTGCAGGTCTACGTATGTTGGGCGCGCTCGGTGTGACCGCGCGTTCACGGCGTGAGGGTGAGAACACGCTGAAAAAGTCAGCAGCCGACAGAACGATGGAGCTAGCTCCCCTACATCGTCACCGATCTACGCTTCGCGCACACTGGGAGGCTCCATGCAGAAGAAGCTCTGGATTCTGGCAGCTACTCTGGGACTGTCGCTCGTCGCCTGCACTGACGCAGACGAGCAGGATACGACCACCGTCAACACCGAGGAACAGCCGGGTGTACAGGAGCCCGGCTCCGCCAGCGTGCATCGCGGATGCGCCACGCTCGATCTCTCCGACGCCGAGCGCGCCGCGGTCGAGACCCGCCTCGCGGCGCTCGCCGACACCGCCGAGATCACCGCCTCCCACGTGATTCCGGTGTACGTGCACCGCATCCACGCCGCGAACGGAAGCGGCGGCTCGGTCACCGCGACGCAGGTCTCGCAGCAGCTCACGATCCTCAACAACGCGTACGCAGGATCGGGCTTCTCGTTCTCGCTCACGTCGACGGACGATACGAACAATGACAGCTGGTACACCTGCACCGGCGGCACCTGCGAGACGCAGATGAAGAACGCGCTCCGCCAGGGCGGATCGAACGCTCTCAACCTCTACACGAACAACATGGGCCAGGGCCTGCTCGGCTGGGCGACGTTCCCGTCGAGCTACGCGAGCCAGCCGAAGCTGGACGGCGTGGTCGTCCTGTTCGCGTCGTTCCCCGGCGGCAACGCGGCGCCGTACAACCTGGGCGACACGGCGACCCACGAGGTTGGCCACTGGATGGGCCTCTACCATACGTTCCAGGGCGGCTGCGCTCGCCAGACGAACGGTGGCGATGGCGTGTCCGATACGCCGGCCGAGAAGTCGGCCGCGTTCGGCTGCCCGACTGGTCGCGACAGCTGCACCGGTTCGAGGTTCCCGGGCCTCGACCCGATCACGAACTTCATGGACTACACGGACGACTCCTGCATGAACACGTTCAGCCCTGGCCAGAACGCGCGCATGCAGTCGATGTGGAATTCCTACCGGTAGAGCGACTGGTCCGACCCTCCGGGCGCGATCCGCGCGGAGATTGTCCGAAACTATCCCCGAAGTTTCCGATGAGACCCGGCCGACTGTTCTAGTCTGAAGGGTATGGGGGATGACGCCACTGTCGGAGGGCGTTACGCGCTCGACGGTCGTTTGGGCGAGGGGGGAATGGGCCAGGTATACCGGGCCCGACACCTTCAGCTCGGCAAGGCCTTCGCGCTGAAGATCATCTCGCCCGCGTTCGCGCTCGATAGCGCGGCGCGGGCGCGCTTCAACGAGGAGGCGAAGCTCGCGAGCGAGATCAGCCATCCGAACATCGTGTCGGTCGTCGACTTCGGCGAGGACTCGCAGTTCGGCGCGTACATGGTGATGGAGCTCGTCGAGGGCGAGCCGCTGATCAACGAGGGCTCGGCCCCGTGGTCGGTTCGCCGTGCGTGTGACGTGCTCGGTCAGATCGCCGACGCGCTCGATCACATCCATCGCCGCGGCATCGTCCACGGCGACGTCAAGGCCGACAACATCATGCTGACCGGCGAGAACGACTCGACGAGCCATGGTGCGCGCCGGCGTCGCGTCGCACGTCTCCTCGATTTCGGTCTCGCGCGCCGTCCCGGTGGCGACGCCGAGGAAGAGGTCAGCGGCAGTCCGCACTACCTCGCGCCCGAGCGCGCCGCCGGTGGACCACCGAGCGTGGCCGCGGACGTCTACGCGCTCGGCGTGCTCGGCTACCTCCTGCTCGCCGGGTCGCTCCCGTTCGACGGGAACGTCGTCGAGATCCTGATGGCGCATATCAACCAGCCGCCCGAGCCGCCGTCCGCGCGCCGTGGCGACGAGATGGACGAGGCGCTCGAGGCGTTGATCCTCCGCGCGATGGCGAAGGATCCGGCGCATCGTCACGGCTCGGCGGCGGCGTTTCGCTACGAGCTCAACACCGTGATGGACATGCTCGACATGGGCCGGCGTCGCCGTGCGAGCGGGACGATCAAGCCCGAGAGTCCGCGCGAGGCCACCGTGATCGCCGCGTTCGATCGATCACGCGTGCCGCAGGCGCTGCTCTCGATCGAGGGTCGCATCGAGTTCTCGAACAAGGCGATGTGCCGCCTCCTCGGTCAGGACGAGGGCGTCGATGGCCTCAACGTCTCCGAGACCACGCTCAACAGCGTGGTGCCCGGGCTCATGCGCGCGCTCCGTGCCGCCCACGTCGACGGCAAGCCGTGCGAGCGCCGCGCTCGCGTGTACCGCGGCGACAACAAGCCGGCGCTCGAGCTCACGTTGTGGTTCTGCCCCCTGCCCCTCCCCGGCACCGAGATCCATCTGATGATCCGCGTCGAGGAAGAGGATCCGCGCCGGCGCAGTCGCGACTCGGAGACCTGAGCTACTTCGCGCCGCCGTCGTTGATGTGCCCGAGGCAGTCCTGCATGGGCCCGCACTCGGACTCCTCGGCCATGCAGACCTCGAGCACGCGCACCTGGCGCGACGACAGCTCCACCTTGCACGCCGTCTTCGCATCCGCGGTGTTCTTGCGCAGGATGTCGGGCGCGGTGTCCTTATCGAGCTCGGCCTTGCTGATCTTGCCGGAGGCCTGATCGGCCTTCGCGTCATCGACCGCGCACTGCGTGAGCCGCGGCGCCAGCTTGTCGCACGCGTCATCCCGGCGTTTCTCGAGCGGCGTGCGGGTGTCCGCGACGACGCCAACCGGATCCGCGCTGCCCTCGCCGCCCTTGGGCGTCTGCTTGGCTCCGCAGCCTGCCAGCGCACCGACCAGGGCGATCACGACAAAGCTCCTCATCACCATCGGGACACGTCCTTTGTGGTCAGGTTGCTAGTGCTTGAGCGTGTCGCCCTCGGAGCCCTCGTCGTCGAGCTGCGGGAGACAGGTGGTCTCGAGATCCTTGAGCGTGGCGGCGCCGGCGATGCACGCGGTGACCTTCGCGGGCGTCTTTACACACTCGGCCATCACCATCGCCGTGTTGTCGGCCACAGCTTCATCAACGCGCTTCGGCTCTTTTGCTTGCGCCTCGGCACGATAAAGCGCCTCGACCTTCGCCTTGGCGCCATCGCACCCACCGGTCACCGGCGGCAGTGTCGCCGAGCCCGATCCCGAACCGCCACCGGTCTTCGTGGCCTTGCTGGGACATGCGCAGGCGACGATCGTCACCACCACGAGACTGATCACCCGCTTCATCGGGCGGAGCCTACCACCACGCGAAACCCCTCGATGGTCCACGGGGGCGCCGCGATCCGGCCGCGGTCCGTCAGATCGAGGTGCATCGGCGTGATGCTGTTCCGGCCGCTCGCGATCGCCACGCAATCGGTGCCGGGCACATCCTCGTGGCCCGCCGGTCCGCCACCGACCCAGTAGTAGGGCCGCCCGCGCGGATCACTCCGCTCGCTGACGTCGTCCTGGTAGAGCCGGCGGCCGAGCGTGGTCCACTCGTACTGATCGCTGCCATTGCCCGGCAGGTTGACGTTCAGCACGGTGCCGCGCGGCATCGGCTCGGCGACTGCCGAGCGCACGACCTCCGCCGCGAACCGGATCGCCTGGTCGACATGCGCCGCGCGCGGTGCGAGTGAGCACGCGATGCCCGCGGCGCCGCGCAGCGCACCCTCGACGGCGGCCGCCACCGTGCCCGAGTAGAAGACGTCGGATCCGAGGTTGAAGCCGTCGTTGACACCGGAGACCACCACGTCGGGCGGGCGGTCACACAGCTTCAGGATCGCGAGGTACACGCAGTCGACCGGCGTGCCCGAGAGCGAGTAACGACGCGGGCGGACCTCGGTCAGCCGCAGTGGCTTGTGCAAGGTGATCGCGTGCGACGCCGCCGAACGCTGGCGCTCGGGAGCGACCACCAGCACGTCCGCAAATGCCTCGATCTGCAGGGCGAGCGCCTCCAGGTGAGGTGCCTCGATACCGTCGTCGTTCGAGCAGAGGACCAGGGGACGCATAAAAAATTGGCCGATCGCTGGGGGCGATCGGCCGGAACTGGTCGAGGCGACAGGATTCGAACCTGCGACCCCCAGACCCCCAGTCTGGT
>JBBRED010000328.1:0-9710 GCA_038203335.1 Haliangiales bacterium | reverse complement strand
GGAGTTCTATCTCAACGAGCAGATGCAGGCGATCCAGAAGGAGCTCGGTGGGGAACGCGACGAGTTCAAGAACGAGCTCAACGAGCTCGAGCAGAAGATCAAGTCGAAGAAGATGAGCAAGGAGGCGAAGGAGCGCTGCGTGAAGGAGCTGAAGAAGCTCAAGCAGATGTCTCCGATGTCTGCCGAGGCCACCGTGGTACGCAACTACCTCGACTGGGTCGTCGCGCTGCCGTGGGAGGACAAGACCGAGGATCGCGTCGACATCAACGAGGCGGAGCGCATCCTCGAGACCGAGCACTACGGCCTGAAGAAGGTGAAGGAGCGCATCCTCGAGTACCTCGCCGTGCAGGCGCTGGTGCCGCGGCAGCGCGGACCGATCCTGTGCCTCGTCGGACCGCCGGGCGTCGGCAAGACCTCGCTCGCGCGCTCGATCGCGCACGCGACCGGCCGAAAGTTCGTGCGGCAATCGCTCGGCGGCGTGCGCGACGAGGCCGAGATCCGTGGCCACCGCCGCACGTACATCGGCGCCCTGCCCGGCAAGATCATCCAGTCGCTGAAGAAGGTCGGCTCGCAGAACCCGGTGTTCCTGCTCGACGAGATCGACAAGATGTCGATGGACTTCCGGGGCGACCCCGCGAGCGCGCTGCTCGAGGTGCTCGATCCAGAGCAGAACAACACGTTCAACGATCACTACCTCGATCTCGACTACGACCTGTCCGACACGATGTTCGTCACC
The DNA here is from genome assembly GCA_038203335.1 of Haliangiales bacterium. GTDB lineage: Bacteria > Myxococcota_A > Polyangia > Haliangiales > Haliangiaceae > JABFXX01. Next base: position 8,974 of record JBBRED010000328.1, on the reverse strand, counting down.
ACGGCGAACCAGCAGCACGCGATCCCGCTGCCGCTACAAGATCGCCTCGAGATCATCGAGCTGCCCGGCTACACCGAGTGGGAGAAGCTCGCGATCGCGAAGCAGTATCTGATCCCGAAGCAGGCGGAGGCGAATGGCCTCGCGGACCTGTCGATCACGTGGACCGACGAGGCGCTGACGCAGATCATCCATCGCTACACGAAGGAAGCGGGCGTACGAAACCTCGAGCGCGAGCTCGCGACCGTGTGCCGCAAGATCGCGAAGGAGCATCTCGCCGGTAACCGCGAGGTCCGCGCGTTCGACGTCACGATCGATCGGCTCGCCGCCTGGCTCGGCGTCGAGAAGTACCGCGAGCTACGCCGCGAGAAGCAGGACGAGATCGGGCTCGGCAACGGCCTGGCCGTCACGATGTTCGGCGGCGATCTGCTGACCACCGAGGTCACGATCGTCCCCGGCAAGGGCAAGCTGACCCTGACCGGCAAGCTCGGCGAGGTCATGCAGGAGAGCGCGCAGGCCGCGATGAGCTACCTGCGCTCGCGCGCCGGAACGTTTGGCCTGTCGAACGACTTCCAGAACAAGATCGACGTCCACGTGCACTTCCCCGAGGGCGCGATCCCGAAGGACGGCCCGTCGGCGGGCATCGTGATGTGCACGGCGCTCGCGAGCGCGCTGCTGCGGATCCCGGTGCGCCAGAACGTGGCGATGACCGGAGAGGTCACGCTACGCGGCCGCGTGCTGCCGATCGGCGGCCTCAAGGAGAAGATCCTCGCGGCACATCGCGCGGGCATCGAGACCGTGCTGATTCCCGAAGAGAACACGAAGGACATCAAGGATGTCCCCGAGGCCGTGCTCGCGGAGCTCGCCGTGATCCCCGTGAAGCACATGGACGAGGTGCTGCGCCACGCGCTCGCGCACCCGCATCCGGAGGAGTTCCTCCGCGAGCCGTCGAGCGTGGTCGACTGGCGCATCGTCGAGACGATGCCGCCGACCGACCCGCGCGAGGCGCACTAGTCAGGGCATGTTCTTCTGCGAGATGTAGTCGGCGCAGGCATCCATCACCTGGGTCGTGCTCGCGCTGGTCTGGTTCAGGTTCTGCGTCAGGTAGTTGATGCAGTCGGCCTTGGTGTCACCGCACGCCGGGCTGATGCCGTTGATCGGGTGCTCGAGGCAGCAGATGACGATCGCCTCGGGGACGAGGAGGTTCTCCTTCATCGTGTGGTCGTCGAAGCACTCCATGTACGTGGGGTACGCCTCGATCGGATCGTCCTTGCACCCGACGGCAGCGATGAGAAGAAGTGTGAACGCGGCGCTCGCGAGCTTCATGGGTCGGACAGTACACCAGGAAGCTCGGGGTCGAGCGGACCACGACCGAAGCCCGTCCTCCTGCGCGTGACGTGGCTCATGCGCGAGCCGCTCGCGGAGATCCTTCAGACTCCGCGGCGAGCTGACGGATGATGAGGCGCATGTCGATCGCGATCTCGTCCTCGACGACGCGACCGTTGCGCACGCGCAGGACGTGAAGCTCCTCGAATCGAACGCGGCGCCCGGTCGCGACCATGAAGCCGAAGAACGGTCCGTCATGCGTGCCGGTGCATGCGATCCGCACCACGAGGTGATCGCCGCCCTCGATCCCGATGACCTCGCGCGCGAGCCCGGGAAACGCGGCGCGCAGGCGCGGTGCGCCGCCGATCAGATCGTTGTGAAAGCTCGGCGGCACGGCGAGGTCGGCCGCCGCCACGTGATCGGGTTGCTCGCCCCCAGATGCCAGGGTCAAGAACCCACGCAGGTACGCATGGACGCGCGGTGGAAGCTCGTTCCAGCGCGAGCCCACCTCGGTCGTGACGTGCAGTGCGTCCATGACTACACGACGAACCAGCGCGGGTGAATTCGACACGAATCGAGCAGAAAAATCGGGGCGCCACGTGGATCCACGCACTTGGCGTATCGTTCGTGCAGGCGTCGATCGGCGACGGGGTAGACTTCGGCCAGCAATGCAGTGCTCGGTGTTCATCGCCGCCAGCCTCGATGGCTTCATCGCCCGCACCGATGGCTCGCTGGACTGGCTGTCGCTCGTCGAGATGCCCGGCGAGGACTACGGATACGCGAAGTTCGCCGCGAGCATCGACGCTCTGATCATGGGTCGCAACACGTACGACACGGCGCTCGGGTTCCCGTCGTGGCCGTACGCCGGCAAGCGCGTCATCGTGCTGACCAGCCGGCCGTTCGAGCCGAAGCACGGCGAGGAGCAACGCTCCGCTGCAGATCTCCCGGCGCTCGTCGACGAGCTGAGAACCGATGGTGTGAACCGCGCATACATCGACGGCGGCAACGTGATCCGGCAATTCCTCGGCGCCGGGCTCGTCGATGATCTCACGCTCTCGATCATCCCGATCGTGCTCGGGAGCGGCACGTCCCTGTTCGGCGGGCTCGGCAGGGAGATGGTGCTGGAGCTCGAGAGCACGCAGTCGTGGCGCTCGGGGCTCGCGCAGCTTCGCTACCGCGCGAAGCGCTCGACTCTCTGAGACATGTCGGGTAGTTGCAGACGGTTGCACGTCGCCGACGTCGACGAGCACCGGGCGGTAGTAGGCTCGACAAGTGCGGTGCGCCTGGGTCGTTCTCGGTCTCGCGGGTTGTGGGTTCACCGCCGGGGTGACCGGCGACGCGGGCGCGATCGACGCGGCGGTGGACGCCGTCGATGCAGCGCCCGACGCGACTCGCCCTGATGGCGCGGTCGGCGCGGCGCGCAAGAAGCTCGTCACCATCGATCCCGCGAAGGTCACCGCGGACCTGACGAGCTTCCCGGTGTGGTTCCGCCTCAACGGCGACGCGGATCTGATCGCGCACGCCTCGCCGAGCGGCAGCGATCTCTACTTCACGCTGCCGAACGGCACGCCGCTGGAGTTCGAGCTCGTGCGCTGGAAACCGTCCACCGGCGATCTCGATGCGTTCGTGCGGATGGATGTCTCCGACGTGAACCCGACGACGTTCGAGCTGCGCTACGGAGATCCGGGCGCGGCGCACGCACCGAATCCGTTGCAGACCTGGTCGAACGCGTTCACCGCGGTCTGGCACATGGACGACGCGCTCGGCGGAAGCACCACGGTCGCGGATGCGCTCGGCCAGCGCATGGGCACTGCGGTCAACGGCCCGACGTCGGCCGCCGGCAAGCTCGGGCGAGGGATCGCGTTCGACGGTACGAACGATCGCGTGACGTTCACGAACCCGATCAGCGGCAACCAGCCGAGCACGATCTCGGCCTGGGTCGACGTGGTGGCTCCGACGACCGGATTCTCGTGCGTGCTGAGCGTCGGCAACGCCGCCGGGAACCAGGCGCGGTTCATCCACACGAACTATCCGAACCTGGCGATCGGCCTCTACGGCAGCGACCTGCAGCCCGGCAACACGAACATCGCCGGGCTCGGCCCCACGCTCGTGCACTGGGTCTATGCGCCGAACGGCAACGCCGGCAAGACCACGCTGTACGCGAACGGTGCCGAGGTCGCGACGATGAACCACCCCGGCGGCGTCAACACGAGCGGCACCGCGGGCTTCCTCGGATACGCCCCGCAGCCGTTCGGGCCGGGTGGCAACACCGAGAACCCGCTGCACGGCACGCTCGACGAGGTCCGCATCGCGAACGTCGCCCGCTCGAAGGAGTGGATCGAGACCGAGTCCGCGAACCAGTCCTCGCCCGGTTCGTTCTACAGCGTCGGTACCGAGCAGATCATTCCCTGAACGGCTCGGAGGCGGCCGATCGAGGCTCGACATCCGATATATGCGGTGCTATGTATATGCACCATGATGCCATCCGCGGTCTTCGAGACCCTCGCCGACCCGACCCGGCGACGGATCGTGGAGGAGCTCCGCCGCGGGGAGCGGCAGGTGAACGACATCGTCGTCGCGATGGACATCCATCAATCGGGCGTGTCGCGGCACCTCCGCATCCTCGGTGAGGCCGGGTTCGTGCAGATGCGGCCGGATGGGCAGCGCCGCCTGTACTCACTGCGCCCCGAGCCGTTCCAGGCACTCGAGGCGTGGATCACCGGCTATCGGGCGCTATGGGAAACGCGCCTCGACCGCCTCGGCGACGTGATCGATCGGAACCGGAAGAAGAAAGGCAGCGCATGACGAGGAAGCGGATCACGCTCGAACGCACGTACCGCACCACGCTCTCCGAGCTGTGGGATCTGTGGACCACGAAGGACGGCATCGAGTCCTGGTGGGGCCCCGAGGGGTTCCGCGTCGAGGTCGACAAGATCGAGGTCAGGGTCGGCGGCGAGCTGATCTACTGGATGATCGCGGCGACGCCGGAGATGGAGAAGTTCATGGCGGGCGCCGGCATGCCAAACCGCCACGAGGCACGGATCCGCTACACCGAGGTCGCGACCAAGGTTCGGCTGGCCTATCTCCACGCGGCGGACTTCATTCCGAACGTCCCCACCTACGACGTCGCGACGACCGTCGAATTTCACACCAAGGGCGATGAGATCCAGCTCCGGCTCTCGTTTGACCCGATGCACGACGACCTGTGGACCCAACGCCAGCAGCAGGGCTGGGAGAGCGAGCTTGGAAAGCTCGGAAAGGTACTCGCACGATGACGCTTCAGAAGATCACCCCGGTTCTGTGGTTCGACGACAAGGCCGAGGATGCGGCCAGATACTACTGCGAGCTGTTCGAGAGCTCGAAGATCAACCACGTGTCCCGCTGGGCCGAGGGCGGGCCGCGCAAGGCCGGGCTCGCGCTGACGGTCGACTTCGAGCTCGAAGGCATGCGAATCCAGGGCCTGAACGGGGGGCCCGAGTACAAGCTGTCGCCCGCGTTCTCGCTCTCCGTCTCGTGCGAGGACCAGGACGAGATCGATCGCCTGTGGGCAAAGCTCGTCGACGGTGGCAAGGAATCCCGGTGCGGCTGGCTCGTCGATCGCTTCGGCGTGTCGTGGCAGATCGTTCCCGCGATCCTCGGCACGCTGATGGCCGACAAGAACCCCGCGAAGGTTCAGGCCGTGATGCAGGCGTTCATGGGCATGGTGAAGTTCGATATCCGCGCGCTGCAGGCCGCGTACGACAAGGCCTAGACCAACCGTTCGAGGTCGGCCCAGTTGCGGCCGGCCTCGACACCGACGACGAGCGGCACCTCGAGGGTGAACGCGTTCGCCATCGCGGTGCGCGCGACACGGGCCGTGACCTCGAGCTCGGCCTCGGGGACGTCGAACAGCACCTCGTCGAGGATCTCGTGGACCGGGACCGCGCCGAGGCCCTCGCGGCGCAGCGCGCGATCCGCCTCGAGCAGCGCGCGGCGCGCCACATCGGAGACCGAGCCCTCGTGCGTCGCCCGGCGCGCGAGCCGCTCGGCGTAGCTGCGATCGTGCGGATCGAGTGACTCGAGCCCGCCGATCGGCCAGCGCCGGCCCGCGATCGTGACGATGTAGCCGCGCTCGCGCGCGAGGCGGAGCTGCTCGTCCTGGAACGCGCGGACCATCGCGTAGCGGCGATCGAAGCGCGCGATCAGCTCCTTCGCCTCCTGTGCAGACACGCCGAGCGAGAGCGCGAGCGCGCTCGATCCCTGCCCCGCGAAGGTGGCGAAGTTGACGACCTTGCCGAGCTGACGCTCGTCGGGGGTGATCGCCTCGACCGGCTTCTCGAGCACCGCGGACGCGGTGAGGCGGTGCAGGTCGTCGCGGTTGCGGAGCGGCTCGACGAGCGCGGGATCCTTCGTCAGGTGCGCGAGCACGTAGAGCCCGAGCTGATTGAAGTCCACGGACATCAGCACGCGGCACGGGCCCGCCACGAAGGCACGGCGGATCATCGCCATCTCGGGCGTGCGGCCCGGCACGCGGCCGAGATCGGGGTTCGTGTTGACCAGGTGGCCGTTGAACGAGCGCGCCGGGTGGAACCGCGAGTGCACGCGACCATCGGTGTCGATGCAGGTGCCGAGCGCGACGATCCAGCTGTCGCGCATGCGGCGCAGCAGCCGCCAGCGGATCACGAGCGGGACGATCGGATGTGCGTTCTCGATCTTCTCGAGCGCCTCGGTGGCGGTGCTCCAACCGGTCTTGGTGTGGCTCGCGATCGGGAGCTTCAGCTGCTCGAACAGCACGCTGCCGAGCTGCTTCGTGGAGTTGATGTTGAACGTGTGACCGGCGAGCGCCTCGATCTTCGTCGTCAGGTCGGCCTCGAGGTCCGCGAACGCCTGCTCCGCGCGCCCGAGCTCCACGGGCTCCACGATCAACCCGGTGAGCTCCATCCGGACGCAGGTGTCGGAGAGCTCGAGGTACTCGGCGAGTAGCGCCTGGTCGACGCTCGGCGCCAGCGCGGCCCAGATCCCGGCGGAGGTATCGGCCGCGAGACCCGCGGCATCGGCGGCGCGCTCGACGGGCAGCGCGCCCCAGGCCTTGCGCTTCTGCCCCACGCCGCGAACGGAGGCTTCCTCGGGAAGCGCGCGCCCGAGCACGTGCTTGGCGACCACGGCGAGATCGTGCGGCGCCCAGTTGCTCGGCTGGGTCAGGTGCGAGGCGCACGCCGAGTCACCGGTGTAGCCCGCGAGCGTGACGCCGATCCGGCGCAGCGCGACGATGGTGCCGACCAGATCGTGGCCGTGCTTCGCCACGGTGGGATCGGCGAGCCACGGCAGCAGCGTGGGCCACGCCGCGCTCGCCGCGGAGACATAGGCCGCGGCGCCCGGCCCGGTCACGAGCGCGATGCCGGCGATCGCCTGCTGCGAGATCACGGGATCCTCGAGAAGCGCATGGATGGTGACCGGGCCGGCGCCGAGGGTCGCGAGCACGGCCGCTAGCGCCTCCGGCGTCTCGCACAGCTCGACCTTCACGCTCGCGCCATCGGAGACCAGCAGCTCCACGAACCCGAGCTGGTCGTACAGCGCGTTGAGCGGTGTGGCCGCGGGCGGCGTGTACGCGAGCGCATCGAGCGCGACCGGTAGTGGACGATGCGCATCGAGCCGGGCGCGTAGAAGCTCGATCGGAACCTGGTCGCGGCCCGCGCGCAGCGCGTTGCCCGCGCGGCCCTTGATCTCGTCGATCCGCGCGACCGCACCGTTCACCGAGCCGTAGGTCTCGAGTAACCCGGTCGCGCCCTTCGCCCCGATGCCTGCGATCCCGGGGAGCGAATCCTCATCGCCGACCAGCGCGAGCCACTCCGCGACCTGCGCGGGCGGCACGGCGAACCGCTTCATCACGATCTCCGCCGTGTAGCGCGTGTCCTTGTTCGCGTCGTACCACCACCGTCGATCGTTCACGAGCTGCGCGTAACGCTTGTCGATGCCGACGACGATCGCATCGTCGCCGCGATCGAGCGCCGCCTGCGCGTACGACGCCACCACGTGGACCTCGTCGCTGGCCTCGACGACGTGGAGGCCGAGCGCGCGCAGCAGTCGGGGCAGTACCGGGATCTGCTGCTTCAGGATCTCCGGCCACTTCGCATCGGGCATCGGATCGATCACCGCCACCGCACGCGCCGGCGTCTTGAACGCCATCACGCGCTGGATCGCACGCGCCACCGCGAACAGGCCGTTGACCGGCTCGCCCGCGCGCGACCTGCGGTCGGTCGGAACGACGAGAAAGCCACGAGCCAGGAGGTTCGTGGCGGAGGCGACGAGCGTGCGATCGGACATCCGAGCGCGCCGAGCTTACGCGAGGAAGCGCTCCACCGCCGGAACCAGCTCGGGACGGGGCCGCGCGAGGTAGTCGAGCGCGACCGGATTTCCGTGGTGGTGTCGTCGAGCAGCATCGCTGAACGAAGCCAGGATCCGGTGGGCGTTCTGCGTGCCGGCCGGCGCGTCGAAGCGGTCCATGGTCGGTCGTGCGATGACGTTCGACCTGTATGATGCCGCCATGGGGACGTGGCACAAGACCGCCTGCATTTTGTGTAGTCAAAACTGTGGGATAGAAGTCGAGGTCGAGGACCGGCGTCTCCTCAAGATCCACGGCGACAAGGCGCACCCCGCATCGCAGGGCTACGCGTGCGAGAAGGCGCAGCGGCTCGACTACTACCAGAGCGCGCAGGGCCGGCTGACCTCGCCGCTGCGGCGCAGGCCCGACGGCACGTTCGAGGAGATCGACTGGGACACCGCGATCTCCGAGATCGCCGCCAAGCTCGGCCGCGTGCGCGACACCCACGGCGGCGACACCATCTTCTATTACGGCGGCGGCGGTCAGGGAAATCACCTCGGCGGCGCGTACTCGCGCGCCACCCGGGCCGCGCTCGGATCGATCTATTCGTCGAACGCGCTCGCACAGGAGAAGACCGGAGAGTTCTGGGTCGACGGCCAGCTCTACGGCAAGCCGCGTTGCCACACGAGCGGCGACTTCGAGCACGCCGAGGTCGCGCTGTTCATCGGCAAGAATCCGTGGCAGTCGCACGGTTTGCCGCGCGCGCGCGTGGTCCTCAAGGAGCTCGCCAGTGATCCCGCGCGCACGCTGATCGTGATCGATCCGCGCCGCACCGAGACCGCGGCGATGGCAGACCACCACCTGCAGGTGCGACCGGGCGGCGATCCGTTCGTGCTCGCGGCGCTGCTCGCCGTGATCGTGCAAGAGGACCTCGTCGCGCACGCCTTCCTCCGCGACCACGCGAATGGCTTCGAGACCGTGCGCGATGCACTCGCCGCGATCTCGGTCGCCGATTACGCGACCCGCGCCGGGGTGCCCGAGACGCAGGTGCGCGAGGTCGCGCGTCGGATCGCGCGCGCGACGGGCGGGGTGTCGACGTACGAGGATCTCGGCGTGCAACAGGCTCCGCACTCCACGCTCAACTCGTACCTCGAGAAGCTGATCTATCTCCTGACCGGCAACTTCGCGAAGCGCGGCGCGATGAACATCCACAGCCACATCGCGGCGCTCGTCGGCGGCAGCAGCAAGGACTACACCACGCCCGTCGGCGGTCACCGGATCATCGGCGGCATGGTGCCGTGCAACGTGATCGCCGAGGAGATCCTGAACGATCACCCGAAGCGGTTCCGC
>JBBRED010000327.1:0-9744 GCA_038203335.1 Haliangiales bacterium | reverse complement strand
AACCGCAAGTGGAACATCGGCAAGCTGCTCGGCGTGCTCAAGGCGTACCCGCTCGAGCAGCGCAGGCGGATCACGTTCGAGTACGTGCTGCTCGCCGGCGTCAACGACTCGATCGCCGACGCCGGTCAGCTCGCGAAGCTGCTCCGCGGCTTCAAGTGCAAGGTCAACATCATCCCGTACAACCCGCACCCCGAAGCGGCGTACAAGCGACCGTCGTCGGCGGCGGTGGAAGCGTTCCAGAACGAGTGCAAGCGGCTCGGGCTCTACACGTATCTACGCGTCCCGAAGGGCGATGACATCGACGCCGCCTGCGGGCAACTGGCAAATCGCTCGAACGGCTCCCCGGTCGTTCCGCTGCGGATCCGCAAGGGTCCGCCGCCCGCGCCGCCCGTCGAGTAGCTAGCATTGCGCAGGTAGATGTACGATCCACGGGTGACCGAGCAGGCCGAGCCGCGGCGGTTCCTGCTGCGCCCCGCGGGAGTGCTGACGCAGCTGTGTGCGGCGGTCTGCTTGCTCCTCGGCACGATCGCGTTCGTGCTCGTGCAGCAGAACAAGAGCGCCGGCGTCGGGCTCGTGGTGGCGTGGGCGATCGCCGCGATGGTCGCGCTCGTGTTCGGCGGCCTGATGGCGCGCGGTGGCCTGGTCAGCCTGTTCGTCAGCGCCGCGCTCGACGCCGCGTTCGGCATCGTCCTGCTCGTCATCGATTACGACACGGTGCGCGCGATCCTCCGCGTGCTGCCCGACTCCGACGTCCAGATGATCGCCGACATCCTCGTGGTGGCGGCGGTCGCCATGCTCGTGACCTCCGCGCTGTGCCTCGCCTCGATCGGCCAGGCGCGCCGGTACGCGAAGGCGTTTGCCGAGGCGGTCGATGCGTCGCAATCCTCGACCGCGTTGCCGACGGTGCCCGGCGGCGGCCCACGGCAAGCCGCGCACGTCGACGAGGGTCCGACGGATCCGATGGCGCCGATCATCCCGATCTCCGCGCAGACCAATCGTGGCTGGACACCGCACAAGGCGACCGGGCACACCACGATGATGATCATCCGCCCGCCCGCCGAGGAGGCGCGGTCGCGGCGGCGGATCTACATCGCGCTCGGAGGGTTCGCGATCGGCGTCGGCGCGGGCATGGGCGTGCTCGTGTCGTCGAACGAGAAGCACCCGAGCTCCGCGACGACGAGCTCCACGGGATCCGGATCTGGGTCCGGATCCGCGGCGCCCGGCCCGGGTCCGGTCGTGGTCACGTCGAATCCCGGCGCCGGCAGTGGATCGGGATCCGCGAGCGAGCTGGTGCCGATCGCGCCCGCCCCCACGGTGCCGATCCGCACGCTGATCACCACCCAGCGCGATGCGATCACGAAGGGCGATGCCAGGGCCTACGCGCTGACGCTGTCGCCCACCGCGTTCGCGTTCGGCATCGACGGCGAGGATGTCATCGAGGGCCGCGTCGCGATCGAGGAGATGCTGGTCAAGCACCTCGGCGACGCGCCGCCCGGCGGCTTCACGGTCGACTCCAGGTTCCTCGCCATCGGCGGTCAGGACAACCAGGCGTGGACCGCCGAGGACCTCGAGCTCTCCGGTGGCGGCATCGGCACGCGGCGCATCACGATCACGCAGCTCGCGACGTTCGCCGACGGCAAGTGGCTCGTCCAGGCCGTGCACTGGGGGCGTCCCGTCGCGGACGCCACGGCGGTACGCATGGCGATCCTCGGCACGCTGCCGCGCGCCGCTGCGATCCCGAACCGCCACGACGGAAGCGCCGACCTCGACAAGGCCGTGCGCGCCGCGTTCGCCACGCGACAGGCGTTCGCCGATGCACGCAGCGAGCGCGAGGACGGCTTCAACTTCGGCAGCGGCCCGGGCGAGCGCGTGGTCGGCGGCACCGCGATCAAGCGCTTGTTCGGCCGTCTGCGCGCGGAGCTCACGCTCGACGGCGGCGCCGCGCGGGTCTCCGAGACCAGCAAGACCGTCGGCTGGGCCGCGGTCAACGTGGTGTGGACGCAGAAGAGCTCTGCGGCCACCGACGTATCACAGACGTTCCGTGTCCTCGCGGTGCTCGTCCGCGAGGGCGACGCCTGGAAGATCGTGCAGACCCACTTTTCGAACGCGGGCCCGATTCGTTAGCGACCGAGCGACGTGTCCTAGCGCGAGAGCGCGGCGAGCTCCGCGGTCGAGAAGAAGAACGCGATCTCCTCCTTCGCGGTCTCGGGAGCGTCGGAGCCGTGAACGGCGTTGCGCTCGATGTTCGTCGCGAACTCCTTGCGGATGGTGCCGGCGTCGGCCTTCTCCGGGTTCGTCGCGCCCATCACCTGGCGGTTCTTCGCGACCGCGCCCTCGCCCTCGAGGACCTGCACGATCACCGGACCCTCGGTCATGAACTTCACGAGGTCGCCATAGAACGGGCGATCCTTGTGAACGGCGTAGAACGCCTTCGCCTGGGCATCGCTCAGACGAACCATCTTCGACGCGAGGATGCGCAGGCCCGCGGCCTCGAACTTGGCAGTGATTCCGCCGATCTTGTTGGCGGCGACAGCATCGGGCTTGATGATCGAAAACGTACGCTCGAGGGCCATGACATAACTCCTGAAAAGGTCGGCGGAAACTACTAGGCGTGCCGGGGGAAGGCAAGCTTGGCGAGCGCGAGTGCACCCTGCTTCCACGGCACGCGGTGGGTGACGCCGGCCGCGCCAAGGCGGTCGACGTTGGTGCAGTACCAGTCGTAGTTGCGGACCAGCGCGGCCTTGTTCGAGAACTCGGGGTCCCAACCGAGATCCGTGCGCGCCTTGTCGATCGAGACGAACGAGTCCTCGGTGACCGTCTCGTAGATCCACGGATACAGCGGTGACAGCTTCGCACGCTCGAGCACGCGAAGCGCCCACAGCGCAGGCGCGACGGGAAGCGAGCGGATCCGGCGCTGGTGCCCGGCCGCGTCGAACACCGCCTGGAAGTCCTCGCGCAGCGTGGTGTATTCGGCCGCGCCGACGTTGAACGTCTGGTTCGCGCGCGCGGCGGGCAGCGTGCCCGCGAGGTAGATCGCGCTGCACAGATCCTCGACGTCGAGCAGCTGGTAGCGATTGCTGCCGCGCCCGAGGATCGGGAAGTCGCGGCCCTCGCGCGCCCACTCGTACATCAGCGCGAACACGCCGAGCCGCTCGGGGCCGACGAACGACTTTGGCCGCAGGATCGGAACCTCGCGACCCGCCGCGCGCGCGGCGAGGCAGACCTGCTCCGCCTCGACCTTCGCGATGCCGTACGGACCCACGCCGTGCATCGGATCGGCTTCGACGAGCGGATGATGATCCGGCACGCCGTAGACCGCGGTCGATGAGATGTGGACCACGCGGCGCGGCGCCGTCGCCTCGAGCACGATGCGCGTGCCATCGACATCGATCGTGTGGATCTCGTCGGGTGGGTACAGCGGCAGCGCGGCCGCGGCGTGAACCACCACATCGCAGCCGACGACGGCGCGCGCCACATCGGAGGCGCTACGGATATCGCCGCGGACCTCGGTGATCCGGGAACGCTCGGGATAGTCGAACGGCTCGCGGTCGAGCGACACCACGGACTCGCCGCGCGCGAGCAGGTGACGGATCAGGTTGATCCCGAGGAACCCGGCGCCGCCGGTGACGAGCCACTTCATGGCTGGCCTTCTAGCACGAGGCCACGGGCCGGACCTCGCATCCGCGCTCAGTCGTTCTCGGCGCCGTGATCGGCGTCGAACGCGCGCACTCCATCGTCGCCGAAGTCCTCTGCCCAGTCGGACTCCTGATCCGGGTCGGAGGGAGTCGAAACCTCCTCCGGCTCGGAGGAGGCGGCGGCGGGCGTCAACGCGGAGAGGAACGCGTCCAGCGTGGACGCACCCTCGGACGGTCCTTCCCTCCAGTTCTCTTCGTTGTACCAGCCGACCGGGCAGTCCGGATCCTGCAGGTTCACGACCGCGTACAGCGCCTGGTCAGTGACGAACACCGGGACGTGATGTTTGGCGTCCTCCCACTCCCCGTCTGGACCGTTCATCGCGTCGTCGTCCTTGTTGAGCCAGGTTGGCGGCGTGAGCGCGACCTGAAACGTGGAGTTCCCCCACCCACTGAGCTCGGCGGTCGCGAACCGGAGGTGATACTGCTCGAAGTCGCCGGCATAGAACGCCTTGAGCCGTTCGGGGATGGTCACCTCGTACCGACGGGCGTGGTTCTCGAGAGCGGCCAGCGCGGCCTTTCTTTTGTCAGCTGTGTTCATTGCGGCCGAGACTAAGCAACCACTGCGCCAGCGGGCAAGCTTGGTGGGGCCACTGACCGGACCTCGCATGCCCTGGCTGACATGACAGGGGCGGTGCGCTCCGTGTCGTGAGGGAGTGAGATGGGCAGCGCTGGAGGAGCGAGTCACCGGGCGATCGGTGGCTCCCCGAGTTGCCACTCGAGCGGTCCCGCGAGGTTGGAGGGGCGCGGCGATGGTCCGGGGGTTGCTGAAGAGAACGGCACCATGAAGCTCGTCACTCTCGCCTGGGGCCTGGCCCTGACCTCACTCTCCGCGTGCGCTGCGAATGAAGGTTCCTCCGCGTCCTCGCTGACACAGGAGCCCGGTAACTGCGGCTCGATCGAGACGCATGTCATCGGGATCTACGAGGGCTACAACGGCACCGCGAGCGTGCGCGTCGAACGCCCGGGCAAGCACGCGCTCGTGCTGTCCGCGCACGAGGCGACGCGATGGACGGTGAGCGTCGCACCGGGCGTGGAGATCGAAGCGATCTACGCGACGGGCGTCCACAAGCAGACCGTCGACGCGCCGCGCGGGATCCAGGTGGTGACCGAGTACAAGGACGCTGGCGATCCGTACGGCTGCGGCTACGCCTATCCGTCCACCGGCACCGCGTGCAACACGGAGAACCTGCTCGACCTCGTCAAGCAACGTGTCCACGCCGTGACCAGCTTCCACGGCTGCTATCACGGCGGACGGTGGACCCTGGAGGAGGATCTCACCGTCACGGGCAACTGCAACTCGGACCTGGGCCCGGCGCAGACCGACTTCGTTCAGGGCTGCACGGGCGAGGACAGCTGCGGCGGCCCGATCATCCTCTGATCAGAGACCGAGGACCTTCGCCAATGTCACGCCCATCTCGGCCGGCGTCGGCGACACGGCGATGTTCGCCGCCTTGAGCGCGGCGATCTTGTCGGACGCGGCGCCCTTGCCGCCGGAGATGATCGCGCCGGCGTGGCCCATTCGCTTGCCCGGAGGCGCGGTCTGGCCACCGATGAACGCAGCGACCGGCTTGTCGATGTTGTCCTTGATGAACTGCGCCGCGCGCTCTTCGGAGTCGCCGCCGATCTCGCCGATCATGAAGATCGACGAGGTGCCGGGGTCGTTCGCGAACCACGCGAGCGCGTCGATGAAGTCCGTGCCCTTGACCGGATCGCCGCCGATGCCGATGGCGGTCGACTGGCCGAGGCCGAGCTTCGTGAGCTGACCGACGACCTCGTAGGTCAGGGTTCCCGAGCGCGACACCACGCCGACGCCGCCCGGCTTGTGGATGTAGCCCGGCATGATGCCGACCTTGCACTGACCCGGCGTGATCACGCCCGGGCAGTTCGGACCGACGAGCACGACGCCCGGGTACTCGAGGTCGAGCACGTACTTCACCTTGATCATGTCGCGGGCGGGGATGCCCTCGGTGATGCAGATGATGGTCTCGATGCCCGCGGAGGCGGCCTCGAGGATCGCGTCCGCGGCGAACGGCGGCGGGACGTAGATGACGCTGGTGTTTGCGTGCTGGAGCCGCACGGCCTCTTCGACCGTGTCGTAGATCGGCACCTGCTCGAGGCCGGCGACCTTGCTGCCGCCCTTGCCCGGCGTGACGCCGGCGACGACCTTGGTGCCGTACTCGACCATCTGCTTGGCGTGGAAGGCACCGGCGGAGCCCATGCCCTGGACCACGAGACGCGTATCGAAACCGACGAGGACCGACATTAGCGGGCCTCCTTCGCGGCCTTCACGGCCTTCTGTGCACCGTCCGCCATGTCGTCGGCGGCGATGATGTTGAGCCCGCTATCGGCGAGCATCTTCTTGCCAAGGTCCACGTTCGTGCCCTCGAGGCGCACGATGAGCGGCTGCTTCAGGCCGGTCTCCTTGACCGCCTTGATCACGCCCTCGGCGATCGTGTCGCACTTCATGATGCCGCCGAAGATGTTGACGAAGATCGCCTTCACTCCGGGGTCGCTCGTGATGATCTTGAACGCCGCGGTGACCTTCTCGGCCGTCGCGCCGCCGCCGACATCGAGGAAGTTCGCCGGCGCGCCGCCATAGAACTTGATGATGTCCATGGTCGACATCGCGAGGCCGGCGCCGTTCACCATGCAGCCGATGTTGCCGTCGAGCGCGATGTACGAGAGGTCCCACTTCTTCGCCTCGATCTCGGATGCGTCCTCCTCGTTGGGATCGCGCAGCTCCTCGAGCTCGGGGTGACGGAACATCGCGTTGTCGTCGAAGTTGATCTTCGCGTCGAGCGCGAGGACCTTGCCGTCCTTCGTGGTGATCAGCGGGTTGATCTCGAGGAGCGAGCAATCGAGCTCCTCGTACGCGCGGGTCAGCGCCGTCATGAACTTGCCGAGCTCGCCGGTGGCCTTGCCGGTCATACCGAGGCGCTTCGCGAGCGAGCGGGACTGGTTGTCCTGCCAGCCGGTCGCGGGGTTGACCGCTTCGCGGATGATCTTCTCGGGGTGCGATGCCGCGACCTCCTCGATGTCCATGCCGCCTTCGCGCGATGCCATCACCGTGACGCGACCGGTGGTCCGGTCGAGCAGCATGCCGAGGTAGAACTCGTGTTCGATCGCGAGGCCCTGCTCGACGAGCAGACGCTGCACCTTCTTGCCCTCGGGGCCGGTCTGCGGCGTGACCAGGTTCATCCCGAAGATCGCCTTCACGGCGGCCTCGGCATCGGCCCTGGTCTTCGCGACCTTCACGCCGCCGCCCTTGCCGCGACCACCTGCGTGGATCTGCGCCTTGACGACGGTGACCTCTCCTCCGGACTGCTCTTGCACCTTCGGGATCGCCGCGAGCGCCTCTTCGACGCTGGTCGCCGCGATGCCGATCGGCACCGGCACGCCGTACTTTCGGAACAGCTGCTTACCTTGGTACTCGTGGATCTTCACGGCGCGGGTGTACCACGGGCGTCGTCGATGATCACCGTGGTCAGGCGGCCGCCCTGCTTGATCTCCACGACCTTGCAGGCGACCGCAGCGTCGGAACTCCCGGACCTCGCGAGACACACCGAGACCTCACCCGCGACGCAGCCGGAGATCACCGCGTGGCGATCGCCGGCGGCGTACACCGCGCGACCCACATCGGTATTGTCGGCGCCGATCGTCCTCAGTGCAGACCACGCCACGTCGGGCGTGCGAGCCGCGGCCGCCTCGGCGTCCTTCCGCAGGTGCGGCTCTTGCTTGCCGCGGAACACCCACGCGGTCGCGGCGCGCTCGAGCGGACCGCGTGCGATCAGCTCGACGGCCTCGCCGAGCGGCCACACGAGTCGCGTCGCATCGGGTCCGCCGACGATCCGGCGCTGGCCATCGGCGGCGTCGCCGAACGTCCCGATCGCTGATGCGCCGCGCGGCATGCCGGCGAGGTGGAACGTGCGGTCACGCGCGACCGGCACGCGCAGCACCCAGACGTTCGTGCCCACGGTGTAGCGCGCCTCCGCGAACACTCCGACCAGCATCGGTCGATCCACCGTGCCGAGCAGCTCGCCGGTGGTCGAGAGTGCGATCCGCAGCGGCGCGGCTCCGACCAAGGTCGGGACCGATCGAGCGTCACCGAGCTCGGCGATCACCGCATCGCCGGCCTCGGCGTGGATGGTGAACGTGCCATCGGCCGCGGTCTCCACGATCTCGCCGTCGAGCTCGGCGAGATCGGTGACGGCGTTCGTCGGATCGCCGGCCAGCTCGCCGCGCCAGACCACGACGCGTGCGTTCGCCATCGGCTTGCCGCCGGCGCCCACGACCGTTCCCGCGTGCATGGCGCCGGTGGCGGGCGGGAGCGGGCCGGCGGTGCGGGCGAACAGCTGCTGTGCCAGCACGAAGTCGCCGCGCTGGCGCTCGATCGACGCGCGCGTTCGGTCGAGCTGCGGCACCGGATCGACGCCGGCCTTGACCAGTCCCTCCGAGGCGGCGCGCGTCTCGAACATCGCGTCGTCGAGCGCGCTCGGGCCGCCGCGCGCGAGGATGATGTTGGCCGCCATCGAGGACAGCCGCGCGGCGCGCCGCAGATCTCCGGCGGAGACGTAGAGCGCGGCCGCCTTGCGCGCCTGCGCGATCGCCTCGTCGTACGCCTTCGGGTATCGCCCCCACTGCGCGAGCCCTTCGGCGGCGCGCGCTTCGAATCCAGCGAGTGCCGCCGCGAGTGTTGGCTCGCCTCCGGCCACCTTGACGTCGGCGCGCGCGTAGCGGAGCAGGCGCTCGATCTCGTGATGGACCTCTCCGGGCTTGGCCGGGCTCTCGGGCTGCGCGAGCTCTGCGAGCGAGGCGTCGAGGAGGCCAAACCGCGCCGTCGCGACCGTCTTCGCCTCGCGGGTCTCGGGCGGCGCATCGATCACCTTTTGCATCTCGACCCGCGCGCGAGCGGTCTCGCCGCGGCGCAGCAGCTCGTTGCCGATCCCCATCTGGACGATCGGCAGCATCGCCGGCCAGCCGATGACCCGTGCCTCCTCCTCGATCGCGGGGTAACTGGTCAGAAAATCCGGGCTGCCCTGCAGCGACAGCGCCCGGGCGAGCAGATGCACGACCTTGTCGCGGAGCACGGGATCCGTGGGCGGGTGGGGCGGAGCGTTCGGCGAGTCGCCACCGCAGCCGCCGAGATCCGGGAGCATGCCGTGGAGATCGATCTTCGCGTACATGGGTGGCGGGCCCTCGCGCAGCACGAGCGCGAGCGCGGCGGTCTGATCGCGCGCGGCGAGCAGGCACTCGCGCTGCCGCGCACCGAGCTTCTCGGGCGCCTTGCACGCGGTCGCATATGCCTGGGTCCAGCGCTCGCGATACGCATCGAGGGGATCCGCGATCCGCGCGTACTGCGCGTCGGTCAGCTCGATGCCGCGGCCCGCGATCAGCTTCGCGAGGTCCGTGCGGGCCCGCGGCGACCACGCGTCGGCGAACCCGTCCTCACCCGGCGCGCATCCGATCGCGATCGCCGCGCCGCTCGTCCCTCCGCCTCGACGTGCGACGAGGATCGTCCCGGCGACCAGCGCGACCAGCGCGAGCGCCACTACCGGTACGACCCAGCGCGCGAGCCGCGGGCGCACGGCGTGATCGAGCGCGTCGAGCAGATCGTCCAGCGTAGGCCAGCGCTTCTGCGGATCCGGATCGAGGCCGCGCACCAGCGCCGCGCGGATCTCCGGTGCGAGGTCGACCTTCACGGTGGGCGCCACGCCGGCGCCGGCGTTCTTGCGGAGCTCGTCGAGCGACGCGCCGCCGTATGGCCGCGAGCCGGTCAGCGCCTGCCACGCGGTGACACAGAATGCGAACTGGTCCGTGCGCGGATCCGGTGCCCCACCCGCGAACTGCTCCGGCGCCATGTACGCAGGCGTGCCGATCATCGCGCCGGTGTGCGTCCGCGGGGAATCGAGCAGGCCGTCGTTCGTACGCGCCGGATTGCTGGGCCGGATCGTCACGTCGTGCGCGGCCTCGGGATCCGCGGACTCGCTGGCACCCGACCACGAGTCTTCGCCCATGCCACGCGCGAGCCCGAAGTCGGTGACCAGCACGC
>JBBRED010000326.1:0-9763 GCA_038203335.1 Haliangiales bacterium | reverse complement strand
CGGCGTGGGTCACGCACAGAAGGGTGATCTTCGCCCACAGCCGCCGCGACTCGGCGAGGAGCCGCTTGCGTCGCTCCCGATCGAGGCCGCGAAACGGCTCGTCGAGGATGGCCAGCCGCACGTTCGAGCGAAGCATCGCACGCGCGAGGCGCACGCGCTGGCCCTGGCCGCCGGAGACCAGCCCGCCGCCCTCGCCGAGCGAGGTCTGCAGACCTTCGGGTAGCGCCTCGAGGATGTCGAGCATCTCGGCGCCGCGGATCGCCGCGTCGAGCGACCAGCCGGTCGCGGCGTCGGTGCCGTAGCGCATGTTGTCGAGGAGGCTCTGGTTCCAGATGCTGATCGCCGGATCGACCCACGCCGTGGTGCGGCGCAGCTGCTCGATGCCGTGCGTATCGAGCACCGCTCCATCGACCTTGATCTCGCCGCGCGCGGGGCGCAACCAGCCGAGAAGGAGACCGACGAGCGTCGACTTGCCGGCGCCGGAGACACCGACGATCGCCACGTGCTCGCCGGGGGCGATGTTCAGCGAGACGCGGTCGAGGATCGTGTGGCCACCGCCCTTGATCTTGACCTTCTCCATCGTGATCGCGACCCCGCTCGCCGGGTCGACGACGGGCGCGTCGATCGGACGGAGAGGGCGGGGCGGCTCGACGGTGACCTCCCCGATGATGTCGAGGAGCCGCCGGACCTTGTTCATCGCGCTCGGGAACGAGCGGCTGAGGATCAGCAGCCGCTGGCCGAGGATCGGGAAGCGCAGCGCCCAGAACACGACCAGCAAGACGAGCGCGGCGCGCTGATTGCCTGCGAGGTACGAGTACACGAGCCACACGACGAGCCCGTAGCTCACGAGCATCAGCAGCCCTTCGAACGCGACCGTGAGCGACTGGAGCCAGTAGCGGGCCTTGGTCCAGCTGACCAGGAGCGTCTCCTGCGAGCGGCGCAGCGATCGCTCGGCACCGTGGATCTTGATCGGAGTGAGCCCGACGAGCGCATCCAGGATGAACTTGCTGAGCGCGCCGACCTGGCTCTGCACGCGCATGTCGGGCTCGAGGAACACCTTCTGCGCGATCAGCGGCAGGATCAGCGTGGCCGCCGCCAGCGCGAGCACGATGCCCCATGCACCGGGCGCGGCCCACATCAGCGCGGCGGTGGTGGCCAGGATCTCCAGCGTGATCGTGATCGCCTGCGCGATCAGCGCGGGCAGCGTCCGCATCGCCTGGATGTTGTGAGAGCGCGACGCCATGTCGGAGGCGAGCCGGCTCTGGAAGTAGCGATCCTCGGTCTTCGGTAGCTGCTCGAAGTACGCCTTGCGGAGCCGGACCTCGAGCCGACGCCCGATGCCGAGGAGACCGAGCGAGATCGGGACCTGGATCAGGAGCAGCACCAGCGCGACGCCCGCCAGGACGAGGATCCCCGTGGCGCGCTGCCCGATCGTGCCGAGGTCGCGCCCGAGATCGAGCACCGCGCGCAACATCAGCGCTTGCAGGACGCGCCCGAACGTCGCGACGACGAGGCCGGCGATGACGAGCAGCGGGATGCTCCGCGGATCCTCGCGGAGCAGGCGGAACAGCGCGCGCGCGGGGCCGGGTTGCGCGGCCGAGATCTGCGTGGCGAGCTCGGGCGCGATGAGCGCCTTCGGGGCCTCACCCTCTGCGGGCGCGCCGGCGCGCCAGCCGCGCACGCGAAGCAGGACCGCCCCGGTCAACAGCAGCTCTCCCTCGACCTCGGGGTTCGGACGCACGGACCAGTACGTCGCGGGGATCGGAACGGCGCCGGATTCGGCCTTCGCGATCATCGACTGCAACAGGCCCGACGCCGTTCTGCCGCGCTTGACCGCCCCCGCGCGGACCATGGCCTCGGTCGCGCGGCACGCGGCGTCGAGGCGGGCGATCGATCCGTGGTGCGGATCTTCGAGCGCCGTCGCGATCAGCACCTTGGCACCGACCGCGCCGAGGTTGCCGAGGCGCCTCTCGATGGTCGCGATCGCCTCGTCCGAGCCCGCCCATTCGCGCCAACCCTCCGCCGGCACCGACGTGGTGTGCTGATAGAGGTTCGCGAGCAACTTGTCGACGCGCATCCACAGCCGGCCCGCCGCGGGATCCATGATCTGGACGAACGGGCCGATGCGCTTCCACACGACGATGAAGTGCGGCCGCCCGCCCGCCGTCATCGTGACGATGATCGCCGGCAGAGCGCGCGCCTCGGGAAGCACGACGTGATCGGTCGGGAGCATCACCTCCTCGGCGTCGAGGCCGAGCTGGTTCGCCACCTCGTCGAGCGTGACGATCGACGTGCCGTCGATGTCGGTCTGGCAGACCTCGCGAAGGACGCGGTAGTTGAGCTCGACGCCCATCCCCGCAAACATGCTCTTCAGCGACGCGGGGCCGCAGTCGGTGGCCGAGATCTGGATGACCTCGGGGATGATCGCGCGTCGACGGTGACTGCTCATGACGGTGTCAGCGCGCCTCGGCCTCGGTCTGGAACCCGCGGTCGCGCTTCTGCTCGGGCTCCGGCGCCGCGTTCCATTCGCCGATCGATCGCATCACGAGCCCGATCGGCGAGACCCGGGCGACCTCCACCTCGACGATCGCCGTCATGCCGTGCTGCAGCTGGATGCGTGGGTCGGCGGGCGCCTCGATATCGAGCTCGACCCGCACCGTGCCGGGAATCGCCTCGGGCGTCGCGACCAGCCCGGGCTCGGTGCCGACCCGGGTGACCTTCGCCGGCACCGTGCCGTAGATCGTCCACGGGTAGCCGTCGAGCTTGAGCTGCGCGGTTTGCCCGGGGTGGATCATGCCGACCACCTCCTTCGGGAACCGTGCGCGGATCCGGACCTCAGCATCGTTCGAGACGATCGTGCCGACGCGCTGACCGTCGGCGATGAACGCACCCGCACCGAGCTCGGCCACGTCGACGAGATGACCCGACGCGGGTGCGCGGTAGTGCTTCTTGTCGATCTGGTACTCGAGGCGAGCGATCGAGGCCGTCAGCTCCCGGAGCTGGCTCTCGGTCTTCAGCTGGTCGCGCTTGAGTCCCAGCAGCTGGGCCGTCAGCGTCTGGCCGCGGACGCCCTGCTCGCGCCGGAGCCGGATGATCGCCAGGCTCTGCGCCGTCTTCGCGTAGCCAAGCGCGTCGACGTCGGTCCTGCGCTCGAGCTTCTCGATCTCGGACATCGCGCCTGTCGGGCTCTTGAGCGCGAGATCGGCGCGCTCCTGGGCGAGCTTGTGCCGAGGCGCCAGCTCTTGCTCTCGCTCCTCCGCCTCGCGGACCGCCACTTCATCGACGCGTCCCGTTGCGGAGGCCTCGCCCCGCTTGTTCTCGATCTGCTCGCGGATGACGATCAGCTCCTGCGCGAGCCCTTCGGCCGTGGCCTTGCTCTGATCGAGCTCGAGCTGCTCGGCCCGGGTATCGAACTCGATCAGCAGATCTCCTTCCTTGATGTCCTCGTCGAGGTTGAGCATCGAGCGCACGACGCGACCCGCGCTGGGAGGCTCGATGCGAAACACTGCATTGTGCGGCTCGACGCGAGCCTGCGAGCTGACCTTGACGATCGGGACCTCGGCGACCGTTGCCCAGATCGCGATGCCTCCGACGGCCGCTAACACGAGGACAACGAGCAGCACGCGCGTGCCTGACTCGTATCCGTGCAGAGAACGGAGGGTCCGTTCGAATGGATACGCCATCGGGTGGTGGCGGCATCTTTAACTGTCGACCCGGTCCACGCAACCGCTCAGTTCGGATGTTCGTAATCCGGAGTGCCTTTTACAATTCCGAAAAACAGACTCCCGAGTTGTTCGACAATCTCATTTTCGGTACACCAGAGTTGAAAGGAGGTGATTACTTGAAGATCAAGTCCCACGTTCGCGGCGGCCCGAAGGCTCGCTGAATCCATTCGAAGTCGTTGAATCTGCTTAGGTTTGGCGGCTCGATCGGAACAAAAGGAAACAGCACGCAGCAATGCGTGCTGTTTTTTTTGCCCGGGCCGCGCGTGCGCATCGCGTAGGAGCTCGGGATGTGATCGAGTTTAAAATCACATGTTCAACACATCAGGAGTGCAGCAATCTGCGGCACCCCCAAACGTTGCCAGTGACCTGGCGCACGGTCATTTGTTGTGACGCCGTTTCGCTCTCAGTTTTCTGAGGAGGAAACGCGGCTTTCCGGATGCGACGGTGTTCTCCAGTACGGCGAACGGTCGCGCTGAAAGATATGCGTAGCGCATCGTTGCTGCTCAAACTAATGTCCCGCTACTCCACTCAGGGAGGAGGTGAAGTCATGAAGATCAAGTCCCACGTCCGCGGCGGCCCGAAGTCTCGCTCGTAATTCCATCGCCGCCGGGCGGGCCAGAACCCTCCGGCGCGCCCGGAAGCGAGGACAACAGGCACGAATGCCTGTTGTTTTTTTATGCCTGCATTCCCCCTCGCAGGGTGCCGCATTACGCTTCAGTTAAAATCTTTGGTGGGACAAAGCACACGATTTGAACGATGTAATCATGACTGACATATATAAGCGCGCCGGCTGAATGGCATCCGCGCCCGCAAGAAGCCTCCTCCTCGGAGTCTTGGAGTCTTGGCGGCGATCTCCTCCGAGCACGGAGGCGCAACACCGACGGCTACGAGCGCGCGTCGGTCGTCAGGGCCCGAGGCCGACCCACTCGGTGCCGTCGTCGCTGATCTCCTTCTTCCAGATCGGCACGCGGTCCTTGAGTCGGTCGATCATAGCGCGGCATGCGGTGAACGCCTCGGCGCGATGCGGCGCGGCGGCCGCGATGACGACCGCGAGGTCGCCGATCTGGAGCGTGCCGGTGCGGTGCTCGACCGCGAGCCGCACGCCGGCGATCTCCGCCTCGATCTCATCGCACAGACGCGTCATCTCGCGGAGCGCCATCGATCCGTAGGCCTCGTACTCGAGGTGATCCACGGTCACGCCGCGGCTCTGGCGGCGGACCATGCCGGTGAACGTCACGATGCCGCCCATGCCGGGGCCCGAGACCGCGGCGAGGCAGCGATCGAGCGAGAGCGGCTCCGCGGAGAGGATCACGTGCCGATCGCTGCCGCCCGCGACCGGGGGGATCAGCGCGAGCTCGTCGCCGTCGGCGAGCGCGCAGTCGTCGGGCGCGAAGTCCTGGTTGACGGCGACCCGGAACTTTCCGGCAAGCTTCGCCACCGGCGCGTGCTTCGCGGCGAGCGCGGCGATCGCATCAGAGACCTTCGCACCGTCGGGAAGCTCGAGGGTCTCCTCGTCCGTGCCCAGCTTTTCCCGGAACACGGCAAAGTAGAGCACCTGGATCCGCATGCATCCCTCGTATACCGTGGTCGGGATGCGTACCGCTATCGTGCTGCTGCTCGCCCTCGCTGCCTGCGGGGATACAAAGGGAACCGGCGACGCCGGCGGCGATGACGTCGATGCGGCCATCGACGCGGGCCCGGGTGGTCCCGACGCCGGCTACGACATCCCCCTCGAGACATGGAGCTGGCTCGACATCCCGGGCATGGTCTGCGGCAACGGCACGCCGACCGGCATCGCGGTCAACCCGAGCACGAAGTCACGGAAGCTCGTGATCCTCTTCGAGGGTGGCGGTGGGTGCTGGGAAGCGGCGGCCTGTTACGGGATCATCATCCCGGTCACCGCCTCGCACCTCGACGGCTTCAACGCGAACACGTTCGCGCAGGTCCGTCCGCAGATCTTCGACAGCTCGTTCCTGTTCCAGCGAGACGATCCAGCGAGCCTGTTCCACGACGCGACCTGGGTGTTCGTCCCGTACTGCACGGGGGACATTCACGCCGGCACGCAAGACACGGTCTACGACGCGCTTGGCCAGCAGCGCACGATGCACCACCGTGGCGCGAACAACGTCGACGCGATGCTCGCGAAGGTCGGCACCTATCCGGCGAGCGAGGTGTTCGCGATGGGCATCTCGGCCGGGGGCTTCGGCATCCAGCTCAACTGGGATCGCATCGCACAGGCGTTCCCGAACGTCACCACGCACGCGTTCGCCGATGGCTCGCAGATGGTGCCGATCGAGTCCGCCCGCTACGGCACGATGAACCAGCGCTGGGCGCCGCGGTTCCCGGCGGGCTGCACCGACTGCTCGCATCACTTCGAGAACGTCGCCGCGCTGTGGCGCACCTCGCCGCCGCCGCACGGTGGCCGGCTCGGCCTCATCGATTCGCTACAGGACGGCACGCTATCGGTCTTCTTCGGCTACGACGCCGCCGGAATGAAGGCGCAGTCGCAGATCATCGGCAACGCGATGACGGGATCCCAGGCGGCGTTCATGGTCGACGACAACTCGCACACGCGCCTCGCCCAGCCGGCGACGCAGACGTCCACCGGTGTGGTGCTGCGCCCGTGGGTCGAAGCGTGGGGCACCGGCGCCGCGGCGTTCACCACCGTCGGTCCGTAGTACCTTCGCTGGGTGGTCGCGTCGTCGGACTCCGAGCATCTCCAGCAGCTGTTCCAGGCGGTGAAGGCGGTGATCCGGAAGATCCCGAAGGGGCACGTCGCCACCTACGGTCAGGTCGCCGAGCTGGCCGGGATCCCGGGCGGCGCGCGGATCGCCGCGGCCGCACTGAAGACCAGCAAGCCCGCCGATCAGCTGCCGTGGCAGCGGGTGATCGGCAAGGCGGGCAGGCTGCGCGGTCGCATCGCGATCCACGATCCCGTGGGCGCAGCGATCCAGCGCGACCTGCTGGACCAGGAGGGCGTCATCATCGGAGACACCGGCCTGGTCGCGCTCGACGTCTTTGGCTGGCTGCCGACTACAGGCGCACGAGGCCGCGCCGCATCGCCTCGACGACCGCTTCGGTCCGGGTCGAAGCGCCGAGCTTCATCATCACGCCGTTGACGTGGAACTTGGCCGTGTGGTCGCTGATCCCAAGGCGATCCGCGATCAGCTTGTTCGAGAGCCCCTCGGAGAGGAGCTGCACGACCTGCTTCTCGCGCTCGGTCAGGTCACCACGGCCCTTGGGCGCGCCCTCGGCACGTACCGGCGGCGTGGGGACGAGGCTCGTTGCGAGCGCCATGTCCATCACGACGAGGCCGCTGCGCACCGCCGCGAGGGCCGCATGGATGCCCGGCCCGACTTGATCACGGAGGACCACGCCACGTGCACCGGCCGCGAGGGCAGGGGCAACGTGCGAGGGATCGCCAACGACGGCGACGACCGGGAACGGGAGGTTCTTGAGCTCGGTCAGGCGCGCGAGGGTCTTCGAGCTATCGGCCCCGGCATCCCAGAGACCGACCTCGGCGCGATCACGGTCGACCACGTCGATCGATCCGAGTTGCGCGAGGAGGCTGGATACGCCGGTGCGAAGGAGAGCGTCGTCGGTCAGGAGGGCCACCTTGATGGGGTCACTCACCGCGGCGATCGGCAGATTTGGATTGCGGGTCATGGTGTCTTCCTCTTCCCGTCCTGCGCCGCTTCCAAGCGGAGGCTGACGTGAACGTTAGGGTTCAACTTGTACACGACCAACGTCCAGGTCAACCCTCCCCGGAAGGGTAGGGGAGGTGTCGGAATCACTAGCAGGTTGGCGAGACCTCTCCGGTTTTCCGTCGACGACCTCGCCGAACAGCGGATATGCGAGACCTCCCGAGGAGCGCAGAGTCGACCGAGAAAGAGAGTTCCACATGGCCGTTCCCGCACTCCACGCACTCGATCAAGCCCTCGCCGCCGCCGTCGCTGCGGTCGCCCCGTCCACCGTTCATGTCTCGCGCGGCCACGGGGGTGGCACCGGGATCGTCTGGTCCGACGACCTGGTGATCAGCGCGAGCTTTCACACTCCCGACCGCACGCGGATCGGACTTCCGACAGGGGACGGCGAGCTCGACGAGCGCGATGCCGAGGTGATCGGGCGCGATCCCGGCACCGACGTCGCCGTGCTTCGCGTGGCCGGCGGTGGCCTGACCCCGGCGGCGTTTCGCGACCTCGATCAGCTCGGCGTCGGCAACCTCGCGCTCGCGATCGGCCGTCCGGGCCGCACCGCGCGCGCCTCGCTCCGCGCGATCGGCGTGCTCGGCCCCGAGGTCGAGACTCCACACGGCGGCAAGCTCGAGCACTACGTCGAGTCCGACCGCCAGATCCCGCGGGGCTTCGCGGGCGGTCCGCTGATCGACGCCGACGGCAAGGTGATCGGCATGAACACGCGCACGCTGCTGCGCGGCGCCGACCTCGCGGTCACCACGATCACGCTTCGCCGCGTGGTCGACGAGCTGGTCAAGCACGGCGGCATCCGCAAGGGCTACCTCGGCGTCGGCGCGTACCCGGCCGGCAAGCAGGACGGCGCGCTGATCACGAGCCTCGACGACGGCGGTCCAGGGGCGGTCGCTGGTCTGATCGTCGGCGACATCGTTCTGAGCGTCGGCGGCACAGCGATCACCGGCCCCGATACGCTGCGCGCGGCGATCGCAGGCCGGCCCGGCGAGGAGGTCGAGATCGCGATCTCCCGCGGCGGCGCGAAGCAGGCGCTGAAGGCCACGCTGGGGAGTCGCGCGTGAGCGCCGTGGCCGCGACCCTGGTCGACGATGCCGATCTGATGGACGCGTACTCGCGGGCCGTCGTCGGCGTGGTCGAACGCGCGGGTCCGGCCACGGTCAGCCTCGAGGTCGGCGGCAACCGCATGGGCGGCGGCGCGGGCTCGGGCTTCGTCGTCACGCCCGATGGCTACGTGATGACCAACAGCCACGTGGTCTCCGGCGCGAAGAAGATCCGCGTGCGCAGCTCCGACGGCGAGACCGCCGAGGCGCGCGTGATGGGCGACGATCCGGCGACCGACCTCGCGGTCGTACACGTCGATGCCGCCGCGCTGTCACCGAGCGCGCCGCTCGCCTATCTCCCGATCGATGGGTCGTTGACACCGCGCGTGGGACAGCTCGCGGTCGCGATCGGAAACCCGCTCGGCTTCGAGTCCACGGTCTCGACCGGCGTGATCTCCGCGCTCGGCCGTAGCCTGCGCGGCAAGGGAAATCGCCTCATCGACGGGGTCATCCAGCACACCGCGCCGCTCAACCCCGGCAACTCGGGCGGACCGCTCCTCGATGGCGCGGGGCGCGTGCTCGGCGTCAACACCGCGATCATCGCGCGCTCGCAGGGCATCGGCTTCGCGATCGCCGTCGAGACCGCGGCGTGGGTGCTCGGCCAACTGCTCGCGCATGGTCGCGTGCGCCGAGCCTGGCTCGGGATCGGTGCCGCGCGGCGGCCGCTCGATCGCCGGCTCGCGTACGTCCACGGCACCGGCGCGTCGGCGGTCGAAGTTCAATCCGTCGAGCCGCGCAGCCCGGCGGCGCGTGCGGGCCTCGTCGACGGCGACCTGATCGTCGCGCTCGACGGCGTCGCGATCACCGATGTCGATGTCTTGCATCGCGCGCTGCGCGATCGCGAAGCCAACAAGTCGTACCGCCTCGGCGTGATCCGCCGTGGTGCGCGACTCGACCTCGACATCACGCCCACTTGGGCTTCATAGTCCGCGCGTGAGTAAGCCGAAGATCCAAATCGCGCAGCTCCTCGATGCGCGTGGTCGCACGATCATCGAGCGCCGCGGCGAGCGCCCGTCGTCGATCGCGGACGATGCCTATCACCTGCTGCGCACGATGTCGTGGAAGCGAGTGCTCGGCTTGTTCGTGATCGTGTTCCTCGTCTCGAACCTAGTCTTCGCCGCGATCCTCTACTTCGGTCACGCGAAGATCGCGAACTCGACCGGCTTTGCCGACTGCTACTGGTTCTCCGTCCAGAGCATGGGCACGATCGGCTACGGCTACCTCGCGCCCG
>JBBRED010000325.1:0-9847 GCA_038203335.1 Haliangiales bacterium | reverse complement strand
ATGCACGAACGGCGCCCGGCAGACGTGGGCGATCCCGCGCACGTCCGGGCGGTACCGCCGCGCATAAGACTACGTACGTAGTCGGATGCGATCAGCGCGCGACGTCGACGATCACCTTGAGTGCGCCGGTCGTCGCCGCCGCGCCGAAGCTCTCGTAGGCGGCGGCCATCTTGTCGAACGTGAAGTGGTGCGTGATCAGCGGCAGCGGATCGATCTTGCGTGCCTGGATCATCCGCATCATCAGCGGTGTGCTTCCGGTATCGACGAGCCGCGTGGTGATCGTGATGTTGCGGTCCCACAGGCGCTCGAGGTGAAGCGCGACCTTCTTCCCGTGGACGCCCACGTTCGCGAGCGTTCCGCCGGGAGCGATCAGGCTCTGGCAGAGCTCGAAGGTGCTGGGGGAGCCAACCGCCTCGATCGCCACATCGACCCCGCGAGCCGCGGTCACGCGCATCACGGCCTCTACCGCCTTTCCGTCGCTGCCGTTGAGCGCCACCGTGGACGCGCCGAGGGACTTCGCGCGCTTCAGGCGATTTGCATCGACGTCGATCACGATGATCTCCGACGGCGAGTAGAGCTTCGCCGTCAGCAGCGCCGCGAGCCCGATCGGCCCGGCACCGACGATCGCGACCGTGGCCCCGGGGGCCACGCGGCCGTTGAGCACTCCGCACTCGAACCCGGTCGGCAGGATGTCGCTGACCATGACCATCGCGTCGTCATCGACGCCGTTCGCGAGCGCGTACAGGCTGGTATCCGCATGCGGAATGCGGACGTACTCCGCCTGCGTGCCGTCGATCTGGTTGCCGAGGATCCAGCCGCCCGTGGCGCAGTGCGAGTACATGCCGCGGCGGCAGTACTCGCACCGGCCGCACGAGGTGATGCACGAGATCAGGACCCGGTCGCCCACGGAGAAGGACGTCACCGCCGCCCCGACCGCATCCACGATGCCGATGCCCTCGTGGCCGAGGATCCGACTGGGGGCGCACGTGCCGACATCGCCCTTCAGGATGTGCAGATCGGTTCCGCAGATCGACGTCTTGACGACGCGCACGATGGCGTCGCCGGGTGACTGGACGGTGGGCTTCGGGCGCTCCTCGAGACTCGGAACGCCGTTCGACTGATAGACCAGTGCCTGCATCCCGCCCTCACAAGCACGTTCCGGACCAGCGCTCATTCGCTCGATCGGGCGGCCAGGTACGCGGTGGCGCCACGCGGGAACCTACGTACACGCCTGGGTCCTCGTCGTGCATCTGACCGCCGGATGACCGCGAAACAGATCTTGTTCGACGTCGACGCGCGCGCGCGCATCGCGACGGGCCTCAACATTCTCGCCGATTCGGTGAAGGTGACTCTCGGCCCGCGTGGCCGCAACGTGGTGATCGACAAGGCGTACGGAGCGCCGACGATCACGAAGGACGGAGTCACCGTCGCGAAGGAGATCGAGCTCGAGGACCGGGTGGAGAACCTGGGAGCGCAGATGGTGAAGGAGGTCGCCGCCAAGACCTCCGACGTCGCAGGCGACGGAACCACCACGGCGACGGTGCTCGCCCAGGCGATCTACGCCGAGGGCGCGAAGCTCGTCACGGCCGGCATCAACCCGATGGACCTCAAGCGCGGCATCGACGCGGCGGTGGCGGCGGTGATCACGCACCTGAAGACGCTGTCGAAGCCGACGAGGGACAAGGGTGACATCGCGAACGTCGGCAGGATCAGCGCGAACGGCGACGAGACGATCGGCACGCTGATCGCGGAGGCGATGGCGAAGGTCGGCAAGGAAGGTGTGATCACGGTCGAGGAGTCCACGTCGATGGACACCGTGCTCGAGGTCGTCGAGGGCATGCAGATCGATCGCGGCTACCTCTCGGCCTACTTCGTGACCGACACCGCGCGGATGGAGACGGTGCTGACCGACGCCTACGTGCTGATCCACGAGAAGCGCCTTACGAGCATGCAGGAGATGCTGCCGCTGCTGGAGCTCGTCGCGAAGCAAGGCAAGCCCCTCCTGATCATCGCGGAGAGCATCGAGGGCGAAGCGCTCGCCACGCTTGTCGTCAACAAGCTGCGCGGCACGCTGCAGGTCTGCGCGATCAAGTCGCCCGGATTCGGAGATCGCCGAAAGGCCGTACTCGAGGACCTCGCGATCCTCACCGGAGGCAAGTCGCTGACCGAGGACCTCGGCGAGAAGCTCGAGAACCTCACGCTCGCCGACCTCGGTCGCGCGAAGCGGATCACGGTGGACAAGGACTCGACGACGTTCATGGAAGGGGCCGGGGCGAAGGAAGCGATCGAGGCACGAGTGCGCGGCCTGCGCCGCGAGGTCGAGGACTGCACGTCGGACTACGATCGCGAGAAGCTCGAGGAGCGGCTGGCCAAGCTCGTCGGCGGCGTCGCCGTCATCAAGGTCGGCGCAGCCACCGAGGTCGAGCTCAAGGAGAAGAAGGCCCGCGTGGAGGATGCGATGCACGCGACCCGCGCGGCGGTCGAGGAGGGGATCGTTCCCGGCGGCGGTGTCGCCCTGATCCGGTGCATCCCCGCCCTCTCCACATTGACGTTCCACGACGAGCGTCGCTACGGCGTCAACATCATCCGCCGCGCGCTCGAGGAGCCACTGCGGCAGATCGCGCACAATGCCGGAATGGAAGGTTCCGTCGTGGTCGCGGCCGTTCAGAAGGAGACGGGCGCGTTCGGCTACAACGCCGCCACGAACACCTACGAGGATCTGACCAAGGCCGGCGTCATCGACCCGACGAAGGTCGTCCGCGTCGCGCTGCAGAACGCCGCGTCGGTCGCGGGCCTGATGCTGACCACCGAAGCGGTGATCACGTCGATCGCGACCTAGCCCGCGTCAGAACGGTCCCGCGATGCCGAGGTGGAACGCGAGCTCGTCCTCGAAGTCGCTGAAGTCGTAGAACTCGACGCTGGTCTTCAGGCGGAGCGCTCCCGTCAGCTTGTACGCCGCCGCCGCGGTGTAGCGGAGCACGGCGCTCTCCGAGCGTAGATCGCTGGTGGCCAGGACGTTGCCCATCCGCCGCAGACCGTCCCAGCGGCCGATCAGCTCGAGCTTGCCGAGGCGAACCTCGGCCTCTGCATCGAAGCCATCCTTGAGCGTGAACGTCGAGAACGTGCCGTCGGCGCCGGGGCCGTAGCGGAACCTCGTCGCGGGATCCTCTCCGAGCGAGATCTCGGTGCGCCGGCGCAGGGCCTCGGCGCGCAGGACCACGCGCCCGAGCTGGAGCGACGCATCGGCGCCGATGATCGAGAACCGCAGCTTTCCCGCCGGATCGTAGTGCCCGGCCATCACCGAGCCGCCGAAGCTGAGGATGCTGCTCTCCGTCAGGTCGAGCGTCGTCGAGACCCGTCCGCCGAGCGCGGGCTCGCCGTTGTTGTCGGCGTAGTAGCGCTCGGGTGAGCGCGACTGCTTGAAGTCGAGGTCGACGCCATCGGAGTCGCCTTTCGGTCCGTTGATCGCGTAGACCGCGTAGTCGAGCTGCGCGCGCTTGCCGAAGAAGTGGCTGCCGTTGATCTCGATGCCGTTGTCGACCCACGGCGCAGGCAGCACGCCCTCGTTCCATTCCCGGAGGCGAACCATGCGGCCCATGTCGTACGCGAGGGGCTTGTCGCTCGTGCTGTGGTTCGCGGGATCGTGCCGAAGCGGGAACGAGCCGAATGCCGGAGTGAACCGGCCGGCGCGGATATTGAGCTCGTCCGCGACGCGGAGGTCGAAGAACGCCATGCCGACGTCGAAGCCGTGGCACGCGAAGCAGACCTTGATGTTCGAGGAGACGTGCTCGCCGAAATCGAGCGTCATCTTGAGCGACAGCTCGACGGTCGCGCCCGACAGACCCTGATCGGGCGCGCTCGCGCGATGGCGGGTCGCGAGATAGTCGAGCTGGACGGAGCCGGCGAGGTGGCGCTCCGCCACCTCCACGGCGCGCGCGTAGATCGGATCGGCGGGCGGAGGCTCGACGACCGGGGGCGGAGCGACGACGGCGGGCGGCGGCGGCTCGACGACGGCCGGTGCGGGATCGACGACCGGTGGCACCTCGTCGGCGACCGCGAGGCGCATCGACGCGAGCAAGATGAGGATCACGACGGCGCGCGCGCTCATCGCAGCTCCTCGCTGGCGAGCTCGTCGAGACCCGCCTGGCCACGCGTCCGAAACACCAGGCACTGCACGATCGGTGGCTCCTCTTGCGGCGGAATACCGCTGCTCGGCATCAGTCGCATACGATGGACGTAGTCGCGCCAGCGCGCGGGCTCGAAGATCTGCGCGCGTTCGACACGCTCGATCGAGTGGCAACGCGAACATCGGCGCCCCGCGAGCGCGCAGGCCTCCGACACCGAGGTCGGAGCACCACCGGCGAGCGCCACCGGACGATTTCCATCGTGGGGGCCGCAGGCGGTGAGCGAGAGGACGAGGAGCAGCACGGCGCGCCTACTCGGCATGCGCGCCTTCCGCGATCCAGTCGGAGATCACCTGCACCTTCGCGGCGTCCACGTAGGGCGGACCGTCGAGAGGCATCCGTGCGCCGAACGGAGGCGCGGCGCCGATCTTCTGAACGAGCAGGCTCGCGCACGGATCGCCGGGGACGATGATGTCTTCGCGGCTCTGCACGCCGCCGTGGCGCAGGCTCTCGTAGCTCGAGAGGTCGAGGCCGCCGAGCGAGACGCCGATCGGCGTGCCGAAGCCGGGGGTGTGGCAACGCACGCAGTGCGGCCCGCCCTTGAAGATCGCGGCGTCGATGTCGGTCGCGTAGTTGATGTCGTGCGCGGGATCGGAGTCGGCGGCGTCGCACGTGGCGCGCAGCGGTGCGCCGACATCGGGCTCGACGCATGCGCCGAGCATCGCGAGCAGAACGAGCGCCTTCACAGGCCGCCGATCGTCGACTGCGCGACCCAGTTCGCGATCTCGTCGGTCGGCGTGTAGCCGACCACCAGCGCGGTCGGCCCGGGGTTGAACAGCTGGGTCGTCGACCTGACGTCGGCCACGGTCTCGTCCTGCGAGGTGTCGATCGATGCGGTGCTCGCCGGGACCACGACGGTGATCGTGCGCATGCGCGGCGTCACCGGGGCGATGCCGGGCGCGCCCTCGAGTACGTCGTTGGTGTCGGTGGTGTCGCCGTCGCCATCGAGATCGACGTGGCGGATCACCTCGCTCAGGGGCTCGTCGCCAGCGCGCCGCAGCACGATCCGGCGCGCCTCGGGGATCGCCGAGCCATCGACGAGCGGCATCGGGCCGAAGTCGAAGTACGGCACGGTGGTGCCCTCGTAGTAGAACGTCGCGTTCGGTCCCACGGTCACTCCGTTGCCGACGTCGATGCGCACGTCGCGCCCCGCGATCGGACAGTTGACGGCGAACGTCTGCTGCGCCGGTCGCTTCACGAGGCCGCGATCCACGGCCTCGCTGATCGCGGCGAACGAGGTCAGTAGCTCGCCGTGATAGTCGGCGGTGACCTCGACGTAGAACACCGCCCAGAACGGCGAGTAGCGCGGCTCGCCCGGGATGGCCTCGATCACCGTCGGGTGCGCGATCTTCACGAGGTCACCGGCCGCGTCGCGCTTCGCGAGCACGAACAGCGGCGACGCCACGGCCGGGGCCGGACCGACGTTCCACACGTGAATCCGCTGACCGCCGGCGAACGCGGTCTGGCGCGGGACGACGCCTGCGAGGCCATCGGCGTCGGCGATCTGTGCGGCGATCGCCGGATCGTCGAGCGCGGACGGAACGGAGCTCCCCGCCGGAAGGATCAGCGTGGTCGTGGTGGGCTCGTCGGTGACGAGCGGATCGAGGCAGCCCGCGAACAGCGGGCCGAGACAGCAGATGACCGCAGATCTCACGTGGGTCCTCCCGTGAAGCTGACATCGAGCGAGACCGCGACGGTTCCTACGTCGGGCGGATCCGCGGTGCGCACGTTCGCGAGCGCGCGGGTCACACAGCCGGCGAGCGCCGGTGCGGCACCACCGGAGATCGAGACCTTCGTCGCGCGGCGCGAGTCATCGATCACGAACGTGGCGCGCACCAGCGCCGAGCTCGCGGTCGACGTCACGGCGGCGCGCCGTGCGCAATCCGCGATCTCGGGCATCGCGCGCTCGACGGCGCGGCGAACCACCGCCGTCGACAGCGAGCCGCGCGCGGTGACGCTCGCGAGCGCGGCGCGCGACAGGATCGCGGGCGGCGGCGCGACGCGCACGGGCGGTGCGACGGGAGGCGGCGCTATCCGAGTCACGACCTCTGGCGGAGGCGTCACCACGACCGGTGCGGGCGGGGGGACGAGTGGCTCCGCGCGCGTGGGCTCGACGATCGCGACCGCCGGCGTCTCCGGTCGGGCCGAGCCCGCGGCCACGCGCTCCGGCGTGCGCGGCGCGGGACGCGGGCGCTTCCCGGGCGCAGGGGGAGACGGCGTCACGATGATCGGCGCCGTGGGCGTCGATAGTTCCGAGGGCGCTTCGGTCCCCGGCGAACCGGTCAACGGCGCGGCCACCGACGATCCCGTCGACGGCGCGGCCACCGACGGCACGGTCATCGGCGACGCCACCAGCGCGGGCCCCGTCGTCGGCGCCCGTCCCGGCGACACCATCGACGACGCGAGCAGTGCGATTCCGCTGCCCGCCACGAGGGCTCCGACCGCCGCGATCCACGGCCATCGCCTGCGGCGCGGCGCGGGCGGAAGCACCGGGGCCGCGAGCTCCGCCGCCTGCAGCATCGGTACGACGAGCGTCGCCGCCGGATCGGGCTCGACGGTGGTGGCGAGCGCGTCGAGCGCGGCGATCACGGCGGTCGCGGAGTCGAACCGATCTTCGGGCTTGCGCGCGAGCAGCCGGAACACGAGCGCCTCGAGAGCCGCGGGCACCACCACGTTCGCCTTCGACGCGAGCGGCGGCGGCGCCGCGCGCGCGTTGAGGCGAATCACCTCGACCGCGGTGCCATCGTGCGGGGTCTTGCCGCACAGCATCTCGTACATGGTCACGCCGAGCGCGAACAGATCGGCGCGCGCATCGACGTTGTCGCCGTGGGTCTGCTCGGGCGACGCGTAGGTCGGCGTGCCGAGCGCGATCCCCACCGTGGTCAACCGCGCGGACTGCTCCTCGTCGGGCGTGATCGCCAGCCCGAAGTCGAGGATCCGCGGCACCTCTCCGCCCTCGGTCTCCACGACCATCACGTTGTCGGGCTTGAAGTCGCGGTGCACGAGCTCGCGGCTGTGCGCGTGCGCGAGCCCGGAACACATCTGGCGCGCGAGCGCGATCACGCGATCGGGCGCGAGCGGCGCCTCCTGCTCGATCAGTGAACCGAGCGTGCGACCGGTCACCAGCTCCATCGCGAGGAACATCAAGCCCGTGTGCGTCTTGCCGAAGTCGACGACCGGCACGACGTTCGGATGATCGAGGCGGCTCGCCGCATCGGCCTCCTGCGCGAACCGCATGCGCGTGGCGATCGTCGCCGCGAGATCGCCGAGGAGGATCTTGATCGCGAAGTTGCGGCGGTTCAGCCGGGTGTGATGGGCGCGATAGACGCGGCCCATGCCGCCCTCGCCCACCAGCCCGTCGATCACGTAGTGCTCGCCGACGGTGACGCCGATCAGCGGATCGTCGGTGCGGAGCTCGAGCAGTGCGCCGTCCGTGGGGCACCGCGCGAAGTCCGCGCGGTAGATCGCGCGACATTGCGTACAGCAGCGCACCTCTTCGACGGACGACGGAACCACGGGGCGCGTACGGTACGGCCCGGGAGAGGTTACGGATCACTCGACGTGCGTGAATCTGCGCTCACGGAGTGAGCGCGATCCGATCAGTCACGTGGCCCGTAGTGGGTGGTCCACGTTCAGATTTCAACCAGTTCACCTAGAGGACATCGTCCATGCAGTTCTTCCTACGACTCACGACCACACTTGGCCTAATCGTTCTTTCGGGGGCGTGTGGCGACGACGGGGATGCCAAGCCCGATGCCGCGACCGCGAAGGGCCCGGGTGCCGTCCTCAAGTGCCAGAGCAGCGCCAGTGGCGCGAACGCGTTCGATACCTACGGGGCGGCGGCGTTCGTCGCGGTCAACGAGGAGATCTTCCGGCTGGTCGGCGCCGAGGTCACCGCGAACGGCAGTACGAACCTCGGCGACTCGTTCGGCAAGGTCGGCAGCGGCAACCCCGCCTCGACGACGCACGACGCCGCGACGTTCAAGGGCAACCTCGCCGCGTTCCTAGTGTTCGCGTACGGCGGGCCGAGCGAGATCACCTACACCGACGGCAAGACGTACGCCGGCGAGCAGGACATGCCCACCGCGCACACGGGCCTCAACATCACGGGCGCGCAGTACGACTACTTCATCGCGAACATCGTGGTGCCGGCGCTGACCAACAAGGGCGTCAAGCACGGCGCCGGAACCACGGCCGATCCGAACGACATCAGCTCGTGCTTCGCGCCGGTCGTCACCGACGCCAGCTTCAAGGCCTC
Source organism: Haliangiales bacterium (assembly GCA_038203335.1). Lineage (GTDB taxonomy): Bacteria > Myxococcota_A > Polyangia > Haliangiales > Haliangiaceae > JABFXX01. The sequence continues at coordinate 1,405 of JBBRED010000325.1, read as the reverse complement.
GATCGTGGGCAAGTGATGCGCACGCGAACCAAGGTGGCGTGGTGGATCGGCGGCGTTCTCGGCGTCGCCACGCTCGCGACCGTGGCCCTTCACCTCGCGCCCGTTCGCGGCCTGCTCGGCATGAAGCCGCTCGGCACCGGCACGAAGTCCGCGTTCTGCCCGTTCGGATACGGCAAGCAGCCGGCGACCGAGGCGCACGCACCGCGCCCGATCCCGACCGAGCCGCGACCCGCGCTCGGCTTCGCGCTCGACGTCTCCGGTCCCGCGGATCTCGCGCTGTGGGCGGCCGCGCACGGCATCCACTGCACGCCGCAGCACGGTGGCAGCGTGCTCGAGTGCGCCGACCTCGCCGCCGCGACGACGCTGTGGTTCCGATTCGACGGGCTCGCGCTCGCCGCGATCCAGACCTCGCGCCGCGCACCCGATGCGCGCGGCGTGGCGACGGCGTTCGACGCGACCACGTCGGCGATCAGCGCCGCGGTCGGAACGCCGACGACCTCGGATGGCTCCGCCTCGGCCGACGACCTCGCGCGAGGGGCGCTCCGGCAGGCGATGGTCGAGTACCGGAGGCCGGGGTATCACGCGGTCGTACGGGCCACGAACATGGGCGACGGCTTCGTGCTGACCGAGAGCTACGCCACCGGCCTGTGATCTCGACCGGGTTCAGCGTCGAGAGACGATGTACCGCAGGTTGAGGAAGTTGATCATGAAGTGCGCGGCGATCGGGCCGCCCAGGTTCCCGGTCCGCATCGCCAGCTCGCCGAACGCGGCCCCGAGGAAGAGCGCCGAGACCGTCCACGGCAGGAACCGCTTCTTCGGGCCAACGTGGAGCAGGGCGAACACCAGCGCCTGGACCCACACTCCGAGCCAGGGCATCAGCGCGCCGCGGAACAGCAGCTCCTCGCCGATCGAGCTCGCGAGCGCGAGGATCAGGATCTCGCGACCGGTCAGCGGCCCCAGGAGGTCCCGGAAGCTGACGTTCAGGTCGCGCGCCCAGGCGAAGTGCTTCGTGGCGAGCCGGGTCAGCCCGACGACACCAACGCCAGTGGCGACCCCGATCGCGGGGCCACCGAGGAGAAGCCAGTGCGGCAGGTCCCCGATCCGGTAGAGATCCGGGTCGCCCCGACCGGCGGCGATCAACAGGCCGAGAATGGCCATCGCACCGTACAGCCCGATCACCAGGCTGGCGCGGGACAGCGGGGGCGCCGGACTTGGCTCACTCGGCGAGAACGACACCGTCTGGCTACTATGCACGGGAGCCGGAGCGCTTGACAGCGACGGCGCTGGGGGCTACCTACAGGGTCCGATTTTTCAAAACTGAATGCGCGGATGGCGGAATTGGTAGACGCGCTAGCTTGAGGTGCTAGTACTTAACCGTGTGGGGGTTCGAGTCCCCCTTCGCGCA
>JBBRED010000324.1:0-9882 GCA_038203335.1 Haliangiales bacterium | reverse complement strand
GGCAAGGGCGGCCAGCACGTGCAGAAGACGGACTCTGCCGTGCAGGTCACGCACCTTCCGACCGGGATCTACGTCCGCTCGCACGACGGGCGCTCGCAGTTCGCGAACAAGCAGGACGCGCTCGAGAAGCTGCACGAGAAGCTGCTCGATGCGGCACGGGAGGCGGCGAGCTCCGCGCGCGCGGCCGAGCGGCGATGGCAGGTGGGCAGCGGGATGCGCGGCGACAAGCGTCGCACCATCCGTGCGCAGGACGACAGCGTCGTCGATCACCTGACCGGCAAGAGCTGGCGTCTCCGCGACTACGAGCGCGGGAACTGGGACTAATTCGAGGGCGGCGGAGCGTCGGCGGTGGTGCGGGCGCGCTCGGCGTTCTCGGTGTAGAGCGTGCGCCGCTTCGCATCGGTCTCGCGCTCGGCGGCGCGCTCCCACAGCCGGCCGGCCTCGCGCCATGCGCGCTCGTAGGTGGACGAGTCCTTCGCGGTCGATGCCCGCTCTTCCGCTGCTTCCGCCTTCGCCACGTGAGGATTTCGTCCAAAGCTCATGGGCCCGGTATAGCTCAGGCGGCGGCGGCCGTCGCGATCGATGCGGTGAGCTGTTCGAGCGCCGAGACGTCCAGGCCGGCGGCCTTGCCGCGCGCGATGTAGCCGGCCATGAACTGGCGCGTCTGATCGCCGACCTTGATGAAGTGCGCCTTCAGGTAGATCTCGAGCGGCAGCGGGACGATACGCCGCGCGAACCACAGACCCATGCGGAGCACGCGCGGGCGCGCCGCGAGCCGCATCATCAGCGGCGGCTTGCCGGAGGTGCGCGCGACGATCGCCATCGCCTCGCGGGCGCCGCGCGCGCCGAGCTGGATCGGGCCGCTTACCAGCGCCCGGAACGTCCATCCTGCGGATTCGAGCGCGGCCAGGTACGGCATCATCATCGCGGTCGGGAACGCGGCGAACGTCGGGACGTCGGGGTGACGCTTCGCCGGCAATCCGCCGCCGCGAAGCAGCGCGATCACGGCAGCCGTGCGCTCCGTGGGACCGGAGATCAGGCTCGGCGACAGCGGTGGAAACCAGTATGCCATCCCCGGTTTCGGGAACCGGGTCTCGCCGGGGAGCGGCGCGCTGTAGCTGATGAGCGTGATCACGCCCGAGACCACGCGATCGCGCGTGCCGCCTGCGGCCAGGATGGTGTCGAGATCGTCCTGGCCGGGCTGGAGCGCGAGGATGGTCGCCGTGCCCGTCGCACCGATCAGCTCGGCGAGCCACGGGCCCGCGAGGGCCGATGACGACACGGTCAGGTAGACCTGGTCGAACGCGGTCTTCGCGACCTCGTCGGCCCGCGATACCACGGAGAACGTCTCGAACCGCACGGGGTCGGTCTTCGCGCGTCGGTTCAGCGGGTACATGTCGAAGCCGGCGCTCACCGTGGCGCGATACTTCTCGCGCACGAAGAACGTGACATCGGCACCGCCGAGCGACGCGTGCCGACCGTAGACCTGACCGACCGCGCCTGCTCCGACGACCAGCACCCGCAGCTTGTCACTCACGGGCGCAACGATAGCCGATCACGCCTGGTCGGGGACGGGCTCCGCGACCGCCTCCGGCGGTACGACGGCGCTCTCGGCAACGTGCTTGTTCCGCTCGAGCCAGCGGTTCATGTCCGCGAGGACGACCGCCGAGACCTTCACGAGATCGCCGCTGAGCAGCTGATGCACGGTATCGAGTGCGAGCGTGATCTCCTGGAAGAGATGGCCTTCCTTGTCCTCGACGCCGTCGCGCAGCGCTTCGAGCTCCTTCTGGCGGAGCTGGACGCGCTCGACGATCGGGAGCCCGAGCGTGGCATCGGTGCTGTTGACGAAGCGCACCGGCTGCTGGTCGTCGGATTCGGTGATCGGGGTCTCGGAAGTCTTCATGTCCGGACTTCACGCACGTCCCGTGCCGCGCACGAGGCGCGTCAGGAGAAGGCGCAGGGCGATCACCGTGCGGATACGCCCGGTCGAGCGACCAGGCGCGTGCCGGGCCTGTTCAGCCCTCGAGCTTCTCGATGATCAACGTCAAGAACTCCTTGGCGTCGAGCTTTCCGTACGAGTAGCCATCCTCGAACCACTCGACGACCGGATCTTCCTGGCCTTCCTTCATCTTCGCCACGATCGACGGGCGATTGCTGACGGCGGCGAGGCGGCCGAGGACCGCTTCGGAGGCATCGTTGTTTGGTCCGTACCGATGACGGATCCAGGTGAACAGGAGGTAGATGAGCGCAGGATCCGCGTCCTCGACGAGGTTCAGCGAATCGGCGCTGCTCATCGTTCCTTCGGTAATTCCGTCGAGGATGCGCTGCGCAGCCTTGGTTTCTTGGTCGAACGCCATCGCTGATCTCCGTGGCTCGGACTACTTCGAACGATACGCAAAATACTGCTGATGCATACGGCGAAGGAAGCCCTCACCGATCAAGCAGTAGGCACTCCCGATCACGGCATCGAGGCCGCAACTCGGGCACAACGCGGTCTGATCTGCATCCGTCCAGGTCTTGATATCCCCGGTCTTGAAGATGCGAAAGCAGAAGAAGCAACCGCAGTGTTCGCTCGCCTCGAGCTCCGTCCGGTGCTTCGAGGCGTGGGTATGAGCGACAGCGTAAGGGTTCGGTTTCGTAGGTGTGGTCATGGTGCCGACGGGGGCACCGACGGAGCTGCACCCTACCACCCCTGGTCCCCCGGGCACGTGGAGATCAGCTAGTTAGTCGCCGAACGTCGGCGCTTCCGTGGGCTCCGAGGTCGTGATCGGTCAGCGCGTGCGCTTCGTGACGGGGGTCTTCACCGGCGTGACCGCCTTCGTGCGCCGGCGCGGCGGCTGCGGGATGGGCCGCGGCGTCAGATCGATCGAGAGCTCGTGAACCTTGCTCGCGTCGACGTGCATGATCATCGTCGGGTGATCGCGCAGCGCGAGCACCACGTCGTAGGTCAGCGTGGGATCGATCGTTGCCGTGATCGGCGTGCGACCGACCACCGTGGCGTCGCCGTTCGCGATCAGCGTGACGGTCGCGCCATCGGGTTGCGAGGTGATCGGCAGGTCGGCGTGCGGCGGCTCGTCCTCGGCCGGTTCGGCGGGAGCGGGTGCCGCGGCCGCCGTCGAGGTCGTTGCCGCGACCTCGACGGCTGGCGGGCGAGATGGAGGCGCGGTGGTCGGCGTTGGTGACGCCGGCGCAGTCGCCGCGGGTGGTTGGACCGGCGCGGGTGGTTCGACCGGAGCGGTGGCGAGCGCCGCGGGGACCGGAGCCGGAGCGGGCTTCGGGCTGGAGCGCAGCATGATCCCGAGCGTCGTGGCCACGAGCGCCGCGCCGACCGCAACGCCGGCGATCACCGCGACGTTGCGCCGCGGGCGCGGAGCCGAGCGATCGATGTCATCGGTGACCTCGTCGGCATCCGCGATCGGCGGAAGCGCGACGTGCTTGTCGTCGGTCATCGGCGTGCCGGCCTGCGGCACGTCGGCGGCGAACGGTGCGACCTCGATCGGGATGTCGATGTCCACCTCGGGCAAGACCGCCATCGATGCGGACGAGCGGGCCTGCGGCACCGGCATCGAAGCCGAGGACCGGGTCGGCGGGATCGAGATCGATGCGGACGGCCGGGTCTGCGGCATCGCGGTCGGCGTGCGCGGCGCGATCGAGCCGCGGGCCAGCGGCTCGCTGACCGTCGACCGTGCGCCGACCTTCGCCGGATCGTAGCCGGGCGTCATCGTGCGCGGCACGACGTGCGGCGATACGGTGGTGGCGCGGCGCGTCGTCGGCGGTGGCAGCGTGGCGGTCGAGGCGCGCGCCGCAGGCACGGGCGGCGCTGCACGGGAAGATGACCGCACCACCGGGAACGAACCCGGCACGGGGCTCTGTGGTTCCGGTGGTGGGAGAAACGGAATCAGCTTCGACGGCGGCGCCGTGGTAGTGCCGAGGTTCGGCCTCACCGTCGCGGCGCGGCGCGACCCCGGCGGGATCGGGGGTGGCGCGGTGCTCGAGCGCCGGGCTCGAGCGGGCATCGCCGTGTTCGACTTCGTCCCGCGCGCGGTCCGCGCCGGCGTGAGCGCAGCGAGGTGCGAGACCTCGTCGTGGAGGTCATCTTCGTCGAAGGTGCGCGGCGTCTTCTCGGTGAGATCGAGCTCGTCCATGCCTCAGCTCCCCGTGAGATGGCGAGAGCACGTTGTGCTCGCGCGCTCCGGAAGTAAACGCACGCTCCCTGGTGCGTGGTGACACCTGTCGAGGCGTTCGGGCGTCACTGACCCAAGGTCAATGAGCCCCAGGAGAATCGGCCGGCGATCAGAGCGCGCTCACGAGAGCGGCGACGAGCTCGGCGGCGGTGGCATAGCGATCAGCGGGCCGCTTCGCGAGCGCGTGCGTCATCACGGCATCGAGCTGCGGCGACGCGGGGACGATCGTCGACGGTGCGGGCGCGGTCTCGTGGATCACCTGATAGAGGAGCGCGGGCGTATCGGGCGCGGTGAACGGCTGTCGACCGGTGATGCATCGATAGGCGACGGCGGCGAGCGCGTAGACATCCGCGCGATGATCGACGGGCTTGCCCTCGGCCTGCTCGGGCGCCATGTACGCCGGTGTGCCGAGGACTGCGCCGCGGGTGAGCGTGCCCGAGCTATCGGAGAGGAGGGCGATGCCGAAGTCGAGGACCTTCCAGGTGCCCTCGTCGGTGAGGAACAGGTTGTGCGGCTTCAGATCGCGGTGGACGATGCCCGCGGCGCGCGCGAGCTCGAGCACGCCGCCGATCTGCTGGACCAGCGCCTTCACCGACGCGATCGGCAGCGTGCCGCCTTTGCGCAGCAGGTCGCCGAGCGTCTGGCCGCGCAACCGCTCCATCGCGAGGAACGGCACCGGATCCGCGGGCGTCGACGCCTGGAGCACGCGCACCACGTGCGGCGAATCGATCGTCCCCGCGATGCGTACCTCGCGGAGGAAGCGCTCCACGTTCGCGACCTCGGCGAGCGCCTCGCCGCGCAGCAGCTTCACCGCGGAGGGAGCCTGCGTGGTCAGGTTGTGCGCCTCGTAGACCTCGCCCATGGCGCCGCGCCCGAGCAGGTTGCCGAGCTCCCAGCCGCCCACGCTCTGGCCGGTGAATCTCCCGGGCCCGCCGATCTCCAGCGCGCGATCGAGATCCTTGCGGAGCTCGGCGAGCTGCACGTCGCGCTGCGCGGCGTGGCGCGTGGCGCGCTGGAGCTGGCGGATCGAGCGGAGCGAGCTGTGCCGGGTGACGCGTGCGAGCCAGAAGCACAGCGCATAACCGAGCTGCATGATCAGCTGGCCGGAGATCTGCGCGGCGAGCGAGGCGTGCGTGTTGACCGGATAGAAGCCGGGATCGTCGATGACCTTCGCGATGACGAGGATGGCCTCGACGCCGTGCAGTCCAGCCGCGAGGGCGTAGATGGCGATCGCCGAGGCCGTGTTCTCGGTGCGGCAGAAGAAGTACACACCGAGCGCGACCATCAGCGGCGCGGCCGAGAACGCGCCGACGTAGAGGATGCCGAGCTGGCCCGCCGCGATGCCGGCGATCGCGAGGAGGTTGAGCTTGCGCAGATCGTAGCGGCGCGGATCGCCGAGGTCGCGGTGCAACCACGCGCTCCCCATCACGCCCACGACCACGGCCACCGCCAGCGCGATGCCGAGCGGTCGTTCGCCGGGGACGATCGCGATCGCGATGAAGATCGCCGCCGCGATCAGCCAGCCCACGCGGAGCAGCTCGCGGGTGCGCTTGACCTCCTCGGCGCGTAGCGCCTCGGCCGGGCTGGTCGGGATCGTGGTGCTCACTCTCCCTCCCATGGCTGCTTTGCGAGCAGCGAGGCCGCTCGGCGGCGGAGGTCCGGATCGAGGTGCCCGGCGAGCGCCGCCGCGAGTGCATCGGCGAAGGCGGCGCCGGTCGAGAACCGCGCGTCGGGATCCTTCGCGAGCGCGATCGCGAACCAGCGATCCACATCCTCGGGCAGCTCGGCGAGCTCGCCCGGGCGCGGCGGCATGCGATGCACCACCGCGTAGAGGAGCGACGGCGTGTCGGTGGCGTTGAACGGGTGGCGACCAGCGAGGCAGCGGTACGCGATCGCGGCGAGGGCGAACAGATCGGCGCGGCGATCGACACGCTTGCCCTGCGCCTGCTCGGGCGCCATGTAGTGCGGCGTGCCGACCACCTCGCCGTGCGTCAGCGTGCCGCTGTCATCGGCGAACGTGGCGATGCCAAAATCGAGCAGGTGCCACGCGCCGTCCCCGGCGCGGAACACGTTCTGTGGCTTGAGATCGCGATGCACGATGCCCACCGTGTTCGCCGCATCGAGCGCGCTCCCGACATGGCGACACACCTCGACGACCTGCGCGTGCGCCAGGTACGCTTCGCTGCGCAGCGTCTCGGCGAGCGTGTGGCCGCGCAACCGCTCCATCGCGAGGTACGGCAGCGGCGCATCCGGCGGCGAGGCATCGAGCACGCGGACCACGTGCGGAGAGTCGAGGGCGCCGGCGGCGCGCGCCTCGCGCAGAAACCGCGCGACCTGCGTGCGATCTGCCAGCAGCTCGCGCCGGAGAAGCTTCACGGCGGCGGGGGCCTCGGTCTCGACGTGAACCCCGTCGTAGACCTCGCCCATCGCGCCGCGGCCGAGCACGTTGCCGAGCCGGTACGGGCCGACGACCTGATCCGTGTACCGGCCCGGGCCACCCACCCGCTGCGCGCGCTCGAGCTCGGCGCGGAGCTCGTCCATCAGCGCATCGCGCTGCGAGGTCAGCCGAGTGGCGCGCTGGAGGTCCTCGATCGCAGCGAGCGATGCGAGGCGGAACATGCGAGCCGTGTAGTACGCGAGCCAGAACGTGCCGAGGACGAACACGCTCGCGGTGACGAGCGTCGCGCGGTCGAGCGGTCGCTCCGACGCGAACACGCCCGGGTCGGCGATGGTGCCGCTGACGATCGCGATGGCGATGGCCGAGTAGCAGGCGAGGGCGCACGCGAAGATCCAGCGCGCCACCCGCTCCGCCTCGGTGCGCGCGACGAAGTGAATTCCCACCATCACCATCAACGGCGCGGCCGTGTACGCGCCGTAGAAGAGCACGCCGATGTGGCCGTTGATCACGCAGATCACGGCGAGCGTGAGCAGTGATCGCTCGGTGTACCTCTTCGGATCCGCGAACGCCTGGTGATAGGCATAGCTGACGACCATCCCGACCAGCATCCCGATCACGAACACCAGCGCCATCGCGCGCGGCGCGTCGACGAATGGGATCGTTCCCATCGCGGCGACGCTCAGCAGCCAGCCCATGCGGATGAACATGCGCGTGCGCTCGACCTCCTCGTCGCGCATCGCATCGGCGGCCGTCGTGTAGAGCAGCGGTGATTCTGGATCGATGACCGGCGTCGCCACCATGCCCGCGGCCACCCGTGCGAGCGGCGAGATCTCCGGCGGCCGATCGCTCGGCAGCTGGGCGGTCCGCTCGCCGGTGCCGAGGCTGTCGCTCATCCCGACCGGAGCTTACGGCATGTCGTTGCCGGAGAAGTGCCAGCGCACCCCCGCGGTGGTCTTGCGGATCGACGGAGTCGCGGGCGCGATGAACTGGACCACGATGACGATCCGGCCCGCGACCCGCGCATCGAGGTAGGTCGAGACGCTACGGACGGGGCTGCCGAACCGCGTCACATCGATCGGCGCACCGACGAGGTTCTCGAGATTCGCACCGTCGAGGATCAGCTCGGCGCGGGTGCGCGTCACGGCGCCCTCGGTGATCCGCACGTCGGCTCCGATCGGGAGGTCCAGGTCCGCGCTGCCCTCGCGGCCGACGAACGCGAGCGCGCGGGTGCGCGGCGGCTCGGCGATCGCGACCCGGGTGCGAGCCGGCGCGGTGCGCGCGGCGGTGTCGGTGCGGCGCGTAGCGGCGTCGGCGCGGCGCATCGGTGCGTCGGTGTCGCTGCGCGTGTCGGCGCGGCGCCTCGCGGCGTCGGGGTCGGCGATCAGCTTCTGGGCCTTCGCCGTCGCGTCCTGCGAGAGCTTGGTCTGGCGATCTGCGACCTGCTGCGCGTTGCGCGCTGCGGTCTCGGCGGCGAGGCGGTCGACCTCGGCGCGGCGCTTCGCGGCTTCGGTCGCCGCGGTCTCCGACGCGAGCCTCTGCGCCTTCGCCGTCGCTTCCTGCGCGAGCTGGTTCTGACGATCGGCGCGCTCCTGCGCCTCGCGCGCGGCGGCATCGGCGGCGAGGCGATCGGCCTCGGCCGCGGCTCGCTGGCGCGCGGCCTCCGACGTGGCGGTCTCGGCGAGCTTGCGCTGCTGCTCGATCGCGGCGAGCTGCGCGCGGCGCGCCTCGAGATCCTTCGCCGTCTGTGCTGCGGCCGCCTCTGCCGCGGCGCGACGCTGCGCGGCCTCCAGCGTGGCCACCTCCGCGAGCTTGCGCTGCTGCTCGATCGCCGCGAGCTGCGAGCGGGATACCTCGAGGTCCTTCGCCGCCTTCGCGGTGGCCATCTCGAGCTCGGCGCGCTGGCGCTCCGCCTCGGCGATCTGCGCCTTCGCCTTCGCGACCCGGGCCTCCGCCGTCTTCGCTTCCGCGGCGGCCTGCGACCGATCGCGCGCATCGGCGCGGTCGCGCGAGATCACTGCTTGCTTTGCCGCCGCCTCCGCGGCGTCGCGTTCGCTCGTCGCCTTCGCGAGCGCGGCCCGCGCCGCTTCCTCGCGCGCCTTCGCGGTGCTCTGTGCACCATCCGCCTTCTGCGCGAGCGCCTGCGCATCCGCCGCCTTGCGCTCGATCTCCGCGAGCCGCTGCTTCGCGTCGCCGGCGACCTTCGCCGCGTCGGCGCGTGCGGTCTCGGCGCGCTGCTTCTCGGCGCTCGCCTCGATCCGCGCGGCCTTCGCCTCCGCCTTCGCGGCATCCGCCGCCGCCTTCGCCGCTCGCGCCTCGGCGCGAGCCGTCTCGGCATCCGTCTTTGCCGCGTCGACATCCGCGCGCGTCCGCTGCGCCACCGCCACCTCGCTGCGCTTCTGCGCGTCGCTCCGCGCGAGCCCCTCCGCCTCGGCCTTCGCCGCGTCGGCCTTTGCCGCCCGTGCCTCGGCGCGCGCAGCCTCGGCATCCGCCTTCGCGGCCCGCGCCTCGGCGCGTGCGCGCTCGATCTCGCTCTTCGTGGCATCGACCTCGGACTTCACGCGCTGCGCCTCGGCGCGCGCAGCCGTGGCCTCGGTGCGCGCCTTCTGCGCGTCGGTGCGCGCGAGCCGCTCGGCCTCGCTACGCTCGGTCTCGAGCCGCTGCTTGTCGGCCCGTACCATGCGCTCCGTATCCGCGCGCGCCGCATCGGCCCGCTGCTTGTCGGCCGCTGCCTCGGTACGCGCCGCATCCGCGCGCTGCTTGTCGGCCGCGGCCTCGATCCGCGCCGCTTCGGCATCCGCCTTCGCGACCTTCGCCTCGGCGCGCGCGCGCTCGACCTCCGCCTTGATCGCCTTCGCCTCGACCTTCGCTGCATCCGCCTCGGCGCGCGCGGTCCGCGTCTCCGCCCGCGCTCGCTCGGCATCCGTCTTGGCGGCGTCGGCATCCGCCTTCGTACGCAGCGCCGCTTCCTTCGCCGCTTGCGCCTCGCCCCGGATCTTCTCGGCGCCGAGCCGCGCCTGCTCGGCGTCGCGCCGCGCCTGCTCGGCCTCGCCCCTCGCACGCGTCGCGGCATCGCTCTGCGCCGCCGCCATCGTCTGTGCCTGCTCGGCGTCGCGCCTCGCGCGCGCGGCCGCATCCGTCTGCGCGGCCGCCATCGTCTGCGCCTTCTCCGCGTCGCGGCGCGCGGCATCGGCATCCGTGCGTGCCTTCGCCGCGGCGCTCGTCTGCACCGCCGCCACTGCCTGCGCCGTCTCGGCCTCGCGCTTCGCGATCACGAGCTGCGCCTGCGCGTCCCTGGTCGCC
>JBBRED010000323.1:0-9888 GCA_038203335.1 Haliangiales bacterium | reverse complement strand
GGCACGCTCAAGGCGGAGGTCACGCGCGAGCAAGCCGAGGCGATGCTCGTCGATGGATTCTTTCCGAAGGTCGCCGCGGACGCGAAGTCCGACAAGCGCCGGGCCGGCGGTCTGCGCGAGCTGGGCCTGCCCTACGCATTCGATCCCGCCATCACGCGCCACCTCGCCGAGTTCCTCGGCCGGTTCGGCAAGAAGCCGACCGCGGTGCTGTTCAACGGCGGCGTGATGAAGGCCGGCAAGCTGCAGGCGCGAATCGTGGAGCTGCTGCGCACGTGGTGCGGCCGCGACGTGAAGGTGCTCGCGGGCGCGGACCTCGATCTCGCGGTCGCGCTCGGCGCCGCGCACTACGGTCAGGTGCGCCAGGGCAAGGGCGTGCGGATCCGCGGCGGCACGGCGCGCGCGTATTACATCGGCATCGAGAGCGCGATGCCGGCGATCCCGGGCTTCGCCCCGCCGGTGAAGGCGCTGTGCGTGGCGCCGCAGGGCCTCGAAGAGGGCTCGACCGTGAACCTGCCCGATGACGAGCTCGGCCTGGTGGTGGGCGAGACCGCAAACTTCCGGTTCTTCGCCGCGGCGACGCGCAAGGACGATGCGGCCGGCGCGCTGATCGAGGCGGATGCGCCGGGCCTCACGGAGCTCGATCCGGTGGAGAAGCAGGTCGAAGCCGATGGCGAGCGTAAGGCCGGAGACATGGTCCCGGTCCGACTTGAAGCCCACGTTACAGAAGTTGGAACGCTCGAGCTGTGGTGCGTGGCGCGCGACGGTCACGGAAAATGGAAGCTCGAATATTCGGTCCGCGAGCGTGATTGAGTCGTAAGGACTCAATGGGAATCACGCCGAACTACGCTCTGGCCCACCGCTTCCTTCCCAATCTCATTCGCACCAAGACACCGAACACGGTGATCGGTGTCATGCAGCGCAAGGAGAAGTTCTTCTTCGACCAGCTGTGGAACCAGGGCCAGGTCGATCACACCGCGCAGATGCTGACGCTCGATCGCAACGGCTACCGGATCGGCATCGTCGACTTTCCGGCGCCGACGGAGATGGGCGAGGCGCACATGGCCGCGATGGTCGTCGATAACGGCGGCGGGGCGCGGCTGTTCCTGCTCGAGCACGACTACGTGCTCTCGACGAGATCCGATCGCACGTACGTCACGGAGCGCGAGGGCAGCCGGCACACGAAGCACCTCGTCGGGCCTGCGCTGACCGGCGCGTTCGAGGCCGATGCGAAGGCGTTCGTGGATGCGGTGATGCCGATCGTGACCGGCCGCAACGGCTAACGTCGCTTCGTCTTCACCTTGGCGTTGCGGTACGGGTCGTGGACCTCCTCCTCGCGCGGGATCAGCCCGAGCCCGAGGATGCCGGTGGCGGAGATCGCGAGCTCGGTGGCGCGCGCGTCGTCGATCTTTCCGAGGCGACCGGAGATGATCGCCTGCGCGACGCCGGCGACCAGCGACGAGGCCGCGAGCATCAGGTCATCGAGCGGGAAGTCGGCGATCTCGCCCCGCGCCTGTGCATCGATGATCGATTGGCGCTGCGCCTCGAGGAACGCGTTCTGCTTCACGCGCAGCGGCTCGGGAATGGCATCGAGCACGCCGGGCAGCGAGATCATCCGGTAGTGCTCCGGGTGCGCGACCGCGAATCGCACGGTCGCGATGCCGGTGGCGCGGAACTGCTCGAGCGGCTCGGGTGGCGCGGCCTTGACCGCATCGACCATCGCGGTCGCGAGCCGCTGCGCGCACTCGGTCGCCACACCGACCAGCAGCGCGTCCTTGTCGGCGAAGTGGCGATACACCGCCGGAGCGGACACGCCGGCGCGCCGCGCCACCCCGCGCAGCGAGAACGCCTCGAGACCATCGGCCGCGATCTCCTTCATCGCCGCGACGATCAGCGCCTGCTTGAGATTCCCGTGGTGATAGGCGGCCTTGGTCGGCAATGTTTACATTGTTCACTTTTTCGCTTGATCGTCAAGGCAGCTATGTTTACAACGTTCACATGGTCGCAGCCCGCCAGCCCTCCCCCGTCGCGCCGTCCGAGATCACCTCGTTGCTCTGGACCGAGAGCCTGCCGCGCGAGCACGGCTTCGAGAAGCTCCGCATCGAAGGCACCTTGCCGCCGCAGCTGCGCGGCACGCTGTATCGCAACGGACCCGGCCAGTTCGTTCAGTTCGGCAAGCGCTACTCGCACCCGTTCGAGGCGGATGGCGCCGCGACGGCGATCCGGATCGAGAACGGCGCGGCGCTCGGCGCATCGCGCATCCACACCAGCGCCGGGCTGATCGAGGAGCGCGCGGCCGGCAAGCCGCTCTACAACATGAGCGTGCCGTGGCCGCGGCGGTTCCTCAACAGCCTGCGCGGCAAGCGCAAGAACACCGCGAACACGAACATCATCGTGTGGCAGGACCGACTGTTCGCCCTCGTCGAGGCCGCGCCGCCGACCGAGCTCGATCCGCGCGACCTCTCCACGATCGGCGAGACCAACCTCGGCGTGATCGGCGCGATGTTCAGCGCGCACCCGCACCGCGTGGCGTCGCGCAAGGCGATGTACAACTTCGGTCTCGAGTACGGCCGCACCACGAAGCTCCACATGTACGAGCTTCCCGACGTGGGGCCGGCGCGTCACCTCGGCGCGATTCCGATCGCGGGCGCGCCGATGCTTCATGACTTCGTCGCGACCGACACGCACCTCGTGTTCTTCGTGTCGCCCACGCGCATCCACGTGCCGCGCATGCTGCTCGGCGTCGGCAAGTTCCCCGAGCTGTGGCAGTGGAAGCCCGAGCACGGCACCGAGATCATCTGCGTGCCGATCGATCGCCCCACCGAGGTGCTGAGGTTCACGGCCGACGCGTTCTACCAGTGGCACTTCGCGAACGCGCACAACCGCGCGAACGAGATCGTCGTCGACTACATCCGCTATCCCGACTTCGCCTCGTTCTACGACATCGGCGCGGTCGGCGCCGGCGGCGCGCGCGAGGTGCTCGGCGCCGGGCGCATGCACCGCGCGACGATCGATCTCGCGGCGAAGACGCTGCGCGACGAGCAGGTCAGCGACCGCAGCTGCGAGTTCCCCACCCTCGTCGGCGGCGACGAGGGCCGCGAGCACCGCATCGCGTACATGACGTTCGATGACCTCGGCGCGATCGGCTCGATGGATCCGCGCGGCAACGTCGTGGCCCACGCGCTCGACGCCGACGAGAAGGTCACCGAGCCCGTGTTCGTCGATGGCCACCTGCTCGCGCTCTGCCATCGCACCGGCGCGGCCTACGTCGCGGTCTACGACGCCGCGCGGATCGCCGCTGGCCCCGTCGCGAAGATCTGGCTCGACCACCACGTGCCGATCACGTTCCACGGCACGTTCGCACCGGCGCGTTGATCCGGAATCCGGCCGGACCGCCGAACTCGAACGCGAGCTCGCTGAGGCGTGGGTCGCACTCGCAGCGAACCCGGATCTCGGGTTCGCCTCTCCCCAGGGACGGCGCGCTGCGAAAACTGCCCCTGGCGTGCCAAGTCATCGTCGGGTAGAGGTTCGGCCGCGATTGCGCCGTGTGGTGGTGATCCGAATCCTGGCGGCGTCCCGGCTTCACGGCGTGGTCGGCCCATGATGCGGGCCGGCGAGGGATGCGGTACGAACGGGCCGCAGTGCCCGCGCGCTACCTGATCGGCATCGATCTCGGCACGACCAACTCCGCGGTCGCGTACGTCGACACCGCGGCGGCCGATCCGCGCGTGCGCGTGTTCGAGGTCGAGCAGCTCGTGGCGCCGGGCGAGGTCGCGCCGCGCCGCCAGCTCCCGAGCTTCGTGTACCTCGCGGGCGACATCGACCTCGCCCCCCACGAGACGGCGCTGCCGTGGCGGCCGGTCGCGAAGACCAGCGCGGATCCGCAGGCCGCAGTCTCCACGGCGCTCCGGCCCGTGGTGGGCGAGCTCGCGCGCAACCAGGGCGCGCGCATGGCGTCGCGCATGGTCGCGAGCGCGAAGTCATGGCTGTGCCACCCGGGGGTCGATCGCAACGCCGCGATCCTGCCGTGGGGCGATAGCGATGGTCCGAAGCTGTCGCCGGTGACCGCGCAGGCGCTCGTGCTCGCGCACATTCGCGAGGCATGGGACTTCGTGCACGGCGATGCGCCGTTCGTCGATCAGGAGGTGCTCGTCACCGTGCCCGCGAGCTTCGACGAGGCCGCGCGCGAGCTGACGCTCCAGGCCGCGACGAAGGCGGGCTATCCGCCGGTGGTGCTGCTCGAGGAGCCGCAGGCCGCGTTCTATGCGTGGATCGATGGCATGAAGGGGGGCAAGGGACTCGCACCGGGCGAGCGCGTGCTGGTGTTCGACGTCGGCGGCGGCACCACCGACTTCACGCTGATCGAGGTCGATCCATCGGGCGATGGCTTCACGCGCACCGCCGTCGGCGATCACCTGCTGCTCGGCGGCGACAACCTCGATCTCACGCTCGCGAAGATCGTCGAGCAGCGCGTGGTCGCCCGGATGAAGGACGGCAAGAAGCTCGACGCCCTGCAGTGGCACGGGCTCGTCCACGCGTGCCGGCTCGCGAAGGAGACGCTGCTCGGCGACTCGCCACCCGAGGCCGCGCCGATCGTCGTCCAGAGCCGCGGCGCGAAGCTGATCGGCGGCACCTTGCGCGACGAGGTCACGCGCGCCGAGCTGCACCAGGTGCTGTTCGATGGCTTCTTCCCCGTGGTCACCAAGGACGCGCCGCTCGCGCGCGGCCGCGGCGGACTTCAGGAGTTCGGCCTGCCCTACGCCTCGGATCCGGCGGTGACGAGGCACCTCTCCACGTTCTTGAACCGCCACGAAGCGCAGCACGTGCACGCGGTGCTGTTCAACGGCGGCGCGATGACGCCCACGTCGCTGCGCGCGCGCGTGCTCGATCAGATCGGCTCGTGGCAGGGCGAGGCGCCGCGCGAGCTGCCGGCGCAGATGCCCGAGATGGCGGTCGCCCAGGGCGCCGCATACTACGGCCTCGTTCGCCGCGGCCTCGCGACGCGGATCAAGGGCGGCACGCCGCGCGCGTACTACGTCGGCGTCGACGCGAGCGGATCGCGGCGCCGCGTGCCGACCACCGAGGCATCGTCGGCCGGTCTCACCGCCGAGCCCGCACGGTACGCGGTGTGCCTCGCACCGCCCGGCCTCGATGACGGCGCGCGCGTGCGCCTCGAGCGCGACTTCAAGCTCGTCACCAATCGCCCGGTCAGCTTCCGCCTGTACTCGTCGAGCACGCGCAACGATCAACCCGGCGCGCTGGTGCCGATCGGGGACGGCAAGGCCGAGACCGTCGACGACGGCTCGGATCTTCTCGAGCTGCCACCGATCGTCACCGTGCTCCGCGCCCGCGGTCGTGGCGAGGTGACGGTGCGCCTCGAGATCCACATCACCGAGCTCGGCGCGCTCGAGATCTACTGCGTCGACATCGAGCCGCCCGGTGAGACCTGGAAGCTCGCGTTCGACATGCGCTCCGGCGGCACCGCGCCCGCGCAGGAGGACGCCGCCGATGCCGCCCCCCACCCCGCCATCGACGTGGCGAAGGCCCGTTTGACCAAGGCGTTCGAGACCGGCGCCGGTCTCGACACGTTGACCCGCGACCTCGAGACGCTGTTCGAGACCCGCCGCGACGAGTGGTCGATGATGACGGCGCGTGCGCTGTTCGACGCGCTCCTCGAGGTGGCGCCCGCGCGAAAGAAGACCGCGGATCACGAGCAGCGGTGGCTCAACCTCGCCGGCTTCCTGCTCCGCCCCAGCACCGGTGCACCGCTCGATACCTGGCGCTCCCGCATGATGTGGGGCGTGTTCAACGAGGGCCTCGCGCACGGCAAGAGCGAGCCCGGAAAGCTCGCGTGGTGGATCACGTGGCGGCGGATCGCCGGTGGTCTCGCGAAGGGCCAGCAGGATCAGTTCTACGATCGGCTCGCGAAGATGCTGCTGCCGAATCCGCTCCAGGCCAAGAAGCTCGCCGATGCGAAGGCGAGCAAGCAGGAGCTCGCGGAGATCTGGCGCGTGGTCGCCAGCCTCGAGCGGCTCGCCGTGCAGCACAAGATGAAGCTCGGCGACGAGCTGATGAAGCGCATGGAGACCCGCAAGGGCCGCGAGGACAGCGTGCACCTGTGGGCGCTCTCGCGGCTCGGCGCGCGCGTGCCGCTCTACGGTCCGCTCAACCTCGTGGTGTCGCCGTCGAAGGTCAAGGACTGGGTCACGCAGCTCGTCGCGTGGGACTGGCCCGAGCCCGACAAGGCCGCGTTCCCGCTCGCGCAGCTCGGCCGCCGCACCGGCGATCGCACGCGCGATCTCGATGACGCCACCCGCGATCGCCTGTCCACGCTCGTGCGTGCGATGCCCGGCGGCGATCGCGCGGCCGTGCTCGTCGAGCAGGTGGTCGCGCTCGAGGCGCGCGAGGAGCGCGTCGCGCTCGGCGACACGCTGCCCGCCGGCCTGCGCCTCGTGATCGACGACGAGCGCCCCGCCGAAGACGCCTGAGCTACGGCGTCTCGTCCCGGAGGATCAGCAGACCGCGCGGCGAGTCCGCGACGAAGATCAGCTTGCGCACGGGATCGACGTCGAGCCCCACCGCGCCCTCGTAGAAGTTGCTGCTCGTGTCGTCGGCCTGCGGATCCCACGTGTTGAAGTAGCCGACCAGCTTCGGCCGCGTCGGATCCTGCATGTCGAGCACGCGAACGCCGTCCTGGTAGTACGTCATGTACGCCTTCGATCCGACCGCCATCACGTTGTGGATCGAGATGAACGGCCGCGTCTGGTACGAACCGATCGAGGAGAACCTCGCGAGCCCCGGCGTCACATCCACGACATCGAGATGCGCGCCCCAGTTCTCGTCGCCGTGCAGCGCCACGGTCTTTCCGCCCACGTGCATCGCCCAGCTCGAGTGGCTGTAGCCGTTGTGATTCACCACGCCGGAACGCCACGTGCCGACGAGCGCGGGCTGGCTCGGGTTCGTGAAGTCCACCACGTCGAGGCCCTTCTCCCACGCATTCAGGTACGCGATGCCGTCATCGACCATCAGGTCGTGCACGTACGAGGCCCCCGTGTCGAACGCGCCGAGACGCAGCGGGGTCTCCGGATCCGTCACATCGAAGACCGGCGTCGTGCCGTCGAGCGCGCCGAAGTACGCGTAGGCGTGGCCGTCGCGCAGCTCGGTGAACAGCGTGTGCGCCTCGACCGGAATCTGCGCGACCAGATGCGCCTGGGCCGGATCCGTGACCTCGACGACATCGACCGGAACATCCGCGAGCAAGGCGTAGCGCTTGCCGTTGGCCTCGACGAGCTTGACGTCGTTCAAGCGGCTCGGGCCGGTGGGACGCCACGATCCGAGCAGCACGGGGTGGGCAGGATCCGCGGTTTCGACGATGTACAGGCCATCGTAGCGGAGGAGGTAGGCGATCGTACCGACCACGCGAACGTTGAACGTGAAGGTGGCCTCGTCGCTCGGGATGGAGAGCTTGCCGACGAGCGCGAGATGATCGCCCTCGACCTCGCCCGCGTTGTAGGTCGCGCGCTCGAGCACGGCCGTGCAGACGTTGCAGACCGCGGCGTCGCACTTCGCTCGGTCGATCCGCGCCGTGCCGTCGGCGCGCAGGTTCGAGATCCGGGTCGTGACCATCAGCGGTTCACCTGCGCTGGTGCTGTACGGGATGCGCGTGACGATGGTGTCCTTGTCGACGGTCCCCGGGTAGTTCGGAAGGCGGTCCTGGATCACCTGTCTCCCCTGCCGCTCGAAGTGAACGCTCGCCGAGAGCGAGATCTGCCCCCCCGTGACGAACCACCGACCATCGGGATCCCAGCCCGCGAGCGATTCGCGCACGTAGGGCCCGAAGTCCGCATCCGCATACGACTCGAGGTTCCCCTCGACCTTCGCACACAGGGGAACGACATCCGGGGGAGCGGTGCCGGCGGGCAGGTTCCCGTCGTCACCGCACGCGCCCACTGCCACCGCCACCGCCACCGCCACCAGCGTCCTCATCCACCGCAGCGTAATGCAAGAAGTCCGAGGTTTCGCGAATCCTTTCGGCGCTGCCCGGCTTATCCCGACATGAATCACAACGTTGGCAACCTCGACCGACTCGTCCGCGGCATCGCCGGCTTCGCCATGGCAGGCTCTCCCCTCGTGCTCCCCCTTCCTGGCGCGCTCGGCATCGGTCTGGGCATGATGGGCATGTACCTCGTGCTGACCGCGGTGTTCGGCCGCTGCCTCGGCTACCGGTTGCTGGGGCGCTCGACGTGCGCCATCGGTCCCGGCCGATGAGCACCTTGGCGCGCGATACGCTCGTGGTCGCCGCCGCGACGGGCGACGATCAAGCCCTGACCGCGATGGTCCGTGCCTATCACGCGCGCACCGAGCTGGTGCGGCGAGCGATCCTCGGTCAGGAGGCCATGTGACCTTGCCCGTGCTCCGGCACCTCGGTCGCGGCCGCCAGACCTGCGGGGATCCTGGAGCGCGAACGCGTCATTGCATGTCGCCAACGCGACAGCGGCCTGGTCAGAACGTCTGATCGCGAAGAATGAGCAGACCGCGCGGCGAGTCCGCGACGAAGATCAGCTTGCGCGCGAGATCCACGTCGAGTCCGACGGCGCCTTCGAAGAACCCGCTCGACGTGTACGCGGCCTGTGGATCCCACGTGTTGTAGTAGCCGAGCTGCTTCGGCGCCGCGGGGTTCGAGACATCGAGCACGCGGATCCCGTCCTGGTAGTACGTCATGTACGCGCGACCGCCGACGACCATGACGTTGTGGATCGAGACATGGTCACGCGTCTTGAACGTGCCGACCGACTGCATGAACGTCGTCGATGTCTTGTCGACATCGACGATGTCGAGGTGAGCTGCGTACGCCTCCTCGCCGTGCAGCGCGAGCTTTCGCCCGCCGGCGGTGTACGCCCAGCTCGAGTGACTGGTCTCGGTCGGCGTCATCGGCCACGTCCCGATCTCCACCGGCTGCGATGGGTTCGTGAAGTCGACGACCTGGAAGCCCTTCTCCCACGCGTTCAGGTACGCGATGCCGTTATCGATCATCAGGTCGTGCACGATCGACGAGTGCGCGTCCCACGTGCCGAGCCGTGCGGGCGCCTCGGGGTTCGAGATGTCGAACACCGGGCAAGTGCCGTTGTACGCCCCGACGTACGCGTACTGGTGCGCGTTGCGCGACTCGGTGAACAGCGTGTGCGCCTCGACTGGAATCTGCGCCACCAGGCGCGCCATCGTGGGATCGGTGACGTCGACGATGTCGATCGGATAGTCGGCGATCAACGCGTAGCGCTTGCCGTTCGCCTCGACGAGCTTGACGTCGTTCGAGTAGCCATCGCCCGCGCGCTTCCAGCTCCCGAGCTCGACCGGATGATCGGGATCCGCGGTCTCGATCATGTGCAGGCCGTCCTGCCGGATCAGATACGCGATGGTACCGAGCACGCGGACGTTGAACGTGTAGCCCGGGCCCCAGCTCGCGCCCTTGAGCTCGCTCGCGAGCGTCAGGTGGTCGCCATCGCCTTCCGCCGCGTTGTGCGTGGCGCGCTCGAGCTTCGCGGTGCACACGGTGCAGCCATCGGCGAAGCACACCGCGCGTTCGCCACGGGCGGTGCCATCCGAGCGGAGGTTCGAGACCCGCCGCGCGATCGTGTAGGGATCGCCCTGAGAGCTCTCGTAGGCGCCGCGCTGGAACAGCTGCGTGTCATCGAGCGTGCCCGGGGTCGTGGGGTCGCGATCGACGATGATCTGTAACCCACGGCGCTCGAAGTGGAAGCTCGATACCCCGCCGACGCGGGTGCCGGTCAGGAACCACCGACCATCCGGATCCCAGCCCGCGAGCGTTCCCGGCACCGCGGCCGCGAACGCATCGGACTTCGCGAACGTGTCCAGGCCGCCCTTCACGAAGTG
>JBBRED010000322.1:0-9903 GCA_038203335.1 Haliangiales bacterium | reverse complement strand
ACTCAGACCGACGTTGCCGCCGCGGATCGACCGACTCCGACCGACTCGACCGACTCCACCGACTCAGACCACCGACTCAGACCGACGTTGCCGCCGCGGATCGGGCGCAGGATCTGACCGACTCGACCGACTGACCGACTGACCGACTCAGACCGACTCAGACCGACGTTGCCGCCGCGGATCGACCGACTCCGACCGACTCGACCGACTCAGACCGACCGACTCCGACCGACTCAGACCGACGTTGCGACCGACTCACCGACTCAGACCGACGTTGCCGCCGGACCGACTCACCGACTCCACCGACTCAGACCGACGTTGCCGCCGCGGATCGGGCGCAGGATCTCGCCGAGCGGCATCGTGCGTGTCCCGACGGCGGGTACGCGGTGCACGGCTCCTGGGCCGGCAACGGCAGTCAGCCACGCCGCAACGACGCCAGGGCGGCTGCCCGGGCGTTGCCGAAACGATGAGCTCGCGGTGGTATTGAGCGAGTGAAGGTCAAGCCGGCGGAGCGACGGGGACGTTGGCGAAGCGTCGGAGCCAGTAGGTCCCGTTCGGGAACACGACCTGGATGCCGGCAAGCCAGGAGCGGCGCGCGATCTTGTACTCGGCGACAAACGCTTTGTTGCGCTGGAGGGTCTCGATGCGGTGCCACTTGCTGCGAGCAGCGACGCGCGGGTTGAGGGTTCTGCGCGGCTCGAGAGAGGTCGGCGAGTCCCGCCAGGATTGTCGAAGGACGCGGGCACGCCCGACAACCTGGCGTCCCGTCTCGGCGCGCTCCTGGCGCTTCTGGTTCTCGATGGCGATGACCCCGTCGCGGACTTGGTCGCGGAAGTCGTCCAGATCTCCGAGCTCGACGGGGAGGGTGATGTGGAGGGTGACCTCGGCGGGCATGATGCCGTCCTCGGAGAAGAAGTGCGTGGGCCGGCGGGCGTGGAGTGGCTTGCCGGTGAGGAGGCTCTTGAGTGTGTTGACCCCAGGCCAGTGGGCGACGGTGTCGACGAGGCCGTCCTTGACCGGGTTGGCCAGGGTGTAGACGACCCTGTCGATGACATCGCTGCGGTCGACGAGGTGAACGAGCGAGACCTCCTCGCACGACCAGAAGTTCTCCCACCGCCCGCGCAGCGCGTTCATGCACTTGGCCATCATCTTGTGGAAGTGCTCCATGAACTCGACGATGCGTCCGTGCCGATCGAACACGTCGGTATGGTGGTGGTTGGACTGGGCCGACGAGGCGAGGATGTCGATCTCGAATCTCGCTGCCGCCTCGGCGAGGCAGTAGAGGAAGGCGTTATTGGTCTCGTCGTCTGGCCGGAGGAGGAACAACCGCTGCGTGCAGCGACGCGTGACCTTGTAAAAGCGCGTGGGGAGAATCTGGCGAGGGACCGACATGGCGTCGCCACGAGTCCACAAAGCTTGCCAACTCGAGGGTCTCGAAATCGCAGCGGAACGTGGTCCGACTTGTCCGGCTACCGGTCAGCGTGGCCGGATGGCGGACACGATTCGGACACGTCTCGCGCGTTCGGCGAACGAGCGTACGGCAACGTCGGTAGGGAACGAAGAACGAGCGTACGGCAACGTCGGTCGGGAACGAAGTACGGCAACGTCGGTCGGGAACGAAGGGAACGAAGGGGAACGAACGGACGCGGAACGAGGTCGTGGAATCAACGTCGCATGGGTCGGCGCCCGAGTGTATCGTGAACCGACGATGGCCGACTGGACGCGAATGGCGAAGCGAGACCTGCTCGCCCTGCGCGCGTTGTCGATCAAGCAGTCGATCGCGATAGGTGAAGCGCTTCTGACGTCCGACGTGATGCGCATCCTCACGCCGGTCAAGGGCCCCCGGCCGCCGTCACTTGCCGTGGCTATCGGGATCGTGGGCCGGCGCACTCAACGCACGTGAAGCGAGAAAGCTTCGATGCGTTCTGTCGCGCGTGCCTCGACACCCTCAAGGCAACGCGAACGCGCTACGTCGTCGTCGGTGGGCTCGCCGTCACGGTCGTCGGCGAGCCACGACTGACGGCGGATCTCGACGTCATCGTGTTCGCGGACATCGCGGGGCTGCGTGCGCTCGTCACCTACGCCATCGGCCACGGATTCACGGCCAACCTCGAGGACGAGATCGCGGCGGCGCAAGAGGGAGGCTCGATCCGCCTCGATCGGGGCGCCTACCACTTCGATGTGATCGTCCGGAGCCTGTTCATCGAGGACCTCGCTCACGAGCACAGCCGGCTACGCAGGCTGTTTGGTCGATCAGTGCGGTTTCCATCGCCCGAGGATCTAGTCGTACTCAAGGTCGTGGCGGGGCGGCCGCGCGATCTCCTCGACGTCGAGGGCATCGTCCGCCGCCACGGGAAGAAGCTCGACCGCCGGTATGTCGAAACCACGCTGGAGCAAGTCTGCGAGCTGGCCGAAGATCACGAGTTCCTCGGCCGATGGCGTCGGCTAGTCGAACGAGGCGACATCTAGGCCAATCGGATGTTGTCTCTCCGACAAATCCGGAAGGTCGAGAGTTCTCAGCCAACGTAGCCCTCGTGCCAGCGTGGGGTTGGTTCGCGATCCACGATCGTAACCGCTGCATAACCCGGTGGCTGGTGCGGCCACGTAGCGAAGCACTTCGCTAAGCCCCGGGCCCGTCCCGACGAGAAATTTTGCGTCGGTGGTTCCGCCGGCCTACCATTTTCGGTGCGATGAACCGCCACATCTCCGGAATCCTGATGGTGCTCCTGGTCGGATGCACCACGCCGATGTCGGCGATGCGCGCCGATAACAAGCAACTCTCCAAGACGGTCGAGGAGCTGCGCGACGACAAGCGCGCTCAGGACCGGAAGCTCAAGGACCTGCAGCACCAGCTCGACAAGCTGCGCGCCGACAAGGTGAGTAACCTCGTCGGCTCGATGCCGCCGCTGCCGGTCGAGGTCGCCGGTCCCGTGGGGACGCAGCCCGCGATGGCGAACGTCGGCTCGGACGGTGGGCCGTCGCGCATCGTCGCGATCACCGACGACGGTACCGAGATCGTGTACGAGGGCGACGCCGCGCTCGGCAAGGTCGCGACGATGGAGGACGACGTCACGCCGGCATCGACGCCTCGTCGGTCGGCGCGTCGCGATGTGGTGCCGGTGGGTTCGTATCAGCCGCCCGCGGGCAGCGGCATCGAGATCTCCCGCCGCATCCCGGCGGTGTCGGCGCGCACGGCGCGCGTGGCGACGCGTGATCGCGAGGCGCCGAGCGAGCGCTCGGACGAGGCAGGCGCCGACTACCGTTCGGCGGTCGAGCTCGTGAAGGCGGGCAGCCACGCCGAGGCGATCGATGGCCTGCGCGCATTTCTGCGCAAGTACCCGCGCCACGACTACGCCGACAACGCGCAGTACTGGCTCGGCGAGGCGTTCTACGCGCAGAAGGACTACCCGCACGCCCTCGCGGAGTTCCGGAACGTGATCGAGACCTACCCGCGCGGAAACAAGGTCCCCGACGCCCTGCTGAAAGTCGGATACTGCTATTCGGCGCTCGGCCAGGGAGACAAGGCACGCACCGTGCTGGAGCAAGTCGTGAACCTCTATCCCAAGACCGAGCCCGCCGCACTCGCCACCAAGCGATTGGAGACCCCGTGAAGCACGCGTGGCTCGCTACCTGCGCAACGCTCCGCGTTGCTGCGCGCCCCACCTTCGTCGGGCTTGCTGCACTCGCGCTCGCACCAACGTTGGCGTTCGCCCAGCCGTTCCCCACGGTCGAGGCGCCGACGAACCTGAACCCGGGGGCGACCGGCACTCAGAACCCCGCGCCCGCGCCGACGCCAAGGACCGCCGGACCGGCGAGGACGAACGTGATCGTCGTCGGGCCTGACGGCAAGGTGACGAACCCCGACGATGCGCCGGCCGAGAGCGGCTACTACGTCTCGGGCGGAGCGGCGGCGCCGATCGACGAGCGCGACGTCCACACGGGCGTGGTTCCAGATCTCCACGTCGTGCGCACGGGCGACACGCTGTGGGACATCTGCTTCTACTACTTCAACGATCCGTGGCAGTGGCCGAAGATCTGGTCGTACAACCCGCAGATCACGAACCCGCACTGGATCTATCCCGGCGACCTCGTGCGGCTGTTGCCGCGCGGCATGTTCGTGCAGACGCCGACGGGACCCGATACCGACATCAAGCCGGAGCCGGGCGTGGATCGCCCGGTCGCGCCGGCGAGGAAGTCCGAGGTCAGCCTCAAGCAGATCGCGTTCGTGCAGAAGGCGGACCTCGACAAGTCGATCACGATCGACGGCGCGGTCGACGAGAAGGAGCTGCTCGGCGACGGCGACTCGGTGTACCTCGCGTATCCAGAGGGCAAGCCGCCGGTGGTGGGCCAGCGCTACTCGATCTACCAGCCGGGCAAGTCGGTGAAGAACGGCGACACCGAGTACGGCTCGTACGTGCGCCTGCTCGGCACGCTCGAGGTCGTGAGCGTGAAGCAGGACAAGCGCGCGCGCGGCGTGATCCTCAACGCCACGCGCGAGATCCAGCGCGGCGCGAAGGTCGGCCCGCTGCTGAAGACGTATCGCAACGTGGCGCCGACGTTGCCGACGGTCGATGCGCAGGGCTCGATCGTCGGGCTCATCGCGCACGACGAGCTGATCGGCGATGGCGAGATCGTGTTCGTCAGCCTCGCGAAGAAGTCAGGCGTGCAGGTTGGCAACCGGATGTTCGTGGTTCGCCACGGCGACGCGAAGCCGGAGCGCATGGACAACAAGGTCGGCCAGGACGACCGCCGGTTCCCGGCCCGCGCACTCGGCGAGATCGTGATCGTCGAGGTCGGCGAGAACGCCTCGGTCGGTCTGGTCACGCTGTCCGTGCAGGAGATGGCGATCGGCGATATCGTGATGATGCAGAAGGCCCAGTAGGTCGCGGCGGCAGGCAGCCTGATCGGTCAGCCGCCGCGCGCACCGTATATAAGGTAGGGGCTCCGGCCAACTGGCTGGAATCGCTCGAGCGGCGCGTCACGCACTTGACGGGGCCGCGGCAGGTGGCTAATTGCATTCCCCCTGTGACCTCCGTTCCGCTCACTCCCGAGACCCTGCCGCTGCGCCTTCAGGCGCTGGGCTGGAAGCGCACCCTTCGGATGCGTGGTGCGCTCGCCGAGGGTCCGGCGGTGGCGATCGTCGGTGCACGCGCCGCGACGCGGACCGGAATGGACCGCGCGCATGCACTCGCGAAGCACCTCGCCGGCCGCGGCGTGCGCGTGGTCTCCGGCGGAGCGCTCGGCATCGATGGTGCGGCGCATCGCGGTGCGCTCGCCGGCGGCGGAGCGACCACGGTGGTGCTCGGCTCGGGACTCGAGGTCGCGTATCCGCTGCGCCACCAGCCGCTGTTCGCGCAGGTCGTGGCGAGCGGTGGCGCGCTGCTCAGCGAGCTCGCGGATGACGAGCAGCCGCGGCGCTCCACGTTCGTCCAGCGCAACACGCTGATCGCCGCGCTCGCGGATGCGGTGCTCGTGATCGAGGCCGACGTGCGGTCCGGATCGCTGTCCACGGCGGCGGCGGCCGGGAAGCTCGGCCGGGTGGTGGCGGCATGGCCCGGCAGCCGTGGGTGCGATCGGCTCCTCGCCCGTGGCGCGGGGATCATCGAATCCGCGCGAGACGCGGAGCTCGCGCTCGCCGGAACCCCGCGGCCGATGCCGGCGCCGGAGCTCGATCCCATCGCCGCGCAGGTGCTCGCCGCGATCCACGACGGCGCGATCGGCGTCGACGCTATCGCCCTGGCCACAGGTTTGGCGGTGCGCGCAGTCTTGCGCGCGCTGCCCTCGATCGAACACTCGTTCATCGCGAGGAAGCAGTGAGCAAAGACGACAAGAAGGCGGCGAAGGCGAAGAAGTCGAAGGCCAAGGCCAAGCCTGCGAAGGCGTCCGCCAAGGACAAGGCCGCCGTCGTTGCCAAGCCTGCGAAGGTGGCGGCTCCCGCAAAGGCGCCGAAGCCGGCGAAGGAGCCGAAGGAAGCGAAGGCGCCCAAGCCGGCGAAGGCCGTGAAGGTCCCCGCCGTCGCGAAGGTCAAGGAGCCGCCCGTGAAGGGCAGCAAGGCCTGGAAGAAGGAGAAGGCGCTCGCCGACGCGAAGGAGGCCGCCGAGGTCGAGTCCGAGGCGAAGCGCAAGCCGAAGAAGGTGAAGCCGGGCTCGGCGCTCGTCGTGGTCGAGTCTCCGGCGAAGGCCCGCACGATCGGCAAGTACCTGGGCAGCGGTTACGTCGTGAAGGCGTCCGTCGGTCACATCCGCGATCTGCAGAAGAAGGCGCGGTTCAAGGGCGACATCGGCGTCGATCTCGAGGACCGCTCGTTCGAGCCCGTGTACGAGGTCATCGACGGCAAGAAGAAGGTCGTCGCCGAGATCCGCAAGGCGGCGCGCGAGAACGAGACCGTCTACATCGCGTCCGATCCGGATCGCGAGGGCGAGGCGATCGCGTGGCACATCGCCGAGGAGATCAAGGACGTCAACACGAACTACAAGCGCGTGTTGATCAACGAGATCACGAAGAAGGGCGTCACCGCCGCGATCGCCGCACCGCGCGAGATCGATATGAACAAGACGAACGCGCAGCAGGCGCGTCGCGTCCTCGATCGGCTCGTCGGCTACAAGATCAGCCCGATCCTCTGGGAGAAGGTGCAGCGCGGACTGTCGGCCGGTCGCGTGCAATCGGTCGCCGTGCGGCTGGTGTGCGAGCGCGAGGACGAGATCAAGGCGTTCGTGCCCGAGGAGTACTGGTCGGTCGACGTGACCTGCCGGGCCGAGCAGCCGCCGCCGTTCGAGGCGCGGATCTGGAAGTGGAAGGGCGAGAAGGCCGAGCCGAAGACCGGTGACGAGGCGCGCGAGATCGCGGCCGAGCTCGCCGCGGGGACGGCCACGGTCTCCAGCGTCGACAAGAAGGAGCGACGCAAGAAGCCACAGGCGCCGTTCATCACGTCGCGCCTGCAGCAGGACTCGGCGCGCAAGCTGCGGTTCTCCGCGAAGCGCACGATGGCGCTCGCGCAGCGGTTGTACGAGGGCGTCGAGCTCGGCGATGAAGGCCCGACCGGCCTCATCACGTACATGCGTACCGACTCGACGCGCGTCTCCGACGACGCGATGACCGCGCTACGCACGCACATCGGCGACACCTACGGCGCGGAGTACCTGCCGGAGACGCCGAATAACTACGCGAACAAGTCGAACGCGCAGGACGCCCACGAGGCGATCCGGCCGACCCTGATGGAGTGGACGCCCGAGCGCGTGGCCATCGCGCTCGCCGAGCACCCGGAAGGCCCGGAGCTCGTGAAGCTGTACACGCTGATCTGGCAGCGCTTCGTCGCATCGCAGATGGTGCCCGCGGTGTACGACGCCACGACGATCGATATGGACCGCGGCCAGGCCGTGCTCCGTGCGACGGGTCAGGTGATGAAGTTCGCCGGCTACACGAAGGTGTACGAGGTCGCCGAGACCGATGACATCAAGGCCGAGGCCGCGGAGAGCGCGGATCGCCTGCTGCCGCCGATCGGTGTCGGCGACACCGTGACCCTCGAATCGGTGCGCCCCGAGCAGCACTTCACGCAGCCGCCGCCGCGGTTCTCCGAGGCGTCGCTCGTCAAGGAGCTCGAGGAGAAGGGCATCGGCCGCCCGTCCACGTACGCGGCGATCATGTCGACCATCGTCGATCGCGGGTACGTCGAGAAGAAGGAGGCGCGGTTCACGCCCACCGAGCTCGGCATCCTGGTCAACGGTCTGCTCGTCGTGAGCTTCCCGGAGATCGTGTCGAGCGACTTCACCGCGAAGATGGAGTCGGATCTCGACCGCGTCGAGGAAGGCTCGCAGGACTGGCGGCTCTTGCTCGGCGGCTTCTACGATCCGTTCAAGATCGAGCTCGAGAAGGCGCAGGCGGAGATGCGCGACGTCAAGCGCGAGGAGATCACGACCGAGTGGACGTGCGAGAAGTGCGGCAAGCCCATGGTGATCAAGTGGGGACGCAACGGCAGCTTCCTCGCGTGCCAGGGCTACCCGGAGTGCCGCAACACCATGGAGGTCGTGAAGAACCTCGATGGCACGTGGGAGAAGGTGCCGCCGCAGACCACCGACGAGATCTGCGAGACCTGCGGCGCACCGATGACGATCAAGCGCGGCCGGTTCGGCAGCTTCCTCGCGTGCACGAAGTACCCGGAGTGCAAGACCACGAAGCCGATCTCGCTCGGCGTGAAGTGCCCGCGGCCCGGCTGCGGTGGCTTCCTCGCGGAGAAGCGCTCGCGGCGCGGCAAGCCATTCTTCGGTTGCTCGAACTGGGCGAAGAAGCAGTGTGACTTCGTCGCGTGGGACCGGCCGATCCCGCAGCCGTGCCCGATCTGCAGCGCGAAGTTCGTCCTCAAGAAGGAGAACAAGAGCGGCACCACCCTGCGCTGCATGGAGTGCGACTGGAAGCAGGGCGTGGACGAGGCCGAGGAAACCTCGGCGGCCTGAGATGCTCCTCGGGGTGGCGCTGCTTCTGGGGATCGGGGGCCTGATCGGAGGCGTGGGGATCCTGTTGCCGCGCATGCTCCGACCGCTGTGCCCGGTGTGCATGCGGCGCACCGCGGAGCTCGTCGAGCGACGCCGGCGCTACGTCTACTCGACGCAGGGCCGGCACGCGGAGTACCCGCTCGACGAGAAGGACCGGTCGACGTTCTACGAGGCACGCTTTCGCTGCCGGCCGTGCAAGGTCGCACTGATCCAGCGCGACGGTGGTCCCGTGGTACTCGAGGAGGCGCTCGCGGCCGGCATCCAGCCGCTGCCGCCCGCGACCGTGGTGGAACGATGACCTGGACCCCGGATGTGACGATCGTCGGCGGCGGCATGGCCGGCAGCGAGGCCGCGTGGCAGCTCGCGGAGATCGGGATGCGCGTGGCGCTCGTCGAGATGAAGCCGAGCGCGATGTCGCCGGCGCACCAGAGCCCGCTGCTCGGCGAGCTGGTCTGCAGCAACTCGCTGCGCAGCGACGATCCGGTCGCGCCCGCGGGCCTGCTCAAGCACGAGCTGCGGCGCTGCGGCTCGATGGTCATCGCGGCCGCCGATCAGCATCGCGTGCCGGCGGGGCAGGCGCTCGCGGTCGAGCGGTTCGGGTTCGCGCGCGCGATCACGCAGAAGCTCGCGCTTCACCCGCGGATCCGGATCGAGCGGCGCCGGCTCGACGAGCTTCCGACAGGTCCCGTGATCGTGTGCACGGGGCCGCTCACCGAGGGCCAGCTCGGCGAGGTCATCCGCGCGGAGCTCGGCGGCGACCGCATGTACTTCTACGACGCGATCGCGCCGATCGTGGCCGCCGACTCGATCGACTTCGACTTCGCGTTCCGCGCCTCGCGGTGGGGCAGGGACACCGACTCCCCCGATCGCGATGCGCCCGAGGAGCGCGCGGCGGGTGGCGACACCGGCGTCGGCGACTACGTCAACTGCCCGATGAACAAGCTCGAGTACGAGGCGTTCGTCGAGGCCGTGAACGGCGGCCGCAAGGTGCTGCCGCACGACTTCGAGGAGCCGAAGTACTTCGAGAGCTGCATGCCGATCGAGGTGATGGCCGAGCGCGGCCCGCAGACTCTGCGGTTCGGGCCGATGCGCCCGATCGGCCTGCGCGATCCACGCACCGGTCACCGGCCGTGGGCCGTGCTTCAGCTGCGACCGGAGAACCAGTACCTCACGGCGTACAACATGGTCGGGTTCCAGACGCGCCTCGCGTATCCCGAGCAGCAGCGGATCTTCCACATGATCCCCGGCCTCGGGCGCGCCGAGTTCCTCCGCTTCGGATCGATCCACCGCAACACGTACATCGATGCGCCGTCGCGACTCGGCGCCGGCTTCGAGCTCCTGTCACGCCCGAACGTGCGGTTCGCGGGGCTGCTCACCGGCGTCGAGGGCTACATCGAGTCGTGCGCGATGGGCC
>JBBRED010000321.1:0-10011 GCA_038203335.1 Haliangiales bacterium | reverse complement strand
CCGGCCGCTGCGGTCGGCGGAACGCCGGAGCCCGCGCCACCGGTGCGCTTCGTGGTCTCGGCGAGCACCATCTCGGGCGTCAGCTTCTTGAGGAAGCCGAGCTTCTGCGACGCCATCACGTCGCCGGAGATCTTGAGCTTGCCGGTCGAGAACAGCTTCATTGCATCGGCCTGGCCGGTCGCCATCTGCATGAAGTCCGAGTCGCTCATCTCGAGCGTGCACACGGCCTTGCCGGCGACACCTTCGCTGACCGTGCCCGACGGCGTGGTCAGATCGATGGTCCAGCTCGACTCGGGGCTCGACAGCTTGAACAGGAAGTTCGTCTTCACCTTCTCGGCCGTCGCCGGGTTGCCACCGACGAACGTTCCGATCGCGCGGAAGATGTCGGCGCTGTTCGGCACCGCCGCTCCACCACCGGCGGCGGCCGGCTTCGCGGCCTTGGCCTTCGGCTTCGGCAGCTCGGTCCACAGCTCGACAGCCGCGTTCGAGATGCAGATCTCGTTGCGCTCCTTCACCTTGGTGCGGAACACGATCTTGGTGTCGCTCTCGCGCCACATCTCGGTGACCAGCGTGTCGCCGGGGAGCACGCTCGATGCGAACCGCGCGCGGATCGACTTCACGTAGCTCGGGTCGCCGCCGGGCGCGAACGACTTCGCGACGTGGCGCGTGGCGAATCCGAACGAGCACAGGCCGTGGAGGATCGGCTTCGCAAACCCGAACGCCTTCGCGAACCCGGGATCCGCGTGCAGCGGGTTCCAGTCGCCGGAGAGGCGATAGAGCAGGGCCTGGTTATCCGAGGTCTTGTCCTCGATGACCGCGTCGGGCGCACGATCCGGCGGGACGTTGACGTCGGCGCTCGGGCCGCGCTCGCCGCCCCAGCCACCGGCGCCGCGCACGAGCGTGGTCAGCTCGTTGCGGATCAGCTCGTCGCCGTTCTCGTCGTACGTGATCATCTCGTTGACGACGAGCGCGTTCTTGCCCTTGTCGTAGATGTTCTTGATCGTGGCCTTCGTCGTCAGCTTGCCCTTGGTGGGCAGCGGGCGCTTGACCTCGGTGTACTGCTCGCCGTGGAGCACGCGGTCGAGGCCGAACGTCAGGCCGGGAGCCTGCACGCCGTTCTTTGCCTGCGTGAACACCATCGTGATCGCCGGGACCACGCCGAAGCTCGGCAAGACCTTCATGCCCTTGCCGGCCATCTCGTAGACCAGCGCGATCTCGTTCTCGTCCAGAGGATCGCGCGCGGCGCCCACGCCGAGCGCGTACAGCGAGACGTCGCGCTCGTCGTAGCTCGACTGAAACTCCGGGAACTTGTAGCCGAGCGCCTGATCGACATCGATGAACGAGTTGCCGCCCTTGCTCGGGCCGGCCTCGACGTTGGCCATGATCGGCTGCATCGACTCGGCGACCGAGCCGGGGTGCGTGGTCTTCTCGAACTGCGTGATGTCCTTCCACGCCGTGTCGACGTCCTCGGGCGAGATGTCGCGGCCGAGCCGGAACGACTTGCCCTCGGAGCGCTCCCAGCGGAGCTTCGCGTAGAACCCGCCGCCGACCTCGTACAGGCCGCCGGTGTCCTCCGTCGATTCGTGCGCGAGCTTCGCGACGAGCGCGGACACGAACTCGGGCTTGAGAGCGTCGAGCAGCTCCTTCGGGAGCACGGTCTCGGTCATGCGCGAGCCGGCGATCGGCGCGATCGTGTTGACGATGACGTTGCGCTTGCGACCCTCGGCCGCGAGCGTCTGCGTGAAGCCGTGGATGCCGAGCTTCGCCATCGCGTAGTTCGCCTGGCCGAAGTTGCCGTAGATGCCGGCGGCGCTCGCGGTGTTGATGATGCGGCCGTAGCCCTGGTCGTTCATCAGCGCCCACGCGGCGTGGGTGACCTTCATCGCGCCGAGGACGTGGACCTTGTAGACGAGGTCCCAGTCCTGCTGCGTCATCTTCTTGAACGAGACATCGCGAAGGATGCCGGCGTTGTTGATGATGATGTCGATGCGACCGAACGCGTCGACACAGGTCTTGATGATCTTGTCGCCGTCCTCCACCGAGTCGTAGTTCGCGACAGCCTGACCGCCCGCTTCCTTGATCTCGGCGACGACCTTGTCGGCCGCGGAGGACGACTTGCCGTCGCCCGTGAAGCTTCCGCCGAGGTCGTTGACGACGACCTTCGCGCCGCGCGCCGCGAGGAGCAACGCGTGTGAGCGGCCGAGGCCACCACCAGCGCCGGTTACGAGTGCAACTTTCCCATCGAATCGGAGTTCCTTGCTCATCGCTTCACCTTCTGCGGTCGTTTGGTTGTTGCTGCGTTTGTCAGCACGGTCGGGAACAGGGCTTTCCAGTCATCGATCAGCTCGTCCATCCGCGCGTCCTCCTTGTGGAGGACCGAGGACATCGCGGCGCCGATCATCAGCTGCAGCGTGAGGTCGAGCGCGCGCTCGAGGCCGGGGTGCTCGGCGACGTCCTTGCCGAACAGCACGCGCGCCTGCGAGATGATCCGATCGCGCAGCGACCGCTCGGCGACCACGAGCACCGGGCGCAGCTCGGGATCGGTGCGGGCCGCGGTGCGTAGCTCCATCGTGACCTGGAAGAACGTGCCGCTGAAGCACTGCCAGAGCAGGCCGATCACGGCATCGGTGCGCGCGCGGCCGGCGCGCTCCTCGGGCAGCACGGAGGCGAGCTGCTTGAGCTCGAGGGCGCGCATCTCGGCGAGGTGATCCACCGCGGCGACCAGCAGCTCCGCCTTGGACGGGAAGTGGTGGAGCAGGGCGCCGCGCGAGACGTCCGCACGGCGCTGGACCTCGAGCGTGGTCGTCCGCGCGAATCCCACCTCGATCAGGCTCTCGACGGCAGCGTCGAGGAGCGCGCGGCGCGTTTCATCGCGACGCTGCTGCTGGGTACGAGGAGCACGTGCGGCCTCGGGCATCCGAGGTGGGTGTACCGCCCAAGAAACAGTCAGTCAAGACTGTTTGTAAGTTTCCACGTCGCGTCCCGGGCTCCGACCCCGGGCATAGACAGGTGGCGGACGCGGTTCTAAGGTGCGGACCCGCGTGCGTTACGAAGCTCGGATCGGCTGGCGCTACCTCTACGGGGGCAAGCGCGACCCCATGATGCTCGGCCTGGCCGCCGGCTCTGGCGTGGTCACCTTGCTCGGCCTGCTGATCCTTCTCCTCGGGAGTACGGGCAACACCGCGGGAGTCTTGGCCTTCGTGGTCGGCCTCATCTCCACCGCCGTGTTCGGCTTGCTCGCCGTGTTCAGCGTGTTCACGAGCGTGTCGATCCTCGGCGTCGCGCTCGGAGTGGCCGCGCTCACGATCGTGCTGGCCGTCACGACCGGGTTCCAGAAGCAGTTCCGCGACAAGGTCCTAGGCGTCAACGCGCACGTCATCGTCCTCAAGTCGCAGGCCACGTTCGCGGAGTACCGCGACGTGATGAAGACGGCGCAGGAGATCGATCCCGACGTCCTCGCCGTGCAGCCGTTCATCTTCGCCGAGATGCTCGTCACCCGCGGCAAGGGCGAGCTCTCGGGCGTCGCGATCAAGGGCATCGATCCGACGCTCGTGCGCGGCGTTCTCGATCTCGAGAAGCACATGATCAACGGCTCGGTCGAAACGCTGACCAAGAAGCCGGGACCGGGCGAGCTGCCGCCGATCATCATGGGCAAGGAGCTCGCCCACAAGCTGAAGGCGAAGGTCGGCGATGACGTCACCGTCGTCGTGCCGCTCTCGAACATCGACTTCGATACGTGGCGCGCGAAATCCTCCGCGCCGCGCACGCGCAAGTTCAAGGTCAGCGGCATCTTCTACTCGGGCTTCGACGAGTACGACCGCCGCCTGATGTACACGGCGCTCGGCGACACCCAGGACCTCGTCGGTCGCGGCGACCAGGTGATGGGCGTCGAGCTCAAGGTGAAGGACGTCGACAAGGCCTCCGATATCGCCGAGCGGCTCGAGAAGGCCCTCGGTGGCCCGCCGTATCAGGTCCAGGACTGGTACGAGCTCAACCACAACCTGTTCACGGCGCTGAACCTCCAGAAGCTCGCGCTCGTGATCATCCTCACCCTGATCATCGTCGTCGCGGCCGTGAACATGGTCTCGGCTCTGACCATGATGGTCACCGACAAGACCCGCGAGATCGCGATCCTCAAGTCGATGGGCGGCACCTCCGGCTCCGTGGCGCAGGTGTTCCAGGTCGTCGGTCTCGCGATCGGCGGCGTCGGGACACTGATCGGCGTCGTCGTCGGACTCGCGATCTGTTACGTGGTCAGCTCGTACGGCTACCACCTCGATCCGAAGGTCTATCTGATCGACAAGCTCCCGATCGAGGTCCGACCTCTCGAGGTGCTCCTCGTCGCCGGCATCACGATGGTGATCAGCGTGATCGCCACGGTCGTCCCCGCGTCCTCGGCGTCGTCACTGCGGCCCGTCGAGGGCCTGCGCTACGACTGATCGCGGCCGGCTACGATCGAGCGCGCTCGCGAGATGGCGCGGATGACCGTACGACCGCGCGGGTCGTGATCGTGGGTGCATCTGCGAGGATCCGCGCGCGGACCGCCACCGGGACCCCGCGGTCCACCGCCATCTGCGGACCCAG
This sequence comes from Haliangiales bacterium, assembly GCA_038203335.1. Classification (GTDB taxonomy): domain Bacteria; phylum Myxococcota_A; class Polyangia; order Haliangiales; family Haliangiaceae; genus JABFXX01. Next base: position 5,427 of record JBBRED010000321.1, on the reverse strand, counting down.
CGCTTCCCGGACGTGCCGTTCGTAGGCGAGCAGCACGTCTCCGATCTCGCCGTCGAGGCCATCGCGCGCGAGCTCGCGCAGCAGCTCGAGGATCCGGACGTGGACCCGCGGCTGCGTGGCCGCGGCGAGCACGATCTCGTCGAACGCGAGACGCAGATAGTTCTCCAGGTCCAGCACCGCGACCTCGAAGACGGGGAGCTCGGGTGCCGCTCGGACGCGCCACCGTCCGCGCGCGAAGCCTGTATCGACGACCGCCCGACCGATCACCGCGAGCTCGTTGACGACCATCACGGCGGTGGTGACGTCGTTGATCCCCGGCGACAGCGCCTTGAGCGCGGTATCGACCAGCTGCCGGACGCCAAACCCGAGATCGGATTCGGGGGTGCGTTCGGCACCCAGGGCGAAGTAGTCACGAAGCTTCACCAGGGTGTCGAGCGACACCTCGGCCGCGCCGTGGATGCTCAACAACGCCGTTCCCGGGATGACGAACTGGCCCGGCGATGCATCGAGCCGCACGTGGCCGATACCGGCGGTGGCAAGCAAGCCCCGAATTCCGGCCTCGTCGACGAGCTGGACGTATCCCGACGCGGTGGAGACGACGAGGTGCGGTGATCCCGCGGGTACGTCGTGGGCAGGGAGCAGCGAGTCCGCGTCGATCTCGCGGATCGAGCGCTCCGTCTCGCGACCGATGCTGGCCACGATCGTGGACGCTTGCATGGAACGCATCGTGCGATGCAGGAACACCACGAGGAGCGCGAAGCAGCCGAGCGTGAGGACGACCGCGATCGTGAGGCCGATGACGGGGACGAACGCCGCGCCTTCGTCGGGCGTCCGGATGGCTCGCAGCAGCAGGAACGCGAAGGCGATGGTGGCGAGGAATGCTCCGAGCACTGACTGCGTGAATCGATCCGAGAGGAATCGTCGCATCAGTCGAGGCGTGTACTGCGACGAGGCCAGCTGGACGGTCACCATCGTCATCGACAACGCGATCGCCAGCGTCGTGGCCAGTGCGCCGGCCGCGACCGACAGCACCGCGCGGGCGCCACCCGGGCTGGCGGCGCGAGCGAGGAACACGGTCCGATGGGTATCGACCAACCACTCGTCGAACGCCGTCAAGGCGATGCCGACTCCGATCCCGAGCGCGAGCAGGACGAGAGGGCGAAACCAGAACCCCTGACGAAGGTCGAACAACAGCTTCCCGAGCCTCCGCGTGCTCATGGCGCGCTTCCGTTTGTCGGTGGTGCGTCCGTCCCTCGCGCCGAGCCGGCTCGGGAGCCAGCAGGCCAGCCCTCGCGCTGCCGGGTGCGATCCCCATCTGTGTCCTCGGTCTGGTCGTGGAACAGCAGCTGACTCGTCGGATAGGGCAGGTCGACGCCGGCGCCGGCGAGCTGCTGCTTTACACGCGTCAGGACCGCGTCTCGCGCCGCCATCAGATCCGCCTTGCGCGGCGGCTCGATCCACCAGCGCACGCGCAGGATCACCGCGAAGTCACCCAGCTCGACCACGAGCACATCTGGCGCAGGATCCGCGAGCACGCCATCAACCGCGTGGACAGCTTCGAGCGCGACCCGCTTTGCGAGATCGATGTCGTCGCCCATCCCGATCCCGAAGTCCTGTTCGAGCCGCCGCGCGTTGTTCGCGGTGTTCACCGTCACGGCATTGGTGAAGAGCTCGGCGTTCGGGATGACGATCCGGCGACCGTCATACGTGTCGACGAACGTCGCACGCGTCTGGATGTCGACCACGGTCCCTTCGAAGGTCTTGTAGCTGATCTGATCGTCGAGCGTGAATGGACGCGTCCACAGGATCAGGATGCCCGCGAGGAAGTTCTGAAGGACGTCGCGGAACGCAAAGCCGAGAGCGACGCTCGTCAGGCCGAGGATCTGCACGATGTCGCCCATCTGAAACGACGGGAACACGATCGTCGAAGCGACCATGATGCCGATGAACACGATCCCCGCCTGGACCAGCCGACCGAGGAGTAAGCCGACGCTCGCCCCGCGGCCGAGTCGCGTGCTGATCCGTCGGATCATGCCGCGGACGATACGAGCGCCGACATAGAAGCCGGCCAGGAGCAGCAACGCCACCGCGAGGTTGGGAAGTGCCTCGATCGCCGTTCGCCCCATCGCCTGAAGGCGGGGCCAGAGTTCCCGGAGCGTGTCCATCGAGGTGGGGTTTGCACGTTGCTTGCCACTGGCACCCACCCAGGCCCCTGACTCTGGTGCGCCGAGACGAGGCGCCGCGCCCCACCGTGCGGCTTATCCACAGCGAATGTGGATAACTACATCGCTGGATTCGAAAATTGCTTTCGCGCAACTTATGTTTCCTGTGCGACGTGGAAACTCGGCTAGCCACCGAACGATATCAAACGGTTATCTGTGCCTACACATGGCCCACCGCTTGTATTTGGTCGGGACATCAACATGCGCAACATCAACTCGCTCGTCACCGCTCTCGTCCTCTCGCTCTCCACCATCACCGCCGTTGGCTGCGCCGCGGTCGGTGCTGACGAGGACAGCGAGATCGACGGCGAGGCCGCCGGCGCGGGCAAGCTCTCGTTCTGGCAGGCCACCGACGGCCAGTGGCACTTCAACCTCAAGAGCGGCAACGGCGCCATCCTCCTGACCTCCGAGGCGTACACCCAGCGTACCGGCGCCATCAACGGCGCGCTCTCGGTCCTCGAGAACGGCGTCGACCCGGCGCAGTACACGGTCCACCAGACGGCGACCGGCTACAACCTGTACCTGAAGGCCGGCAACGGCGAGTCCATCGCGTTCTCGCAGGTCTACTCGACCAAGTCGAACGCGACCCGCGCGATCACCTCGTCGGTCAAGGCGACCAACAGCTACCTCGACAAGAAGGCCGCGACCACCACCGGCGCGCGCGTCGACGTCATCTTCAACGACGAGACCGGCAAGTTCCGCTTCAACCTGTTCGCCAAGAACGGCCAGGTCGTCCTCTCGTCCGAGCAGTACACCACCGAGGCGGCGGCGTTCAACGGCGCCTTCGCGGTCCAGGCCGATGGCCAGACGGCGGCGAACTACACCGTCAAGACCAACGCGGCGGGCGGCTTCTACTTCAACCTCTCGGCGCTGAACGGCCAGATCATCGGCACCAGCCAGCAGTACACGACGAAGGCGTCGGCGGAGTCGGCCATCAAGTCGATGCAGTCGTTCCTCCCGACGATCACCGTCCTCTAGTCTTCACGTCGACTCGACTACCTTAGCTTGTTGCGCAGAGGGGCCCCGGCAAAGGGCCCCTCGACGCGTTTCGGCTAGCGCGAATCGCGAACGGCGCGCGCGAGGGACAGGTTGCGCCGCTTGAGCAGGCGGTACAGCGTGACGGTGTTGATACCGGCGGCCTTCGCAGCGGCCTTCACGTTGCCGCCGTGGCGCGCGAGCAGATCGGTCAGGTACTGGCGCTCGAGGGGCTCGAGCCACTGCTCGCGTGCCTCGTCGAGCGTGGGCTGGACCGGCTTCGCGGCCTTCGCCTTGGCGCTGGCACCGGAGAGCAGCGGTCGCGGCAGGTCGTCGGGGCGGAGCTCGTCGCCGGAGGCGAGGATGACCGCGTGCTCGATCGTATTCTTGAGCTCGCGCACGTTGCCCGGGAAGTCGTAGGCCATGAGGCGCGCGAGCACCGAGGGTCCAAGCCGGGGCGCGGGCTTGCCGTGGTTCGCGGCGGACTGCTCGAGGAACACGTTCGCGAGCGTCTCGAGGTTGTCCTTGTACGAGCGGAGCGGCGGCAGATCGAGCGTCATCACGCTGAGCCGGTAGAACAGGTCGTCGCGGAACGTGCCGAGCTTTGCCATCGCCTCGAGATCGCGGTTGGTGGCGCAGATCAGCCGAACGTCCACGCGCTCCGGCGGATCGTTGGATCCGAGCGGCTGGACCTCGCCCTGCTCGACGGCGCGCAGCACCTTTGCCTGCAGCATCACGGGCAGCTCGCCGACCTCGTCGAGGACCAGCGTGCCGCCATCCGCCTTCTGGAACTCGCCGACCTTCTGGAACGCTGCGCCCGTGAACGCGCCCTTGACGTGCCCGAACAGGATCGACTCGAGCAGCGTCTCGGGAATCGCGGCGCAGTTGACGACGACGTACGGCTTGTCGGTGCGCCGGCTGTTCCAGTGGATCGCGCGTGCGACGAGGTCCTTCCCCGTGCCGCTCTCGCCGCGGATCAGGATCGGCGCGTTCGTCGGCGCGGCGAGCTCGAGCTTGCGCTCCACCTCGTGCCACGCCGGCGACAGGCCCTTGATCATCAGCGGCCGGCCGGTGGCGGCCCGCGACAGCTTGTCGACCTGCGCGCGGCGCAGCAGCGGCGCGGCGACCTCGGCGATCGCGGTGAGCGCGCGCAGCGTCTGCACGTCGAGGCCGCGCGGATCGCGTGACGATACGGTGAGCACGCCGATCGGCCGGCGCTGATAGCGGATCGGCGCCGCCGCGATCGAGCCAACGTCGATCAGGTAGCGCGTGTACAGCGGATCGCGCGAGGTATCCGGCGAGAGGTACGGCTGCTCGGTCTCGAACACGTGCAGCGCGATCCCGGCCTTCGCGGCGCCATCGCTCTTGATGACCTGCGGTAGCGTGACGGTGACGCCGTTGACCACGTGATGAACGAGCACGAGGCCCTTCGCCTCCTTGTCCCACACGAACAGCGCGCCGTGCTCCGCCTCGCATTGCTCGACGGCGATCGCGACCAGCTCGGCCTCGATCGATCCCGCAGAGGCTGCGTGAAGGCGATCCTCGATCTCGCGCACCGCGCGACTATAGCCTCAGTACCGCCGCATCCCGAGTCGCTGCGCGAGCTGCGCTGCGGCGGGCACGTTCGGATCGGTCTGCAACGCGACGTGCAGGTGCCACCGCGCCGCATCTGCATCGCCGCCCGCGGCGCACAGCAGGGCGAGCGCCACGAGCGCGCGCGGCCATGCCCGGCAGCCGACGAGGAGATCCTCGATCGCCGCGCGCTCGGCGACCGCGGCCTCGATGCGGTCGCGCCCCGAGGCGACCTGCACGCGATAGCGCGCCCACGCGAAGTTCGCCTCGTACTCCGGGTGGCCCGGAAACCTCCGGCACGCCACGGCCAGCTCGCTCATCGCCTTGTGGACGTCGCCCGCGCCGAGCGCGGCCTGCCCCTTCGCGAACGCCGCCGCCGCCGCGCTCACCTGACCGGGATCGATCGCCCACACCGTGCGGAGCGCGGGAAGCTTGGCGCGAAGCCAGTCGTGATAGCGACCGCGCGCCGAGTGATCCACGAGCACGGAGCGCGCCTTCTCGACGAGCTCCCACATCGGCTTGACCTGCGGTTGCAGATCCGAGAGGTCGTACTCGGAGAGCACGTCGGGCGCGTAGCGCATGGAGACCAGGCGGTAAGCCTCCTCGATCTCCGGGTACTCGGCGAGCGGCGTCAGCTCGAGGACGTCATAGAACGTGC
>JBBRED010000320.1:0-10012 GCA_038203335.1 Haliangiales bacterium | reverse complement strand
CCTGGCCACCGAGCACGCCCTCCGTACCGACCTCGCGCGACACGCGCGTCACCTCGGCCGCGAAGCTCGAGAGCTGATCGACCATGAGGTTGATCGTGTTCTTCAGCGAGAGGATCTCGCCCTTGGCCTCGACCGTGATCTTCTTGCCGAGGTCACCGGCGGCGACGGCGCTCGTCACCTCGGCGATGTTGCGGACCTGGAAGGTCAGGTTGTTCGCCATCGAGTTCACGGACTCCGTGAGCTCGCGCCACACACCGGATACGCCGCGCACCGTTGCCTGACCGCCGAGGCGGCCTTCGGTACCGACCTCGCGAGCAACGCGCGTCACCTCGTTCGCGAAGGCGCGTAGCTGCTCGACCATCGTGTTCATCGTGTTCTTGAGCTCGAGGATCTCGCCCTTGACGTCGATGGTGATGGTCTTGGTCAGGTCGCCCTGCGCGACGGCCGTGGTGACGCGCGCGATCTCGCGGACCTGGGACGTCAGGTTCGACGCCATGAGGTTCACGGAGTCGGTGAGGTCCTTCCACACGCCGCTGACGCCCTGCACGCGCGCCTGGGCTCCGAGCTTGCCTTCCCCGCCGACCTCCTGGGCCACGCGGGTCACCTCGGAGCCGAACTGCGAGAGCCGGGCGACCATGCCGTTGACGATGCGCGCGTGGCGAAGGAACTCGCCGCGTCGCGCCGCGCCGCCGGGATCATCGAGATCCATCGTCTGCTCGAGGTCGCCACGCGCCACCGCCGTGACGACGCGCGCGATGTCGTTCGCGTGACCCGTGAGATCCGTGACGACGTCGTTGAGCGCCGAGATGTACTGCGCCCAGCCGCCGCTCGCGTTGAGCCGGCGCATACGCTTTCCGGCCTGGCCTTCCTTGCCGACCGCGTGGCTGACGTCGTTGGCCTCCTCGCGGATGGTCTTCACCATCTCGACGAGCTCGTTGAAGGTCTCCGCGATCTGACCGTCGACGCCGGTCAGGTCCTCGCGCATCGTGACGTCGAAGTCGCCGCGCTTGAACGCGCGCAGCGCCGACAGGATCTGCCGGTGATCGAGTGCGGGCTGCACGATCTTCACCTTCACGACGCCGTTGTCGGTGTGACCGTTGCCGCTGCCGTTGGAAGCGCGCTTCGCCTTCGCCTTCGCCTTGGAGCCGGACTTGGGAGTGTCGAAGGTGTTCATGCTTCCTCGGTGCTTCCGTAGAGGGCGCGAAGGATCTTGTCCGCGCTCGCTGGCTTGGTGATGTGATCGTCAAAGCCCGCATCGAAGGCGGAGGCGCGATCGCTGGCCTGGCCGTAGCCGGTCATCGCGATCAAGCGCGGCCGGTAGTCGGCGCTGAACCGCCGGATCTGTCGCGCAACCTCGTAGCCATCCATGTTCGGGAGGCCGATGTCGATCAGCGCGACATCCGGCTTCTGCGCGCAGATCGTCTCGACGGCCGATGGGCCATCCTCGACGACCGTCACCTCGTGACCGCGGAGGCGGAGCAGGTCTGCGACGAGCTCGCGCAGATCGGGCGCGTCGTCGCAGACCACCGCGCGGAGCGGCCCCTTGCGCGGTCCAGTCTTGGTTCGGGCCGTCACGATCTCGGTCGGCTGTTCGTGCAGTGCCAGCGAGATCTCGAAGGTGCTGCCGAGGCCCGGACCACCGCTGGTTGCGTTCACGCTTCCTCCGTGGAGCTCGATCAATCGCTTGACGAGGCCGAGACCGAGGCCGAGACCACCGGCGCCCGACGACTGGACCCGCTCCTGTACGAACATGTCGAACACGCGCGGCAGGATGTCCGCCGGAATGCCCTTCCCGTTGTCGATGACCCGGATCACGCCGCGGCCCTTCTCGCTTCCCCACACGACCTTCAGCTTCCCGCCCGGGTCGGTGTACTTCGCCGCGTTGCCGATCAGGTTCACGACCACCTGGATCAGGCGCACCGGATCGCCGTTGACGATCGCCGGCTTGGTCCCGGCGATGACGCTGATCGTGTGCTTGCGCTGGGTGATCATCGCCTGGCACTGCGTGACCGCCTCGTCGACGACCTGCGCGAGCGAGACCGGCTCGCGACGCAGCTCGAGCTTGCCGGCGTTGAACCGCGCCACGTCGAGGAGATCGTCGACCAGCCGGGTGATGTGCTGGACCTGACGCTGGACGATGCCGCGGATGCGCGCCGGCACCGGCTTGTCGGGATCGTGCTCGAGCACCTCGACGGCGGTCTGCAGCGGCTGCAATGGGTTGCGCAGCTCGTGCGCCAGGATCGCGAGGAATTCGTCCTTGCGGCGATCGGTCTCGGCGAGCTGGCGCATCTCCTGCTCCATGACCTCGGCCTCGAACCGGCGGCGCTGCGCGAGCAGCTCGCGCTCGTGCGCGCGGGTCTGCGCCTCGCGGAGCTCGTCGGCCTTTGCCTTGAGCTCGATCGTGCGCTCCTGGAGCTGGACGAACACGCTCGCCTTCGCGCGCAGCACCTCGGGGCGGATCGGCTTCATCAGGAAGTCGAACGCGCCGAGCTCGTAGCCGCGGATGACGGCGTCGTTCTCCCACGACATGCCGGTGACGAAGATGATCGGCGTGGTGCGGTTGCGCTGGCGCGAGCGCACCATCTTCGCGGTCTCGAAGCCGTCCATACCGGGCATCGCGACGTCGAGGATGATCAGCGCGAAGTCCTGCTCGAGCAGCCGGCCGAGGGCCTCGATGCCCGACCGCGCGAGCACCATCTCGCGACCGATCGGGGCGAGCGCCGCCTCGATCGCGATCAGGTTGGACTGATTGTCGTCGACCACGAGGATGTCCCGGCCGTAGCTGATCTCCAGCACGTCAGGCACCGGCTCGGAGTCGGCGAGTAGGCCATCACCGCTGCCGTCTCGGCCGTCGTCCCGCGAAGCTGAATTCACCCGGGGGGCGAGTTGCATGCCATGTGCCCAGGAAACCTAGGTTTCTGGATCCCTGATCACCACTAGTTGGCGCCGTGGAACGGGCGCCCGTGCGCGGTGAGCGCTCGCGCACGGTCTTGGTGTCTCGGGAGCGATCGGGCGCGGTATGAGCGCTAGTTTCCTCGAAAATCCCTGATCCTACGGTTCCGGAGTGGTCAGCAGCTCGGGACCAGGTCCCGGCCGCCGAAGAACTCGGCCACGAACGCCGACCAGGCACGCCCGTTCTCGGCCGGGCCGCACTTGAAGGCCCGGTGCCGGAGCTTCCTGTCGCGAAGCATCTCGGTCTGCTCGCGGAAGTAGCGGATCGCGAGCTCGGCCGCGTACTCGTGGACGCCGTTGCCGTTGTTCGGCTGGAACGCGTAGTAGGTCCCGGTCGCGCGCACCTTCGTGGTGCCCGGCGCGAACGGCGCGAGACACGATACCTTCGTGCCGCACTTCCGTACGATCGCGTCGTAGTCGGTCTGCAGCGTCTTCGCCGACCAGTCGCCGTGGTCGAAGTCGTTGGTATGGAACAGCTCGTGGAACAGGGTCTCCTTGACGCTCGGCGCCGAGGTCAGCAGCGAGCCAGAGACGTTGTATTCGACCGTCCATCCGAACGCGTACGCGCTCGGCGTGCGCTTCTTCGGCGAGCGCACGAACCGGAGCTGAAGCGCGCGCCAGCGATAGTTCGGAACCGCGGTGTCCCCGGCGTAGAGGTCGGCGAAGAACGCATCGAAGTCCGTCATCGCCGCCGCGACCCACACGAGGTGCTGGCGATACGCGCCCTTCGGTAGCTCGGGGACGAGGCGGATCTTGCCGCGGTAGCCGCCGTCCATCAGCTCCTCGGGACCCACACCAGCGACGTCACCGGTCGCGCGGTAGAGCGAGAGGGCGAGCGCCTTCGCCTTCGGGTCGTCGGCGTAGGCGTCAGCGAGCAGGCACTCGACGTCGGTGCATGTGGTCCGCGCGCCGGGTGCGAGCAGGGTCTTCGCGGCGGCGAACGCCACCGTTGGCTCCGGCTCGGCGCGGGCCGCCGCCGTGAGCCAGACCACCACCAGGACCACGAGCGCGCGCATCGCTCCGAGCGTGCCATGTCGCCTCACCGTGCGCTCGTGCCACGGACGTCCATCGGCGAATCCTGGGTTAGCTGGGCAAGGAGCGTCTCGCGCGGTGCACATGGTTTGCATGATTACTCGCCGGTGGTGCAGTGACCGACGATCGGCCACGACGTGATTCGTACGTCGCAGACCTGGAGGCGCGCGTCGCCACGCTCGCCGGGAACAATGCGCGTCTGACGTCGGAGCTGCGTTCGGTGCGCCGCGAGCATGACGAGATGCTCGCCCTGCTCGGGCACGAGCTGCGTAACCCGCTCGCGCCGATCGTCGCCGCGCTCGATCTCATCAAGCTTCGGAGCGGCGGCGTGGTCGGGCGCGAGCTCGAGATCATCGAGCGCCACGTCGAGCGCCTCCGCCACCTGATCTCCGACCTGCTCGACGTCTCGCGGCTCTCGCGCGGCGCCGTGGTCTTGCACCGCGAGGCGATCGCGCTCGACGAGGCCGTGACCAGCGCGATCGAAGCGACCGAGCACTTGCTCGAGGCGAAGCAGCACGCGATGACCATCGAGGTTCCGCGCGAGCTGCGCGTCGACGCGGATCGCCTGCGGCTGGTCCAGGTGCTGACGCATCTGATCTCCAACGCTGCCGTCTACACGCCCGCCGGAGGCGCGATCACGATCCGCGCGGTCGCGCAGGACGCGGCGATCGCGATCAGCGTGAAGGACACCGGGCGTGGCATCCCGCAGGACATGCTGCCGCGGCTGTTTCTTCCGTTCACGAAGGCGTCCTCGCCAGGGGAGGCTGGTCTCGGGATCGGGCTCACGATCGTCAAGAACCTCGTCGAGCTTCACGGCGGCAACGTGACCGCGGTCAGCGCGGGGGCGGGCGCGGGCACCGAGATTCTGGTGCGCTGGCCCGTCGGCGTTGTGCGCGAGTCGACGCCACTGCTCCCACCACGTACGCCGCGCCGGATCCTCGTCGTCGACGACAACGAAGATGCCGCCCACACGCTCGCGGAGATGCTGCGTCTGATGGGGCACGACGTCGCCGTCGCGCACAACGGAGCCGCCGCGATCACCACCGCCGAGACCACGAAGCCCGATCTCGCGCTGCTCGATCTCGGGATGCCCATGATGGATGGCTACGAACTCGCACAGCGGCTTCGCATGCACCCGGAGCTCGCCGGGGTCGCCCTGGTCGCGCTCACCGGCTACGGGCACGATCGGGACCGCGAGCGGACGAAGAGCGCGGGGTTCGATCACCACCTCGTGAAGCCGCTCGATCCGTCGCTGCTGGCGAAGCTCCTGGACGACGACTAGCCCCGCGCGACGACGATAAACTCACGGTCGATCACGAGACCGCCGTCGTGCTGATCGCCGTCGTGCTTGGCGACGTACTCCTTCAGGATCCGCATCGCGATGTGATCGGTGCGCTTCACGCGGGGTTCGTTGTCCTCGAATTCATCGACCTGCATGGGAAGGGGTTGTGCATCTTGCGGGCCGGCGTAGGTATGCGCGATCACGAGGTTCGCCTCGGAGATGCGGGCGCTCTCGTCACGTTCGCTCGTGCTAGCGTGCGCGTCATGAAGCGCCTGCCGTGCTTGTTCGCACTTCTCGTCGCCTGCTCCTCGAAGTCCCCGGCGCCGCAACCGCCGGTACCCGCTCCCGATGTGACGCCGCCGGCGCCGGTGGTCACCGCGGATGTCACGCCCGCTCCGCCGGTCGAGGCACCTCCGCCGCCGCTCAAGCACGACCGGATCAGCCGCACCGAGCTCAACCGCTGGGCCGTGCGCGAGAACCTGCCGGTGTACTGGATCGCCGACACGAACGGCGACAAGGACATGACGCCCGACGAGACGGCGACGCTGCTGTTCTATCCGTCGAGCGGTCCGTTCGTGAAGGCGGGCGCGTTCACGCGCGCATTCAACGTGGCGTACGACACGATCGTTCGCGCGGCCTCCGCGCCGCCGCCCGATGCGTCGACCGACGAAGGAAAGCGCCAGATCCTCGTCGGCAAGGATCTCGATCAGGGCCGCGCCACGCTCGTCAGCTCGGACCTCGCGAGTCTATCGCCCGATGACAAGGAGTTCGTTCGTCACATGATGACGATCGGCAGCATGATCGACGAGCTGTACAGCGTGCACGATGGCTCGGCCGCGCTCGAAGCGAAGCTGCCCGCGGACGCCGCGAGCCGCAGCGCGTTCCGCCGGAACCGTGGACCGAAGTGCGTGGGCCCCGCGACCGAGAAGGATCCGGCGTGCTCCGCGATCCCCGGCGCCCCGAAGCCGATCTTCGATCTGTATCCGGCCGAGCTCCAGGCCGACGACAAGTTCTGCGCCGCGCTCGAGAAGCGCGCGGATGCGAAGGAGCTGATGGCGCCGTTCGTGGCGGTCCGCGGCACCGGCGATGCGCTGCAGGCCGTGCCCTACACGGAGGTCTACAGGACGCAGATGACCGCGCTCAGCAAGGAGCTGACGGCCGCGGCCACGAGCATGAAGGATCCCGCGGAGAAGCCGCTCGTCACGTACCTCCGGGCCGCGGCGGCGAGCTTCCTCTCGAACGACTGGGTCCCCGCCGACGAGGCGTGGGCGAAGATGACCGTGGACAACTCGAAGTGGTACGTGCGCGTCGGGCCCGACGAGGTGTACTGGGAGCCGTGCTCTTCGAAGGCGGGCATGCATCTGACGTTCGCGCGGATCAACCAGGGTTCGAAGATCTGGCAGGGCAAGCTCGTGCCGGTGCAGCAGGACATGGAGGCGGCGATCGCCGCACGCGCGGGCAAGCCGTACACGGCTCGCCCGGTGACGTTCCACCTGCCTGACTTCATCGACATCGTGATCAACGCCGGTGACGATCGCAGCCCGCTCGGTGCGACGATCGGCCAGAGCCTGCCGAACTGGGGACCGGTCGCGAACGAAGGTCGCGGCCGCACCGTCGCGATGGTCAACTACTACCAGGATCCCGATAGCGTCGCAGCGCGGCGCGGTCAGGCGGAGAGCATGCTCGACGCGGGGTTCATGAAGAACTACACCGGCGCGCTCGAACCCGGCCTGCTGTCGACGATCCTCCACGAGGCCACCCACAACCTGGGGCCCGCGCACGAGTACGAGGTCGGCGGCAAGAAGGCGCGCGACGTGTTCGGCGGCCCGCTCGCCTCGATGATGGAGGAGCTCAAGGCGCAGACCGGCGCGCTCTATCTGCTCGAGTTCCTCCGCACGAAGAAGATCATCTCCGACGAGCTGGCGGCGCAGAGCTACGCCGACGCGATCGTGTGGGCCCTCGGTCACACGTCGCAGGGCATGTACACCGGTAGTGGCGAGCGCAAGACGTACGGCAACGTCGCCGCGATCCAGATCGGCTTCCTGCTCGACAAGGGCGCGCTGACCTGGGATCCGAAGGCGACCGCCGCGAACGGCACCGACAAGGGCGCGCTCGTCCTGCACCGGGCGAAGCTCGTGCCGGCGGTCAACGAGATGATGAGGGTCGTCGCCGGCATCAAGGCGCGCGGTGATCGCAAGGCGGCCGAGGCGCTGTCGAAGAAGTACGTCGACGGCAAGATCGTCCCGCACAGGACGATCCAGGAGCGCTTCCAGCGCTTCCCGAAGGCGAGCTTCGTCTACACCGTCAAGCTGTAGCGACTACTGCGCCGCTTCGGTCCACTGGATCTGCGGATCGAGCTCGACCGCCATCACGCCGGTGGTGCGATCGACGCTGAGCACCGGGCCCGCGTTGTTGAACGCCCACAAGCGGTCGCGATAGCCCGACATGCCGTAGAGGTTCGTGCCGAGGTTCGTGCGGAACGCGGTCGCGGCGCCCGTCGTGGGATCGAGCTTCGCGAAGCAGACATCGGCGCAGTCGCCGGCGGTCAGCGTGGCGTAGAGACCCGAGCCATGAACCCACGCGAGGTCGGTGAAGAACCGATAGCCGCCGGTGAACGGTCCGATCATCGTGACCACGCCGGTCGTGGGATCGATGCGATAGAGCTTGCCGTCGGCCTGCGTGCCCGCGAGCACGACCGGCGTGGCTTCGAGATCGCCCGCGGGGATCACGGTGAGACCACTCCACGGGCCAGCCGGCGTCAGCGGGATCGCCGCCGTCACGGCCGCGGTGCCGAGATCGATCGTGATCAGCGATCCGCCACCATCGCTGATGCCGATCAGCTTCTGGCCATACAGCGCGAGGCCGTCGACATCGACCGGGTTCGTGCCGATCGGCTTGATCGGGCCGACGAGCTTCGAGGTCTTCACGTCGACATCGATCTGGTAGAGCATCTGGTGGCTCGCCGCGTACAGCGGGAGGTTCACCGGAACAACCGCGCCATCGATCTCGACAGCGGCGTCCACGCTCGCGTCGGGAGCGACACCGTCGTCGCCGCTGTTGCCGCTGGACGTGCTGGTCGAAAACCCGCACGCCGAGATCAGACACAAACCCACGAGGCCTCGCACGGCGCGACACTACTGCGGGCCGGCGGTGGGGTGAAGAATGAAGCGCCGCCTGCGTGTGCATATAGATGCGCGACACGCGCAGGTCCACCGGGCTGGTAGTGTCGAGGGGCGATGCGGTGCACGTCCTGGGTGTCGATGATGGCCGTGGTCGCGGCGTGCGGCGGCGCTCCGTCTGAACCGGCGTCGTTCGAGATCGTGGGTCACGCGGATCTCGGTTCGCGCGGCATGAGCTCGGCGCTCGCGATCGCGGGCGACACCGTCTACATCGGATCGCGCAACGACAAGCACGGCGTTGCGGCGATCGACATCACGGATCCGGCCGCGCCGGCGATGATCGGCGAGGTGATTCCCGCGGTGTCGGGGATGTCATCGCGCGAGCTCCGCGCCGTCGCTGATCTCGATCTCCTCGTCGTGCTCAACCTCGATTGCTCGCCGGATCTGCACGGCTGCTCGGGCGCCACTCCGCCGGAGACGCTGACGTTCTACGACATCCACGATCGGCGCGCGCCGGTACTGCTCTCGACGTACACGATCATGTCAGGCGGATTCTTCCCGCGTTCGCCGCACGAGATGTACCTGCGGCGCGACGGAGACTCCGTGCGCCTGTTCGTGACCGTGCCGCCGGTGAAGCCGGCGCTCGAGGTGATCGACGCGACCGATCCTCGATTGCCGGTGCGCGTGGTGGCGTGGGATCCCCGGGACGCCGGCGTGATGCCGCGATCGGGTGGCGACGACATCCTGCACTCGGTCTCCCTCTCCGCGGACGGTAACGTGGCGTACCTGTCACATCAGCAGAGTGGGCTGTTGCTCGCGGACGTCAGCGCGCTGCCGGCGATCATCCTGCTCACGCCACCGGCGGCGGCGCTGAGGTGGGATCCGCTGACCGCGATCGGTCCGCACTCCACGGTCGAGGTGCCGGGGCGCAAGCTCGCCGTGGTCACCGAGGAGATCTATCCGATGCCGTTCGGGACCGGCTGCCCGTGGGGCCCGCTGCGGATCGCGGACGTCTCGGATCCGGCCGCGCCGAAACTGGTGGGTACGCTGAAGCTCGACGAGAACCTCGACGAGTTCTGCGGCACGCCTCACGAGCGCGTCGCGTTCACCGCGCACAACGCGACGGTGGTGCATGATCTCGCGCTCGTGACCTGGTACGCGGGCGGTATCGTGGCGGTCGACATCCACGACCCGAAGCATCCGACCGCGCTGACCTCGCTGCGCCCCGACCCACTGACGACCGTGGGCGCGGAAGATCCCGGCCTGGGTGGCGACCCGGTGGAGATGTGGAGCTATCCGGTGATCCGGGACGGATTGATCTATGTGGTCGACGTGCGCAATGGTCTGTACGTGCTGCGCTACCATGGGCCCTGGTCGGACCAGGTGGACGCGAAGTCGTTTCTCGAAGGCAACTCGAACCTCTGAGCCCAATGCCGGCGTTCCTTGTCCCCGATGACTTCCGCGCGTTCATGCGCTCGGTCGTCGTCTATCTCGATACGCCGAACGAGGAGATGTTCCTCGACGCGGAAGATGCGCTCGATGCCGAGTGCGGCTACGGCGGTCGGATCGACGGCGTCGATACCTATCGGTTCAAGTACATCACCTCCGACGGTCATCACCGCTGGGA
>JBBRED010000319.1:0-10044 GCA_038203335.1 Haliangiales bacterium | reverse complement strand
GCGGACGCGTGCGAAGCCGTGGGCCAGCACGCCGCACCGCAGGTACTCGGCGAGCTCGCGCTCGACGTAGCGCGGCAGGCCGCGGCCATCGGCGTCCCGCAGCTCCGCCAACATCGTCTGCGCGTGCTGCGCCACGAGCTCGTGTAGCACCGTGCGCTCTGGCGTGCGTCGTTGGTAGCCGCCGAGCGGCTGTCCAGCCGCGCCAGCCGTCCGTTCGTAGACTCCGCCCGCGAGCACGCACGGCCGCTCTGAAAGATCCGCGCCGCGCTGCGCCCGCCACGCGCCGCCGACCTACGCCCGTGCGCGTCCGCATCTCGGACGCCGGCTACCGCGTCAGCCGGTCGACCACTCGCCGGTCGATGCGATCATGTCCGCAGTTCGGACGACGACGTCACCACCGAAGGAAAGAGCGCCGTAGCGTTGTCGCGCGAGATGTTCGATGTGAGTTCGAGGATGCCCATGCGTTCGCGCTGAAGCTTGCCGCGAAATCGTGAAGGCGTACATCTCGAAGCGCGCATCGCGCGCGGCCGACCGGATCGATTCGGGCTGGCGCGAGCACGCCGATGACCCTGGCATCTTCGCGCACGAGCTCCTCGAAGCCGTCGAGTGACTCGAAACCACGCGTGGTGTTGGCTCGCGATTCCCCCCGGCACGGCATCCCTCGCTGAAACGCATCCTGCTTCCGAAGGCGCGCTGTCACGTCTACTTCGAGGTCGACGAAGAGTGACAGACGATCCGGATCGTTCACCTCTGGGATGGTCGTCGTGAACGGGCTCCCAAGCTGCAGGGCATGGCCGACCCGCTCGACCTCGGCAAGGAGCAGCGCCCCCGCGAGGCGCTCCGGTACGGGCGGAATCTAGCCTCTGGGTCTGTCACTGCCCAGACCTCCCGTCCCGACGTTCGACCTCCGGCCGCGGTGTGGCGACCACCGCACACCGCGCGCGTGGTAACGATCCTGGGTGGATGAGCCCGGCTTTGCGCTCGGGTCCCTTGCTCCTCGTCCTCGTCGTACCCCGTGCTGCGCCGCGCCGCGCCGGCCGAAGGACTACCGCCCCCGGCGCTTCGGGTCATCGTGCGGATGCTGGAACGACCACGGCCACACCAGCTCGCGCAGCTTCGTCGTCGCCTCGAGATACGGCCGGTTCCACACCTCGACGAGCCGCTCGGTGGCATCGAAGATCAGCGACGAGCCGACGGGCTCGACCGCCAGCGCACCCGCCGCTCGGAGGTCCTCCGCGCTCGTGCGCGCTGCGAGCTTCGGGCCGAGGAGCGTGATCGGATACACGCGCCGGACCTTCTCCCACGCATGGAATCCGAACGGTTCCTTCCTGATCAGCTCGTTGGTCGGATCGAGCGCCTCGCCCACGAGCGACTCGAACTCGCGACTCGCCTCGACCTTCGCGTTCCGCATGTTCGCGGCCGCGAACACGCCGCCCGACAGTACAGGGCACTGCGTCGCGGCGATGCGGAACCACGAGCGCGCTACCGCGGTGAACTTCGCTTCCGGCCAGCGGGTCGACTCGGCTGCGAGCCAGATGTTTGGTGGGGCGTCGTCGGTCCGATCGAGCTCTCGCTTGTCATTGATCGTGATCCGCCCTCCCCGGTGTACTTCGGAGGGTTCACCGACGAGGAAGGTGACCGACAACCGGCCATGCTCGAGCGCGGCATCGATCTTCTTCCACGCGAACTTGCTCCACTGCAGGAACCTGTCCTTCGTGGAGACCATGAGGGTCTCGGGCCCGAGGCCGAGCCCCGCAGTGAGTTGTTCGATCAGCGCGCGACATGCCTCTGGTGTGCTACCGAGGCCGCGTTCGAGGTACGCGAAGCAACCGTGGCTGGGGAGCTTCGCCCAGTGTCCTCCGACGGTGCTCGAACTTCACCCTGTCACTCGGTTTCGGCGAACCGGGGTTCACGCGACAGTTCGATTCGACCAGGCTCTGAAACGCACGTCCGCCTAGATCAGGCCGCGGATCGAGAGCCTGCCGCGTCGCCCCCGCAGGCGACCTATTCGATTGCGGCTCGACCGACTTGTTGCTATCGAGCGGGGCATGCGGACCCTCGTCACGATCGTCCTGACCCTCGCGGCGTGCGGCGGGTCGCCAACGTCGCCAACTGGCGGCGACGACACGACTCCGGACGCGGATCCCGGGATGCAACCGAGCACGTGTTCGAACTACACGCCCCCGGCGCTACCGGACTCGAAGTTGGTGTGGCGTGACGCTGCGGCCGGCGCGGCGATCGATGCGCTGACGCACTTTTCGGTATCCGGCAGCATGTCGACGAACACCGCCGGCAAGGTGACGCGGTTCACGCACGACGAGGCCGGGACCGTGAACGATTTCACTGTCGACTTCACGTGGGACAGCAGTGGCCGCCTCGTCCGCCGCTCGTACGACGGCGCCGGCACGACGAACGACGTCACCGACCAGTTCACGTACACGAGTGCGGGCAAGCTGGCGCGCTGGGAGCACGATGCGAGCGGCACGACGGACGACGTCACCGATCAGCTCACGTACGCGAGTGCCGGCAAGCTCGCACGCTGGGAGCACGATGCGAGCGGCACCACGAACGACGTCACCGAACAATTCACGTACACCAGCCACAACTCCATCGCGCGGTTCGAGCACGATGCCTCGGGCACGACCGACGATCTGACGGAGCAGTTCACGTACGACTCGGACGAGCGGCTGGTCCGCTGGACCCTCGATCACGGAAGCCAGCACCTCGACTCTCAGTTCCAGTACGGAGCCTGCACGCACTGACCTGCGTCAGGAACCCTTGCCGTACGCGAGCGCCGACACGCGGTGATTCACGGCTTGCCACGGTCGCCGCGTTCACGGCACACTGCCGCCCATGAAGCTGTTCTTGAAGACCACCTGAACGACCTGTCGTAACGCGAGGAGTTCCTTGCGCGATGCCGGGTTGGTGATGGAGGAGATCGACTACGCGAAGGTGCCGCTCTCGGTCGCGGCGGTCGCGGAGATCGTCGCGAAGGCGGGCTCCGTCGCGGCGGTGTTGAACGTGCAGCACGCCACCGCCAAGGCGAACAACTGGAAGGCCGTGCCCCCCAGCGCGGCCGTCTTCGCGAAGGCGGCGGCAGCCGAGCCGAATCTACTGAAGCGGCCGATCGTGATCGATGGTGATCGCGTGATCGTTGGCTTCAACCAGACGGCCTACAAGACGCTCACGAGTACGAAATAGCCTGTCCGGCAACGTGGTCGACGAGCGCCACGAGAGCCTCGAACGGCGCGTCGGGCGCGAGCGCACGCGCGAACACCGCGAACCCCTCTGGCGAGTCCGCCTGCAGCCGGGCCAGCGCCAGCTTCGGGCCGCAGTAGCGTTCGCCTCGGAGGGTGAAGTAGTCCTCGAGCAGCTGATAGAGCAGCCAGTGCTGGCGATAGTGCGCCTCGGTGTCGCCTCGCCGGATGCGCAGCAACATCTTGTGCGCCCACACGCGAAGCATCTGCCGGTGATCGTCGGCGGCGACGAGTGGCGGCTCGCGGTCCAGCGCGGCGATCCGCTCGAGCAGCGGCCCTGCGAGGCCGCGGTCGTCGAGCAGCACGCGACCACCGACCAGCTTCAGCATCTCGGGGGCGGCCGTGGCCGCGATGGCGACGGCGCTCGGATAGACGAACCCGTCGAGGTACAGGCCGCGCCACAACCGCGCATCGCGCGTCATCACCGCTACGTCGGCGAACGACGCAACGTCGATGTCGCTCTCCGGCGTCGCGTCACCGCGCGCCCGCGAGCCGTAGAGGATGATCGTGTGTGCGCCGTGCACACGCTGAAGCTCTTCGAGCAATGCGGCAACGTCCATGACGAGCGCAGTGTGAACGTAAAACACCCACAGGACTCGGGAATCCCGATGCGAATTCCAACCTCGTCGGCGGGGCAGCGCGTCTCGCGGCTACGCGTGTCCACGGTAGACGTCCTCGACGGAACGCGACAGCAGGTCGGCCTCTCGGCCGTCACGCCCCAACTCGCGCGCATCATCCATGCCGCTCGAGCACGCCGACGCGGTCATCGGATCGGTCTCGTCGTCGTCGAGCGGGCTCGAGCAGCCGGGATCGAGCGGATAGTCGGTGCGGGTATCCGTGTCGTTGTCGATTCCATCGCTACACGCTGCCGGTTGGCAGGTGCGCGCGCCCGCCGTGCCCTTGCACACATTGCCGGTGGAGCAGGTGAGTGCACCGGAGACAGCGAGCGGACTCTCGCAGCTCTGACCCGCCGCGATCTTTCCGGAGACACCGATCGTGAACGCTCCGCCCGGGTCCGAACGCGCCGACGCAGGCGTCGATCTCGGCCGGCGCGGTGTCGGTCGAGCACGTCGCAGAAGCGCTCGGCCAGACGGGACCGGCGGTCACCCGGCGGCACTACCTCGCAAAGGGTGCGGAGCAAGCCGGCAAGCAGCGGCGTGCGCTGACCGTGCTCCAAGGCGGTGCGCCGTGAATTGCGCGTGGGAACTTTCTCCGAAACCGAGTTCCCACGGAGCAGTTCTCGCCGCTCGGCGTGCGAGCCGAAAATAAAACAACCACTGTTTCCAGTGGTTGAGTCGTGCGCGAAGGGGGACTCGAACCCGATACTGCCAAGCCGAGATGACCAACCATCTCGCGACCCTGCAATGACCACGCAGGCTTGCACAGTGTCGATGTTCCGGTTCCTCCTCGTTCGTCCTCGCTGATCCTGTTCCGCGCGGCAGCCACGTGGCAGCGAGATTTGGAGCGACGTAGACTCCGCCGATGTCGACACCCAGCTATCTGATCGCGCATCGCGAGCGTGGTTCGTCGGCGTGGTGATCGCGATCGGCGTCCTCGTTGCGGCGTTCGTTCTTGGCGGTCGCTGAACCGCGCGCTCCGTTCGTGTCGCCATGAGACGATCGCGTCGCGGCGCGCGACCGCTCGATCGAGGACGCAGCGTGGAGCCGTCCGCGATGTCGCGCACGGCGGGAGAGTCACCGCGTGGTAACTTCGCCAGGCTTTGGCGACCACCTTCACGCTCGGACTGTGGGCCCTGTTCGCGGACCAGAACGACGAGCAGCCGGGTGGATACTGCCGTGACGAGCTGCTGTTTCACGTCCGTGACTTCGGGCGGGGGCTCTCGCCGTTCTACGAGCTTCGAGAGGTGTTGAGTGCAAACTTACCGATGGCTTCGGGCTCCGAAGCGGACCGCGGTGACCTCGTCGTGATGTCCGGCGATGGCGTCGGTGGCCCGCTGCCGTCGGCCGTGGCCAAGCACTTGCTGCGGATCTGGGATGCGAGGCCCCAGCGCACGACGGTGAGGGCGTCGCCGCGCAAGCTTGACCTGACGCCGCGCGCGATCATCGTGCTCGAGGGGTATCCCGAGACCGACATCCCCGCCGGCCGGCATCCCTTCGCAGGGATGCGGGTGTCTCCGGTCCTGCTCGTGCGCGACGCCGTGCGCGCATTCGCGGGTAACGGGGAAGCCGACGACGCGATCGCGATGCTGACATTCTGCGCGGTCCACGGGTTTGTCGTGGCGGCGTGCGAGGCGTGAATGGGACGACCGTGGTCGATCGTGAGGTGCTCGGCGGACGAAGTCGCTGCGGAGGAGGCGCGCTGGCAACGGATGCTCGAGCGTACAGGTTGCCGGCGGCTTCGCATTCCGATTTGGGGGACACAGTCGTATCTCGCGCTCGAACCTGGCGAGCCGACCAACACGTACTTCAACCACGACACGGAAGCCGAGATCCGGCTGCTTGAGACTCCCGATCTATCGTGGGACGACGTCGACCGACTTCTCGGTGAGCAGATGATCTTCATGCCGCTCTTGAGCGTGGCTCCGACTCTCGTCACCCTTCCGGGGTTCGAGCCGAAGACGCTCGTTGGTGGCCTCGACCGGCTGCTCGGGCTGGGCCACAGCACTGAGCTCGAGGTCATGCTGCGCACCGCGGCGATGCTCGCGCTAATCCGCGACTATGCGATCCTGGTCAGTCCGTGAGCCGCGTCGTGCGCGGCCGTCGAGTTCCTTGATCCATGCTGGCGGAATCAGAGTGGTGGTAGTTGGCGTCGATGCCGTGCCTGCGGCGGTCTCGTTCAGGTACCCAGCACTCGAGTTCGCGTCCGATCTTCGCGTCAACACGGCGACCGAGCGCCTTGGGCGGTCATGGGCGGATCGCTGCGTCCCGATCATCCGGGCGCAAGGTTTCGAGGATGGCGCCGGCGTACCCCGCGGTTCTTGGGTCGAGATTGTCCCTGGGAAGTCGCCGTTACCTGTGCAAACAATCCGGCCTGCCGCGTGGTCGTACGCCCACGCCCAGACATGAATGCGATCGGGACCGCGGTCGAGCTCGACCACAATGTCGACGGGGACGACATGCGCTTCCATGAGACGAGCGCGCAACGTCTCGTACTCGTTCGCGTGTGCGGTGGCGAGCAACTGTGCCACCGCGTCCAGTGCCGCGAGGATCGCATTCGTACGGGGGCTCTTCAGGGGAGGCTCACCATCCGGACCGATCGGGACCAATGGGAACGGAGCGTCGGGCGACGCTTCGCTGAAGGAATCCTTGAACGACCGGGCGAGTTGTTGTTTCAGGACTGCGGTCGCCGGACACGGGTCGGCTGAGGCGCTCGTGGGACGGCGGCGTGTTCGGAGAGCTGCGCGCCACGCGTCGTCGGATCGATAGGCGGCGACGCGCTGGCGATCGATCTCGTCACGAATTGTCGTACGCTGCTGTTCGGTCAACATCGCTGCCGACGTTGTCCAAAGGCGGGCGAGTCCCAGCGCGAACGCGATCTTCACGAGCACGATGCCGATCAGCCCGATCGTGACGACGCTGGCTGCGCGTGCCAGATGCGATCTCCGGCGCAAGCGCGCCTCGAACTCGTCGGGCCCGACGTCCTTGGGGCCCCCGACCCAGCGACCTGACCCGGTACCGGTTACCGGAGCCGCGAGCCCGGAACCGACGCTGCGCGGCCATAACTTCGCCGCACTCTCGTCAACGCGCGCCGCGCCACGGAGCAGGGGCTTCGCGTCGCTGATCAGCAGCTCAGCGTTACGCCCGTCCAACAACAGCCACGTCGCCGGCGGTGAGCGGTAGTCCAGGTCGCCGTCTCCGCCGTGACGGTCTACGGTGCTACCGGCTCCGACGGCTGCGACTCTCCGCCCGATCGCGAGCATTGTCTGGTCGAAGCGAATCGGGCTTCCGCGACGGCGCATGTCGTCGATCGACCAGCCACTGGCAGCGAGAAACGTCGCGACACCCTGCGGCAACAGCTCACCCGGGTTGAAGATTCGTGTCTCCGTTCCGCCGAGGCTCATGGTCGCGAGCGAGGGGTCGATCAGGATATGGCCGCTCGCGTCGGCGAGCACGAACGAGATCGCCTCTGAGTGCTGAGCGATGGGTTCCCAGCTCTGGGACACACCGACGCCTCGATGCTCGTAAAGAACGGCCTCCCAGTACACGCATCGGGCACCGCCGATCGGGGACACGAGCGAACGGTCATGTTCTTTGACCTCGCCAACGAGCCGTACGACGGTCGCCTCACGGGCGTCGGCGGCTGACGTCAAGGGAATCGCGCGAGCCGTCTTCGCGAGCGCGTGCGCTTGATGTTGGACGACACCTACGCCGCCAGTGGAGCCCCATCGAAAGCCGCCGTGCGCGAAACGCAGGGTCACGCGCAACCCGAGGACGACGACGAAGATCGCGAGGTACGTCAACCACTCCATGAACGGCCTCCTCACTTCTCCGCGGTCGGGTCCCAAAACAATCGTCGTCCGCGCGAGCTGACGCTATCCCACGACCGCCCCCTACGATGTCTCGTGCGTCGCGAAGCTCGATCCGCGCAGTTCGTCCCCGCCCGGCCTGCTGGGCGAGTCTCTCATCGAATAGGGCACCATCGAACGCCGGGCGGGACCCGGCCTTGGTCGTGAATCGGCGGGTGTGGGGCGGTGCGGAGAGGGCGACGGCAACGCGATGCGCTAGCTTTGCGGCGACGCCATCGCTGGTGCCAGCGCCTCGCGGAGTTCCGCGAGTGCTGGTGGTGGCGCCTCGACATCGAACGGTTCGGGGGTGAGCTGTACGAACGCGCCGCCCGACGTTAGTGGGATCGTCTTCGCCACAGGAAGCGCGCGGCCGGCGAGGGTCGCGACGTGCGCGGCAGAGAGGAATGTGCCCCACTCGGGACCGCGGATCACGTTGCCCCAGTGCGAGCGTGTGACTTGTGCGTCGACGAGCGCGGTCACGTGGTCGCGAGGCAAGTCAGGGCCACTCGACAGGAGGGCGAGGGCGCGCGCGAAGTCGAGCGAGGCCGACCAGATCACGATGCCCGCAGAGGCGGCGACCGCGCCCGCAAACTCGCAGAGGGCGGTGACCACTGCCTCCTGGCCGAGTCCAGCGACTCGATCGCCGCCGAGGGCGACCGCGAGGTCGTACTTCCAGCGCGGTGCCGGGGGGCGACGGTCGAGACTCGCCGCGGGGGTGGTTTGCGCGATGATCGTGACGTCGCGGTTGTGCGTCTCGACGCCGACCGCAGTCGTCTCGCCGGACTCGATGCGCGACCTGAGCTGGTCGACGTTGAAGTCGATCGGCTTGGTCGTTCGCTTCGCCGTGAGCGTCCAGAACCGGAGCTCGGGCTGCGTCGCGATGCGGCTCCACAGCGTCACGAGTGGTCGTGGATCGGTGGCGAGCTCGTGGTCGAAGTACACCGCGGCGCCGAGGGCGAGCTTTGTCATGGTCAGGACCTGCAGGCGGTATACGTCACGCCGACGGTACGGAAGAAGGGATAGCCGTCGACCTGCTTGCACTTCTTCGCCCGGTCGTCGTCCTTGTACTTGCGGCGAACGTCGTCGAGGTACTGGCGCGCTTGGGACTCGGCTGCGCTCGTCGAGTAGGTGTCGGGCTTGAACTCGATGATCTGGCAGTCGTCCTGAACGAACTTGATGCAGTCGGGACGGCCCGATGACAGGACGACCTCGCGCTCGTCGCACGAGTACGAGCTCTGGAGATCCTTGTGCTTCTGCTTGCCGTACTCCATCTTCGCGCGGATCGTCGGATTGTTCGCGCCGTTCATCGTGCCCTTCTTCACGTTGTCGAGCGACTTGAAGTCCGACTGGGTCTTCTCCATGAGCTTGTCGGCGTCCTCGACGAGCCTCTGGGCGTCGTCGAGCAGGCGCGACGCCTCGTCCTTCACCGCGTCCTGCGACTTCAGATCCTTCGCGCGATCGCGCACCGCCTTGGTCTGACCCAGCAGTTGCTCGACGTCGTTGATTCGATCATAGGCCGTACGACTGGTGTCGTCGTAGTTGCGCTTGACGCTGTCGACCGCCTTGTCGGTCAGATCGCGCACGAGGCCATCGACCTCTCGGTCGTCCGGCTCGGTGTCGAGGCGGCACAGTTGATCGATCAGCGAATTTAGCTTCTCGGTATCGAACGAGCGCAGGCCGCGGCTCTGCTCGAGATACTTGTCGACCTTGTACTTCACGTCATCGAGCTTCGACTTCGCTGAGCTGTAGTCACGCTTCGCGCCGTCGAGGTCTCCCTGGGCATCTGCCCAGAGCGCACCACACAAACCGATCACGATCGCCACTGTCCATCGCGCAGTGCTCCCCATAGCCACCTCGCGCAGAACACACCACGCCGAGGTGTTCGGCGCAACGCGCAGCCCTGTCGCATCGTGCGGCAGGGTCGCGGCGTACTACCGCTTCGCGATCGAGGTGAAACCGTGACAGCCGGATCAGTTGCCGTTGCCGAGCTGGAGTTCCCCGGCGTGGGACATGGGCGCCGATGAGGCGCCGTGACCGCGCTTCTACGGCTCGCGCATGAGGATCGCCCCGGGGAACATCATCTCCGCCCGATAGCGCAGGGCGAGCCGACGCGCATCATCGACCACCCTCGACAGGGTCTCTTCGGGACTGGCGGGCTGATCGTCGATCGCACGGCGGCGTGAGGATAGGCCGTTCGATGCGGGTTTTTCGGGACGGCGAATACAGGCTGGGGCGCTTGAGAACCGAAGCTCTTGCAAGGAGTGTAAGCGAGCGGATGGTCTGGGGGCGCAAACCTGAGCGGAGGGCGCAGCCTTCCGATCG